>RECW01000144.1 GCA_007693835.1 Paracoccaceae bacterium | reverse complement strand
ATCGCGTCTCGCGCCTCGCGCTCACCTCCGAACAGGTCAAGAGCTTCTACCACGTGACGTCGAAGGAGGCGATCTGGCCGATCCTGCACTCCTTCAAGGAGCGCTACAATTACGACCCCGTCGACTGGCCGACCTTCCGCGAGGTGAACTGGGCCTTCGCCGAAGCCGCCGCGGCCGAAGTCGAGGATGGCGGCGTGGTGTGGTTTCACGACTACAACCTCTGGCTCGCGCCGGGCTATCTCCGCCAGATCAAGCCCGACGCGAAGATCGCCTTCTTCCATCACACGCCGTTCCCTTCGGCCGACATCTTCGCCGTGCTGCCGTGGCGCAAGGAGATCGTCGAAAGCCTGCTCGCCTGCGACGTGGTGGGCTTCCACATTCCCCGCTATGCGGCGAACTTCGCCCATGTCGCCCATTCGCTGGTCGGCGCGACCATCGCCGAGGAAGTCGAGACCGTGGCCGACATGTCGCCCGAAGGCATGGCGCTGTCGGAGCTCGTGACGCCGACGCGGCTGTCCTACAAGGGGCGCGACGTGGCGCTCAGCACCTGGCCGGTGGGCACGGACGTCGACTATGTCTCGTCGCTCGCCGAAGATGACGAGACGGCCGACCAACTCGCCGACATTCGCGCCGAGATCGGCGACTGCAAGCTGATCCTCTCGGTCTCCCGCACCGACTACACCAAGGGCAATGTCGAGGCGCTGCTGGCCTACGAGCGGCTGTTCGAGCGGCGGCCCGATCTCGTCGGCAAGGTGCGCTTCATGCTGATCTCGGTGCCAGCCAACCGCAACATGGCGGTCTACGAGGAGGTGCAGCGCGCCATCGAGGAGCACGCGGGCCGCATCAACGGCCGCTTCGGGCGGTTCGACTGGCAGCCGGTGGCGCTGATCTCGCGCGCGATTCCCTTCAAGCGGCTGGTCGCCTATCACCAGGCGGCGGACGTCTGCTGGATCACGCCGCTCTGCGACGGGCTGAACCTCGTCGCGCAGGAATACGTCTCGGCCTGCACCGACGGCGACGGGACGCTGGTGCTGTCGGAGTTCGCCGGCGTGGCGGTCGAACTGGACGCCGCGATCCTCACCAACCCGTTCTCGAACCGCTCGATGGACGCGGCGATGGATCAGGCGCTCGACATGCCCGAGGACGAGCGCCGCGCGCGCATGGCGGCGCTGCGCGCCAAGGTCGCGCGCTTCGACATCCGCGCCTGGATCGCCGAGCAGCGGCGCGCCTTCGCCGCCATCGGCGGCGGGGACGCCGCGAGCATGGGCGACGCCGCCTGAGGGGCGGCCGCCTTGACCCCCGCCGACCGCCCGCGCACGGTGCCCGCGCATCGGCGGGAGGCGCGGTTGGCGAAAGGCGGGCAGGCGTTGTGGTGGACGCTGGCGGCGGTCGCGCTGTTCGGCGCGCTCTGGCTCGTCGGGCGGGCGGCGGCGCCCTTCATCGCCGGGGCCGCCATCGCCTATCTGCTCGATCCCCTCGCCGGCCGGCTTGAGCGCCTCGGCGCGAGCCGGACGCTGGCGGCGTCGGCCATCGCGCTCGGCGCTCTGGCGCTCGCGGCGGCGGCGCTGGTGCTGCTCATTCCGCTGGTCATCGCCCAGGCCGGCGCGCTGATCGACGCCATGCCGGGCTGGATCGCAAGCGCCCAGCGGCACGCGGAGCGGTTGGCCGGCGACTACGGCCTCGGCGCCGAGGAAGGCGCGTTCGACGCCGCGCTGGAGGCGCTGGAGGCGCAGGCGCAGGACTGGAGCGGCGCGCTGGTCAGCGGCGTCTTCACCAGCGGGTTGGCGCTGATCGACTTTCTCGCGCTCGTCGTGATCGCCCCCATCGTCGCCTTCTACCTGCTGCTGGACTGGCCGCGCATGATCGCAGAGATCGACGGCTGGCTGCCGCGCCGCCACGCCGACGCGATCCGCGCCGTCGCGCGCGATCTCGACACGGCCCTCGCGGGCTTCGTGCGCGGGCAGCTCGCGGTCTGCGCGATCCTCGGCGCGTTCTACGCCGCCGCCCTCGGGCTGGTCGGCCTCCAGTTCGGGCTGGTGGTGGGGCTGTTCGCCGGCCTCGTCAGCTTCATTCCCTTCGCCGGGTCCTTCCTCGGCGGCGCGCTCTCCATGGGGCTCGCCCTCGACCAGTTCTGGGGGGACTGGCTGTCTGTGGGCCTGGTGGCGGCGATCTTCCTCGCCGGACAGGCGGTCGAAGGCAACTATCTCACGCCCCGGCTGGTGGGGCGCAGCATCGGGCTGCATCCGGTCTGGCTGATGTTCGCGCTCGCGGCGTTCGGCTCGCTTTTCGGGTTCACGGGACTGCTGATCGCCGCTCCGGCGGCCGCGGCCATCGGCGTCCTCGCACGTCTCGGGTTGGCGCGCTATCGCGAGGGCGCGCTCTATCTCGGGGATGCGGGGCGGAACCCCGGCGACCCCGACCGGGAGCGACGGGAATGATCGACCCGGCCCAGCGACCTCTGGCGCTGGCGCTGCCGCGCCGCCGCGCGCTCGGCCGCAGCGACTTCATCGAGACGGCCGCCAACGCCGACGCCGCCGCGCTGATCGCCGCCCGCGCGGGCTGGCCCGAAGGCAGGCTCGCCCTGATCGGACCCGAGGGCGCCGGCAAGACCCACCTCGCCCACGTCTTCGCCGCCGAGACGGACGCGCCCATCGTCCCGGCCCTCGGCTTGAGGGAGGCGGATGCGCCGAGGCTGGTCGCGGCCGGCGCCGTGGCGGTGGAGGACGTCGATCGGCTGGGGGCCGACGCGGCGGCGGAGACGGCGCTGTTTCATCTTCTGAATCTGGCGGCGGCCGAAGGCGCGGTCCTGCTGGCGACCGGACGGGCCGCGCCGACGCGCTGGCCGATCCGCCTGCCCGACCTCGCCTCGCGCCTGTCGGCCATGACCGTCGCGCGGCTGCTGCCCCCCGACGACGCCCTCCTTGCGGCGGTGATCGCGAAAAACCTCGAGGAGCGCGGCCTGAACTACGAAGCGGGCACGCCCGCCTTCCTCGCCGCCCGCATCGAGCGCAGCTTCTCCGCCGCGGAAGACGCGGTCGCGCGGCTCGACGCCCTGTCGCTGGCCTCGGGGCGGCGCATCACCCGAAAGCTTGCGGGTGAAATGCTCGGCTGAGCGACACGTGGGCGTTTGCCGGATTCGTCCCCATCTGTAGACTGAAGTCCTCGTAACGCCCGTGAGGCACCCATGCGCGCCGATTTCCTCAACGCCGCCGTCGACCCCGAGGTCGCCGTCGAGCCCGATTTCGACATCGAGACCCCCGCGCGCTTCTTCAACCGCGAACTCTCGTGGCTTGCGTTCAACTGGCGCGTGATGGAGGAGGCGGAGAACCCCAACCACCCGCTGCTGGAGCGGGTGCGCTTCCTGTCGATCTCGGGCAACAACCTCGACGAGTTCTACGCGGTGCGCGTCGCGGGCCTGCGCGCGCAGGTGCGGGCCGGTGTCGAGAAACCCTCCGACGACGGGCTGACCCCGGCGCAGCAACTGGCGTTGATCGACGCCGACGCCCGCGCGCTGATGGCGCGCCAGCAGCGCGTCTGGGCGACGCTGAAGGGCCTGATGGCGGCGGAGGGCATCCATGTGCTGGAAGCCGAGGCGCTCGACGCCGACGACCGCGCGTTCTGCGAGGCCTACTTTCTCGAGCAGGTGTTTCCCGTCGTCACGCCGCTGGCCATCGACCCGGCGCACCCCTTCCCCTTCATCGCCAACGGCGGCTTCGCGCTCGCGCTGACGCTGGCGCGCACCCGCGACGGCGCGCCCCTCGACGCGCTGCTGCCGGTGCCGCAGCAGGTGGCGCGCTTCGTGCGTCTGCCGGAGAAGGAGGGGGCGATCCGCTTCATCATGCTGGAGCGGTTCCTGACGCTGTTTCTCGATCGCCTGTTCCCCGGCTACGCCGTCACGGGCAGCGCGGTGTTTCGCGTGCTGCGCGACAGCGACATGATGGTGGAGGAGGAATCCGAGGATCTCGTCCGCGAGTTCGAGACCGCGTTGAAGCGCCGGCGCAAGGGGCAGGCCGTGCGCGTCACCGTCTCGGCCGACGCGCCGCCGGGCCTGCGCGCCAAGATCGCCCGCGAAATGGGCGTCTCGGAGGAGGAGATCATCGATCTCGAAGGCGTGATCGGCATCCGCGCGCTCGACGAGCTTGTGGTCTCCGACCGGCTCGACCTCCGCTGGAAGCCCTACACACCGCGCCTGCCAGAGCGCGTCCGCGACCACGACGGCGACATCTTCGCGTCGATCAGCCGGAAGGACATGCTGCTCCACCACCCCTACGAGTCGTTCGACACGGTGGTGCAGTTCGTCCAGCAGGCGGCCCGCGACCCCGACGTGGTGGCGATCAAGCAGACGCTCTACCGCACGTCGAAGAACTCGCCGATCGTCGCCGCGCTCTGCGAGGCGGCGGAGGACGGCAAGTCGGTGACGGCGCTGATCGAGCTGAAGGCGCGCTTCGACGAGGCCGCGAACATCCGCCAGTCCAAGCAGCTCGAGCGCGCCGGGGCGCAGGTGGTCTACGGCTTCTTCGACCTGAAGACCCACGCCAAGGTCTCGATGGTCGTGCGGCGCGAGGGCGGGCGGCTGGTGACCTACACCCACTACGGCACCGGCAACTACCACCCGATCACCGCGAACATCTACACCGACCTGTCGCTCTTCACCTGCGACCCGGCGCTGGGGCGCGACGCCGCGAAGCTGTTCAACTTCGTGACCGGCTATGCGGAGCCCTCTGGGCTCGAGAGCCTCGCCGTCGCGCCGATCACGCTGAAAAGCACGCTGGTCGACGGGCTCGCGCGCGAGGCGGAGCATGCGCGCGCAGGACGGCCGGCGCAGGTGTGGATCAAGGTGAACTCGATCGCCGAACCCGAGCTCGTCGACGCCCTCTACGCCGCGAGCCAGGCCGGGGTGCGCATCGACATCGTCGCACGCGGCATCTGCGGCGTGCGGCCGGGCGTGAAGGGGCTGTCGGAACGCATCCGGGTCAAGTCGATCGTCGGGCGGTTCCTCGAACACTCCCGCGTCGTCTGTTTCGGCGACGGGCACGGCCTGCCGTCGTCCCGCGCGCGGGTCTACATCTCCTCGGCCGACTGGATGGACCGCAACCTGAACCGCCGGGTCGAGACGCTGGTCGAGATCAAGAACCCCACCGTTCACGCGCAGATCATGGATCAGGTGATGGCCGCCAACCTGCGCGACGAAGCGCAGAGCTGGGTGCTGAAGCCCGACGGCCGCTACGCCCGCGCCGCCGCCCCCGAAGGCGCCGAGCCCTTCAACTGCCACGCCTTCTTCATGGCGTATCCCTCGCTCTCGGGCCGCGGCCGCGCCGGCGCCGAGGACGCGCCGCGCCTGACCCGCGCGCTCGCCGCCGAGTGACGCCGAAAGGAGACCCGCCGTGATCGCCCGCTTCTGCGCCGTCGCCGCCGCCCTGACGGCAGGCCCCGCCCTCGCCGGCGGCCTTCTGATCTCCGACGTCTTCGCGCGCGCCGTGCCGGAAGGCGCCATGGCCTCGGCCGCCTACATGAGCATCGCCAACACCGGCGAGACGGCGGACCGCCTGATCGACGCCCGCGCGCCCATCGCCCGGCGCGTCGAGATCCACACGCACATCATGGAGGACGGCGTCGCCAAGATGCGCCGGATCGAGGGCGTCGAGATCGCCGCGGGCGAGACGGTGACGCTGGAGCCCGGCGGCCTGCACGTGATGCTGATGGGGCTCACCGGCCCGATGGACGACGGCGACCTTCTGCCCCTGACGCTGGTCTTCGAGCAGGCCGGCGAGATCGCCGTCGCGGCGCCGGTGATCGCGCTGCGGCCGCGCGCCGCCAGCCACGGCCACGCCGGACACTGAGGGCAGCGCCCGGCGCGCTCAGGCGGGCCCGACCAGCACGGACAGCGCCTCAAGCTCGGCGTCGTGCACGCCGATCTCGCGCAGATGCGCGAGCGTGTTGCGGAAGTAGTCGAGGTTCGGCCCGGCCGGCCCCGCGGCGCGCGCGATGATCGCCGCCTGCTCCGCCGGGGTCAGCGCGCCGGCGTACTGCGCGTGGGCCGGGTCGACCACATAGAGCAGCGCGTCCACGCGCCGGCCGTCGTCGAGGTCGACCGGCGCCGAGGCCTCCTCGTAGGCGTAGGTCACCAGCTCCCGCTCGCGCAGATAGGCGAGCGTCACCGACGCGCCGTCGGCCGCCACGCGATAGGCGATCCCTTCGCAGGCCGCCGCGCCGTCGCGGTCGAGGCCGAGCACGAGGCCCGGCGCCTCGGGCGTGCCGCGGTAGCGGATCGAGCGCAGGCAGAACCGGCGGCGAAAGCCCGGCGCCCGCGCCATGCGCCGCTCGGCGAAGGCGAAGCCCGGCCGCCACATCAGCGAGCCGTAGCCGAACACCCAGAAGCCGCCCTTTTCATCGTCCATGGCCCCAGCCTATACCGCCCGCGACGGCGCCCCGTGAAGGACCGCATGATGCCCAGGCGCGTGATCGCCGCCCTTTTCGTCCTCGCCGCGCTGTGGTCGGGGTGGTGGCTGTTCGGCGCGACGGCGCACGACCGGGCGCTGAACGGCTGGCTCGCCGAGCGCCGCGCCGAAGGCTGGCAGGCCGAGGCGGCCGACCTGACGACCGCGGGCTTCCCCACCCGCTTCGACACGCGGCTGACCGACCTGCGCCTCGCCGACCCCGAGCGCGGCTGGGCCTGGGCGGCGCCGACCTTCGACATCCTGATGCAGGCCTGGGCGCCGAACGCGGCCCTTGTCGTCCTGCCGCCCGAGCAGACCCTGGCCGTGCCCGGCGCGCGGGCGACGCTGCGCAGCGAGCGGATGGAGGGGGCCGTCCGCTTCGTCCCCGGCCCGTCGCTTGCGCTCGACGCGCTGTCGGCCGAGATCGCGGGGCTGACCGTCGACGCCACAGTGCTTGGCGGCGGCGCCTCGCCCGGCGGCTGGACGGCGGAGGCGGCCGTTCTCGAAGCGCGTCTGGCCCGCGCCGCGCCGGGCAGCGCGCCGGATCACGGCTACGATCTGTCGCTGACGGCCGCCGACGTCATCCTGCCCGCCCCCATCCTCGCGGCGATAGACCCCTCGGGCGCCCTGCCGGAGACCTTCGACAGCCTCGTGATCGACGTCCGCGCAGGGCTCGACCGGCCGCTCGACCGGCGCACCGCCGAGGCCGTGACGCCCGGCGTCACCGCCCTCTCGCTCCGCCGCGTCGAGGCCCGGTGGGGGGCGCTCGAACTGACGGCGACCGGGCGGCTGCGCGCCGACGCGCAAGGGTACGCCGAAGGCGAGCTGCGGCTCCGGGCGGTCAACTGGCGCGAAATCCTGCGCGCCGCGGTCGCGGCGGGCGCGCTGCGGCGCGAGGTGGCGGGGGCGCTGGAGGCGGGCCTCGGGCTGGTCGCGGCGCTGTCGGGCGACCGCGACACCATCGAGGCGCCGCTGGCCTTCTCGAACGGGAACGCGCGCATCGGCCCGGTGCCGGTCGGGCGCGCGCCGCGGCTGCGCGACCCTTCAGGCTCTTGAAGGCCCTCGGCCGCTGCGTATGATCCGCGCTGGCAGCACAGGATGACCCCCATGATCGACGCTCCCGAGACCGTCCTCGTCGACGAAACCCGCGTCTCCTGCGTGGGGGAAGGGGGCGCGCTGGGGCACCCGCTGGTCTGGTACACGATCGGGCTCAGCGGCTTCGTCGAGTGCAAGTACTGCGACCGCAAGTTCGTGCTGCGCGGCGGGCCGGCCGACCGAGGGCCCCGCGGCGAGCGCGGAGCGTGAGCGCGCCGGGGCCCGGCGACCGCCTGCACCTCGTCGACGGCTCGGGCTTCATCTTCCGCGCCTTCCACGCCCTGCCGCCGCTGACGCGCCGCTCCGACGGCCTGCCCGTCGGCGCGGTGGCCGGCTTCTGCGCGATGCTCCACCGGCTGCTCGAACAGGGGCGCAACGGCGAGCGGCCCACGCACCTCGCGGTGGTTTTCGACCATTCCTCCAAGACCTTCCGCAACGACATCTACCCCGACTACAAGGCCCACCGCCCCGACCCGCCCGAGGACCTGAAACCGCAGTTCGCGCTGATCCGCGACGCGACGCGCGCCTTCAACCTCGCCTGCGTCGAGACCGAGGGCTACGAGGCCGACGACATCATCGCGACCTACGCCCGCCAGGCCGCGGCGGCCGGCGCCGAGGTCACCATCGTGTCCTCCGACAAGGACCTGATGCAGCTCGTCGACGAGCGCATCGTGCTGATGAAGCCGGGCCTGAAGGGCGGCGACGACGAGCGAATCGACGCGGCGGCGGTGCGCGAGAAGTTCGGCGTCGACCCCGACCGCGTGGTGGACGTGCAGGCGCTCGCCGGCGACAGCGTCGACAACGTGCCCGGCGCGCCGGGGATCGGCGTCAAGACCGCGGCGCAGCTGATCGGCGACTTCGGCGACGTCGAGACGCTGCTCGCGCGCGCGGCCGAGATCAAGCAGCCGAAGCGCCGCCAGACGCTGATCGACCACGCCGAACAGGTGCGCATCTCGAAGCGGCTCGTCACTCTCTGCGACGCCGTCCCGGATCTGCCGGACTGGGACGCGCTGGCCGTGCAGGCCCCCGACGCCGAAACGCTGATCGGCTTTCTCAAGGCGATGGAGTTCCGCACCCTGACCACGCGCGTCGCCGAGGCGCTCGGCGCCGACGCGCGCGACGTGGCCGCCGCGTCGGTCGCAGCGGGGGACGCCGCGAGCGCGCCGCCCGCGAAGGCCGCGGGCGCGGCGCCGGCGGAACCGATCGACCCCGCCGCCTATGTCGTGATCCGCGACGCCGAAACGCTCGCGGCCTGGGTCGCCGAGGCGACCGACGCCGGCATCGTCGCCATCGACACCGAGACCACGTCGCTCGACGAGATGACCGCCGACCTCGTCGGCGTCTCCCTCGCGCTCGCGCCCGGCAAGGCCGCCTACCTGCCCCTCGGCCATGCGGAGGGCGACGGCGACCTGCTCGGCGCGCGGTCGCTCGCGCCCGGCCAGATGGACAGGGACGCGGCGCTCGCCCTCCTGAAGCCGATGCTCGCCGACCCCGCCGTGCTCAAGATCGGCCAGAACCTCAAGTACGACCTCAAGGTGCTCAAGCGCTGCGGCCTCGACGTCGCGCCGATCGACGACACCATGCTGCTGAGCTACGCGCAGGGCGCGGGGCTCCATTCCCACGGCATGGACGCGCTGTCGGAGCGGCTGCTCGACCACAGGCCGATCCCGATCAAGGATCTGATCGGCTCGGGCAAGAGCCAGATCACCTTCGACCGCGTCGCCATCGACAAGGCCGCCCCCTACGCCGCCGAAGACGCCGACGTGACGCTGCGGCTGCACCGCGTGCTCAAACCCCGCCTCGTCGCCGAGCGCGTGACCACGGTCTACGAGACGCTGGAGCGCCCGCTGGTCCCGGTGCTGGTCGACATGGAGATGGCGGGCGTCAAGGTCGACCGCGACGCGCTCTCGCGGCTTTCGGGGCTGTTCGCCCAGCGCATGGCGGCGCTGGAGGACGAGATCCATCAGCTGGCCGGCGAGAAGTTCAACGTCGGCTCGCCGAAGCAGCTCGGCGAGATCCTGTTCGAGCGCATGAGCCTCGACGGCGGGCAGAAAAGCGCCAAGACCGGCGCCTACGTCACCGACGCCGACACGCTGGAGCAGCTCGCCGCGCAGGGCCACGACCTGCCCGCCCGCGTGCTCGACTGGCGCCAGCTCTCGAAGCTCAAGGGCACCTACACCGACGCGCTGCAAGGCCACATCAACCGGGAGACCGGGCGAGTGCACACCTCGTTCTCGCTGGCGGCGACCACGACGGGGCGCCTAGCCTCCACCGACCCGAACCTGCAGAACATCCCGGTCCGCTCCGAGGAAGGCCGGCGCATCCGCGAGGCTTTCGTCGCGGAGACGGGCAAGGTGCTGCTGAGCCTCGACTACTCCCAGATCGAACTGCGCATCCTCGCCCACATCGCCGACATCCCCGCGCTGAAGCAGGCGTTCCGCGACGGGCTCGACATCCACGCCATGACCGCCTCGGAGATGTTCGGCGTGCCGATCGAAGGCATGGACCCGATGATCCGCCGCCGCGCCAAGGCCATCAACTTCGGCGTGATCTACGGCATCTCGGCCTTCGGCCTGTCGAACAACCTGCGCATCCCGCAGGCGGAGGCCAAGGCGTTCATCGACGCCTATTTCGAGAAGTTCCCGGGCATCCGCGCCTACATGGAGCGCACGCGGGCCTTCGCGAAGCAGCACGGCCATGTCGAGACGCTGTTCGGCCGCCGCGTCCACACGCCGGAGATCAACGCCAAGGGGCCGCGCGCCAGCTTCGCCTACCGCGCCGCGATCAACGCGCCGATCCAGGGGACGGCGGCGGACGTGATCCGCCGCGCGATGATCCGCGTGCCGGACGCGATCCGCGGCCTGCCGGCGCGGATGCTTCTGCAGGTCCACGACGAACTGCTGTTCGAGGTCGAGGAGAGCGCGGCCGAGGAGACGGCGGCGCGGGTCAAGGCGGTCATGGAGGGCGCCGCGCTGCCGGCGGTCCAGTTTTCGACGCCGCTCACGGTGGACGTCGGCCGCGGCGACACCTGGGCCGCCGCGCACTGAGCCCGCCGCGCAATGGCGTCGCGGGCGCACGCGCGGCGCGCGGATGCGCGTCAGTCCCGCGGCGACTGCGGCGGCAGCGGGAAGCTGAACGGCTGCAACGGATCGGCCGCCGGCCGGACGCCGGGCATCAGGACTGCGGCCTCGACTCGCCGGTTGGCGGCGCTGCGCACCCCGTCGCCGGTCGCGACGGCCAGTTGCGTCTCGCCGGCGCCCGCCGTCTCGATGGCGCCCGACGGCACGCCGCGCACGATCAACTCCCGACGGACGAGGGCGGCGCGCCGCTCCGACAGCGCCTGATTGACCCGAGGATCGCCGACGGTATCGGTGTGGCCGGTGAGCGACACCGCGCCGGCCCCGGACGACAGGAACCGGCGCACGATCGCGGTCACCTCGTCGATCCCGTCCGCGTTGATCGTCTCGCGCGCGAACCCGAACGGCACGACGAAACCCGAGGGTTGAGCCTCGGGCGCCTCGGCGAAGGCGACCCCCGCGGCGGCGAACGCCGCAAGACCGACAAACGTGACTGACCGGCGCATCGCGAAGCCCCCGCTTTCCATGACGCTCAAGGCTAACACCAGCGCGGCGCGATGAGAACCGGCGCGGCGGCCGCTTTCGCGACGCGTCGCGCCGGCGCCACAGCGCCAGAGCGCCAGAGCGGATGACGGGAGGGCGACCGGATGATACGACCCGGAGCGGCGTGACGCAGGCGCGCCGATCCGGGGTCGGCCCAATGAAGACGGTCACATGAAGATCATCGTGTGCGGCGCAGGCCGCGTCGGCGCCCAGATCGCGAAGCGGCTTTCCGAGGACGGCGCGCGTGTCACCGTTGTGGACACCAACGCGAACCTGATCCGGCGGGTGACGGACAGCTACGACGTCGCGGGCGTCGCCGGCCACGCCAGTCACCCCGACACCCTCGCCCGCGCCGGCGCCGCCGACGCCGACATGCTGATCGCGGCGACGGCGCTCGACGAGGTGAACATGTTCGCCTGTCAGGTCGCGCACAGCCTGTTCTCCGTGCCGCGCAAGATCGCCCGGGTCCGCGCGCAGGCCTACATGCACCCGCGCTGGGCGGGGCTGTTCGGCCCCGAGGCGGCGCCGATCGACGTCGCGATCTCGCCCGAGACCGAGGTGGCGGAGGTGGCGCTGTCGCGCCTCGTCACCACGGCGGCGTTCGACAGCTGCACCTTCCTCGAGGGCGAAGTCGAGTTCGTCGGCCTGACGCTCGACGGCGACTGCCCGGCGCTGAACACGCCGCTGCGCCAGCTGGGCGAACTGTTCTCCACCCTGAAGGCGCGGATCGTGGGCCTGCGCCGCAACGGCGTGCTGCTCTCGCCGGGACCGGACGATCAGCTTTTCGACGGCGACTCGGTCTATTTCGTCGCGGCGCGGGCCGACGTGGCGCGGTCGATGGCGATTCTCGGGCGCGAGAACCCGCCAGCCAAGCGCGTCGTGGTGATCGGCGCCGGCAACGTCGGCCTGTCGCTCGCCCAGCGCGTCGAGGCCGACCCGCGCGGCCTGCGCGCCAAGGTGATCGAGCGCGACCGCGCCCGCGCCGAACACGCCGCCGACAGGCTCGGCCGCACCGTGGTCCTGAACGGCGACGCGCTCGACCCGGCGATCCTCGACGAGGCGGGCGTCGCCGACGCCGACGCCGTTCTGGCGCTGACCGACGACGACCGCGCCAACGTCCTGTCCTGCGCGCTGGCGCGGCAGGCGGGCTGCCCGCTCTCCATCGCCCTCACCAACGACCCCGTGTTCTCGGCGCTCGCCGGGGCGCTCGGCATCGACGTGACGATCAACCCGCGCGCCACGACCGTGTCGACCATCCTCCGCCACGTCCGGCGCGGGCGCATCCGCGCCGTCCACGCCGTCGGCGAGGGGGAGGCCGAGGCGATCGAGGCGCAGGTTCTCGCCACTTCGCCCATCGCCGGCAAGCGGTTGCGGGACGCGGATTTCCCCGTCGGGGCGACGGTGGGCGCGGTGCTGGGACGCGACGGGCTGACCATGCCGACGGGCGACACCGTGGTGCGCGAGGGCGACCTGCTGCTGGTGTTCGCGCTCCGCGACGCCATGCGGCGCGTCGAGGCGCTGTTTCGCGTCAGCATCGACTTCTTCTGATCCATGCTTCTCGCCCGAGCGCCAGCGCCGGCGGTGATGCTGCTGGTCATCGCGGCCGGGATGCCCGGGCCCGCCCTGCTGGCGATCGTCGAAAGGGACTGGAGCAGCGCGCAGGCGTTCCTCCAGTCGGCGGGGCTTGTCGCCGTCGCCGCCCTCGGGGTCGGCGTGGCGCTGTCGGAACGGCGCGGGCGCACCAGCGCGCGCGACGAGATCCTGCTCGCCCTCTTCTTCTTCGGCCTCGCGCCGCTGGCGGCCGCGGTCCCTGTCTGGATGGCGACGCCCGACTTCGGCCTCGGCGCGGCGTGGTTCGAGATGGTCTCGACTTTCACCACGACCGGCATGACCGCCCTGCCCGACCCCGCCGCGACGCCGCGCCCCGTGCACCTCTGGCGCGCGATGACCGCGTGGCTCGGCGGGCTCGGGGCGCTGATGGCCGCGGCGGCGGTGTTCGCGCCGCGCAACCTCGGCGGCTACGAAGTCCGGATCGAGACCCGCGCGGGCTCGGTGGGCCGGCTCGCCGAGGCGCCGGTCTGGTCGGGCGCGCCGCAGACCGCTTCGGTCGGCGCGCGGCTGATCGAGGCGGCGCGGGTCGTCGCGCCGGTGTACTTCGCGCTGACCGTCGTGCTGTTCGCCGTCTTCGCCTCGCTCGGCAAGCCCGACCTCGCGGCGCTGACGCACGCCGCGGGCGTCATGTCGACCAGCGGGATCACCACCGCGCCCGGCGCCTTCAGCGCCCAGGGCGGCGTCGGCGCGGAGGCCGCTGCGGCGCTGTTCCTGCTGATCGCGGCGACGCGCCACGCCTTCCGGCCCGGCGACCGCCTCGCCCGCATCGGCCGGCTGCGCGGCGACCCGGAGCTGCACCTCGCCGCCGTCGCCGTCGGCCTCGCGGCCGCGTGGATCGTGCTCGCGCACTGGACGGCCCCCTTCGGCCGGCCGCCGGATGTCGCGTCGGGTCTGCGCGATCTCTGGGGCGCGGCCTTCACGGCGCTCTCGTTCCTCACCACCACCGGCTACGTCAGCGGGGCGTGGGAGGCGTCGCGGGCGTGGGCGGAGACGACCACGAGTTCCGGGATCATGCTGCTCGGGCTCGCCGCGATGGGCGGCGGCGTGGCCTCGACGGCGGGCGGCGTGAAGCTGCTGCGCTCCTTCGCGCTCTACCAGCACGGCTTGCGCGAGCTGGACCGCCTGTCGCAGCCGAGCATCGCCGACCGTCACGGCCGCGGCGCGCGGCGAGTCGGCTTCCAGGGGGCGGTGCTGGCCTGGGTGTTCGTCATGCTTTTCCTGCTCGCGCTCGGCGCCGCGATGCTCGCGCTCTCGGCGACGGGGCTGCCGCTCGAGCAGAGCCTCGCCGCGGCGATCGCGGCGCTCGCCAACACCGGGCCGGCCTATGCGCTGGCCGCCGGCCCCGGCGCGCCGCCCGTGGCCGCTTTCGGCGCGGCGGAGCGTACGATCCTCGCCGTGGTCATGGTGGTGGGGCGCGTCGAGGTGCTGGCGATCGTGGCCTTGACGAATCCGGCGTATTGGCGCCGCTAGGTTTCGTCCGCGCGGTTGCGGCGCGGAATGTGCTGGTGTCCGCGCGGGCGGCGCGTCATGCTCGACACGCGGCGCGTGTGCGTCGCCGCCGCAGCGCGGTTCGTTCAACAATAAGAAACAGGCGACAAACTCATGGCCTCGGACAAGCAAAGCCTTCAGGATACTTTTCTGAACCATGTTCGCAAGAACAAGGTGCCGGTTACGATATTCCTCGTCAATGGCGTCAAGCTGCAGGGTGTGATCACGTGGTTCGACAACTTCTGCGTGCTGCTGCGTCGGGACGGACAGTCGCAACTCGTCTACAAGCATGCGGTCTCGACGGTGATGCCATCACAACCAATCACGCTTTATGAAGCCGAAAACGACGGCTGACGGCGCCGAGGGGCCGGACGCGGCAGGGCCGTCCGCGACAGCGACGCGGGCCTTCGTCGTCCACCCCCACCTGAAATCGGATCGCGATTCGCGGCGGACGCCGGAGAGCGCGCTGGCCGAGTGCGTCGCCCTCGCCGCCGCGCTCGATCTCGAGGTCGTGGGCGCCGAGGTCGCGCCGCTCGCCAAGGCGCACGCCGGCGCGCTGTTCGGCTCGGGCAAGATCGCGGCGATCAAGGCGCAGGTGGAGGCGACCGAGGTCGAGCTGGTGATCGTCGACGCCGCCGTCACGCCGATCCAGCAGCGCAACCTGGAGAAGGCGTGGGGCGCCAAGGTGCTCGACCGCACGGGCCTGATCCTCGAGATCTTCGGCGAACGGGCGAGCACCCGGGAAGGCGTGCTGCAGGTCGACCTCGCGCATCTCAGCTACCAGAAAAGCCGCCTCGTGCGCAGCTGGACCCACCTCGAACGCCAGCGCGGCGGCGTCGGTTTCATGGGCGGCCCCGGCGAGACCCAGATCGAGGCCGACCGCCGCGCCCTCGACGAGAAGATCGCCCGCCTCCGCCGCCAGCTGGAGAAGGTGGTGCAGACGCGCGGGCAGCACCGCAAGGCCCGCGCCAAGACGCCCGTCCCCGTCGTCGCCCTCGTCGGCTACACCAACGCGGGCAAGTCGACGCTGTTCAACCGGCTGACCACGGCGGACGTGCTGGCGAAGGACATGCTGTTCGCCACCCTCGATCCGACGATGCGCGCGATACGCCTGCCGTCCGGGCGACGGGTGATCCTGTCGGACACGGTCGGGTTCATCTCCGAACTGCCGACGCAGCTGGTCGCCGCCTTCCGCGCGACGCTCGAGGAGGTTCTGGAGGCAGACGTCATCGTGCACGTCCGCGACGTCTCGCACCCCGAGACCGAAGCGCAGAAGGCCGACGTGCTCGACGTGCTCGCCGACCTCGGCGTCGGCGAGGCGCGGCTCGAGGCGATGGTCGAGGCGCGCAACAAGATCGACCTCGTCGACCCGGAGGAGCGCGGCCCGCTGCTGGCGGAGACCGCGCGCGCGGGCGCCGTCGCCCTGTCGGCCGCGACCGGCGAAGGGGTGGACGCGCTGATGGCCGCGGTCGAGGCGCGGCTCGCCGAGGCGCGGCTGCCGGCGCTGGTGCGGGTGCCGCAGGCGGACGGGCGCGCGGCGGCGTGGCTGCACGCGCGCGGCGTGGTGACGGGGCGGCGCGACGGCGAGACCTTCGCAGACCTCGACCTCGCCATCTCCGAGCGGGAGCTCGCGCAGTTCGCCAAGGCGTTTCCGGACGCGGCGATCCTCGACCGCGCCGAAGGGCTGGCCCGCGCCGCCCAGTAGCGCGACGCCGCACGACCGGCGGACCCTTTGGACGGAGACCCGACGTGCGCCTCGCGCTCATCGCCTTCCTCGCGCTCGCGGCGCACGCCGCTCAGGCGCCCCTCGTCTTCGAGCCGTCGGCCATCGCCGCGTGGCGCGCCCACGCGTTCAAGGGCCGCACGGAATATCGGCTCGTCGACACCGAGACCGGTCCCGCGCTGCACGCGCGCTGCGACGCCAGCGCGTCCGGCCTCGTGCTGGAGCGGGCCATAGACCTCCGCGCCACCCCGATCCTCGAATGGTCGTGGCGCGTCGACGCAACGCTCGATCCCTCGGTCGACGAGACGACGCGGGCCGGCGACGACTTCGCCGCGCGCCTCTACGTGGTGCGGGACGGCGGCCTGCTGCGCTGGCGCACCCGGGCGGTGAACTACGTCTGGGCGAGCGCGCAGCCCGCCGGGGCCGACTGGCCCAACCCGTTCGCCTCGCAGGCGCACATGGTGGCGGTGCGCTCCGGGCCCGGCGACGGATGGGCGACGGAACGGCGCGACCTGCGCGCCGACTTCCGCCGGTTCCACGGCATCGACCTCGACGAGATCGACGCCGTGGCGATCATGACGGATTGCGACAACCGGGGCGTCACGGCGGAGGCGTGGTACGGGGCGATCCGCTTCCTGCCGGCGGACTGACGCGGTCGGCTCAGAAGCAGACCACGTCCGCCTCGGCCTGCGCGCGCCGCAGCTCGGCCACCGCGTCCTTCGCCTCCGCCGCGGTGCGGAACACGCTCGACCGCTCGCCGGCGAGCTGGCGCATCCGCAGCACCGTCTCGGCCGCGATGTAGCGCTCGTAGGGCAGGATCACGGAAATGTGGTCGATGGAGCAGGAGCACCGCTCCAGCGCCTCGCGCGTGTTGCCGTTGGCGGCCATGCAGGCGAACACGTAGTCCGCCAGCGCCTCGGTCGGATAGTCGGTGTAGAGCCGGCCCTGAAAACCCTGCGCCGCGGCGCTCGCGGCGGTGAGGACGGCGACGACGAAGGGGGCGAGGCGTCTCATGGCGGTTTCCATTCCCGGTGGGGCGCGGTCGATGCCGGCGCGCCATGTTGTCACACACCCGCTCAAGGCTACCTGCTCCGGGGGGCGACGGGCAAGCGGTCGCCTGCGAGCATGGAGGACCAGCGATGGAGTTGATCGTCGTCGCCTGCCTGATCAGCGCGCCGGAGCGGTGCGCGGAGCACCGGCTGCTGCTCGACATCCACGGGCTCGACCCCGCGCAATGCGTCTACTCGTCCCCGATCCGCGTCGCGCAGTGGAGCATCCAGCACCCCGCCTGGCGGGTGACCGGATGGCGCTGCGTCCTGCCGGCGGAGGACCGCCTGACCTGACGCGGCGGCGTGACCGGAGAAGACGGGGCGTGCTAGCGTCTCCCGGTGACTTCGCCGGAGGCGGCCATGCCCGACCATCTTCCAGCCGAGCCGTGAGATGTGGGAGATCCTGCTCACGGCCTGCCTGACCGCCGCGCCCACGACCTGCGAAACGCACCGACGCGCCGGCGGCGCGGATTACGCGGCCTGCCGCGCCCGCGCCGAGACGCAGGCCCTCCCGGCCGGCTGGCGGCCGGAGTCCTGGCCGTGCGTGCGCGCCGGCGAAACGCCGGAGATGGCCGTCACCGAAGTGGCCGCAGGCGTCTTCGTTCGGCGCGGCGTTCATGAACTCTCGACGACCGGGAACGCGGGGGCGATCGCCAACGCAGGGTTCGTGATCGGCGACGAGGCGGTCGCCGTGATCGACTCGGGCGGCTCCTACGAAGACGGCCGGAACCTTCTCGCCGCGATCCGCGCGCGCACCGACCTGCCGGTGCGCTGGCTGATCCTCACCCACATGCACCCCGACCACGTGCTGGGCGCCGCCGCCTTCGTCGACGCGGGCGCGACCGTCGTCGGCCACGCCAACCTTCCCCGGGCGCTGGCGACGCGCGGCGGCAGCTATATCGAGGGCGCCGTGCGCGCCTTCGGCGACATCGGCGCGACGCGCATCGTCGCCGTCGACGAGACGGTGGACACGACGCGCGAGATCGACCTCGGCGGCCGGCTGCTGCTGCTGGAGGCGCATCCCGTCGCGCACACCGACAACGACCTGACGGTGCGCGATCTCGCCACCGACACATGGTTCCTCGGCGACATCGTGTTCATGAGCCACCTGCCGACGATGGACGGCTCGGTCAACGGCTGGATCGCGCTGCTGGACGACCTGACCGTCCGCGAGGCGGCGCGCGTCGTGCCGGGCCACGGGCCGGTCTCCTACGCCTGGCCGGACGCCGCCGCGCCGATCCGCGCCTATCTCGCCCATCTGCGCGAGGCGGCGCGCGAGGCGGTGCGCGAAGGACGGCCGATGCTGGAGGCCACGCGCGCCATCGCCCGCCGCACGCCGCCGGGCTGGGCCCTGACCGAGGCTTTCGCCGAGCGCAACGCCACCGTCGCGATCCGCGAGATGGAATGGGAGTGAAGCCCTTTCTGAGAGTGGCGTAAGAAAGGCTTGATCGTCATCAAACGGCCGCTAGCATATCCGGCGGGAGTCACCCCCGCGATGTCTCGCGTCGACGCCCTGGCGGTCGGCTGGCCGTCGAACAACACGCGCTCCGGAAAGGCGTTCGCGTCTCCGAACGGGGCCAGCCTGGGTAGGAAAGGGAGCAGGGCGCTCCCGCATGGAGGAAACATGAAAAAACTTATCGCGGGCCTCCTGGCCGGCGTCGCCATGGCGGGCATGGCGGCTGCGAACGACTCGGTGCTGTCGCTCCAGTCGAACCCCAACGGGTGGGTGCTCCAGACCGGAGACTACGCCAACACCCGCTACTCGCGCCTGAGCCAGATCAACCGCGAGAACGTCGGCCAGCTTCAGGTGGCCTGGACCTTCTCGACCGGCGTGCTGCGCGGGCATGAAGGCGGACCGCTCGTCGTCGGCGACACGATGTTCATCCACACGCCGTTCCCGAACAAGGTCTACGCCCTCGACCTGAACAACGAAGGCAAGATCCTCTGGAAGTATGAACCGCGTCAGGATCCGGAAGTCATTCCGGTGATGTGCTGCGACACGGTGAACCGCGGCCCCGCCTACGCCGACGGCAAGATCTTCCTGCATCAGGCCGACACCACGGTGGTCGCTCTCGACGCCAAGTCGGGCCGCGTCGTGTGGAGCGCCGTGAACGGTGATCCGTCCAAGGGCGAGACCAACACCGCGACGGTCCTGCCGGTGAAGGACAAGATCATCGTCGGCATCTCCGGCGGCGAATTCGGCGTGCAGGGTCACGTCACCGCCTACGACATCAACACCGGCGAGCGCCTGTGGCGCGCCTACTCCACCGGCCCCGACGAGCAGACGCTCATGGATCCGGAGCGGACGACACACCTCGGCCGGCCCGTCGGCAAGGACAGCGGCACCGCCACCTGGGAAGGCGACCAGTGGAAGATCGGCGGCGGGACGACCTGGGGCTGGTACTCCTACGACCCGATCACCAACCTCTTCTACTACGGCACCGGCAACCCCTCGACCTGGAACCCGGCGCAGCGGCCCGGCGACAACCGCTGGTCGATGACGATCTTCGCCCGTGACGCCGACACCGGCGTGGCGAAGTGGGTCTATCAGATGACGCCCCACGACGAGTGGGACTACGACGGCGTCAACGAGATGATCCTCGTCGATCAGGAGATCGACGGCCAGATGCGTCATCTGCTCGTCCACTTCGACCGCAACGGCCTCGCCTACACCATGGACCGCGTCTCCGGCGAATTGCTGCTCGCCGACAAGTACGACCGCGCGGTGAACTGGACGACCGGCGTCGACATGGACCCGAACTCGCCGACCTACGGGCGCCCGGCCGTCGTCGAGGCGTTCTCGACCCGCGCGGGCGGCGAGGACGTCAACACCACCGGCATCTGCCCGGCGGCGCTCGGCACCAAGGACCAGCAGCCGGCCGCCTTCTCGCCGCGGACGGGCCTGTTCTACGTGCCGACCAACCACGTCTGCATGGACTACGAGCCGTTCCGCGTCAGCTACACGGCCGGCCAGCCCTACGTCGGCGCCACCCTCTCGATGTACCCGGCGCCGAACAGCCACGGCGGCATGGGCAACTTCATCGCCTGGGACGCCACCAAGGGCGAGTTCGCCTGGATCATCCCCGAGGAGTTCTCGGTGTGGTCGGGCGCGCTGGCCACCGCCGGCGACGTCGTTTTCTACGGCACGCTGGAGGGCTTCCTGAAGGCGGTCGACGCCGAGACCGGCGAGAAGCTGTACCAGTTCAAGACGCCGTCGGGCATCATCGGCAACGTGATGACCTACAGCCATCGCGGCAAGCAGTACGTCGCGGTCTACTCGGGCGTCGGCGGCTGGGCCGGGATCGGCCTCGCGGCGGGCCTCGTGAACCCGAACGACGGCCTCGGCGCCGTGGGCGGCTACGCGAGCCTCAGCGACTACACCGCCCTCGGCGGCCAGCTGACCGTGTTCACGCTGCCGAACTGACGCAAGCGCCTGCGTGGTCCATCCCGGACTGCGCGTTCTGACCACCACGGTGCGGCGCGAAGACCGGACGGTTTTCGCGCCGCGCTCGTTGAGGAACCCCGCGGATGGCGCCATGGTGCGCCCAAGAACAAGAAAAGCGCACTCGATCACAGGGAAGAGACATGCCCCCAACGAAGCTGGCCGCGACGGCGCTCGCCGTTCTGCTCGCCATCACCCCCGCCTTCGCTTCGAACTCCGACACGGTCGCCTTCTCGCAGGAAGACGGAAAACATTTCACCGTGGACGGCACGCCGACCTTCTACGTCGCCGAAGACGGCACGGTGGACTGGTACACGTTCTCCGGCTTCCGCCGATATCACTCGGAATGCCATGTCTGCCACGGACCGGACGGCATGGGCTCGACCTACGCGCCGCCGCTGAAGGACGCGGTGATGGCGCTCGACTACTGGGAGTTCATCGGCGTCGTCGCCGCCGGCATCCAGAACGTCGACGCCTCGCACGAGAACGTCATGCCGTCCTTCGGCCTGAACAAGAACGTCATGTGCTACGTCGACGATATCTGGATCTACCTCCGCGCCCGCGGCGCCGGCGCCATCGATCGCGGACGGCCCGCAAAGCGCGCCGATCGGCCGGAGAGCTTTGCGGAGCACGAACGTGCCTGCATGGGCGGCTGAGGGCCGCGCCGCGCTGGTCGCGGCGGCCCTCGCGCTGTTCGCCGCCGCGCCAGCGGCGGCCCGCACAGCCGACCTCGTCTCGGACACCCAGTTCCGCGTCTGCGCGGACCCGGCGAACCTGCCGTTCTCCCATCGCGAGGGGGGCGGCTTCGAGAACCGAATCGCAGAACTCTTCGCAGCCGAGCTCGGCCGCCCGGTCGCCTACACCTGGTATCCGCAGGCGACCGGCTTCATCCGCCGGACCCTCGGCGAGAAGCGGTGCGACGTGATCATCGGCTACTCGCAAGGCCACGAACTGGTGCTGAACACCAACCACTATTACACCTCGGCCTTCGTGTTCCTCACCCGCGCCGACGGCCCCCTCGCCGGCGTCGACACCATCTCGGATCCGCGGCTGCAAGGGCGGCGGCTCGGCGTGGTCGCCGGCAGCCCGCCGGCCGACCACCTCGCACGCCATGGGCTGATCGGCAGGGCGAAGCCCTACGCGCTGATGGTCGACCGGCGCTACGACGACCCGTCGGCGCAGATGGTCGACGACATGCGCGCCGGCGAAATCGACGGGGCTTTCGTCTGGGGTCCCATCGGCGGCTGGCTGGCGAAGACGACGGAGGATATCCCGCTTGTCGCCACCCCGCTTCTGAACGAGCCGCTGCCGCCGCGCCTGTTCTACCGGATCACCATGGGCGTCCGGGCCGGCGAGGACGACTGGAAACGCGAACTCAATGCGCTGATCCGGCGCAAGCAGACCGAGATCGACGCGATCCTCACCGAATTCGGCGTGCCGCTGGTCGACGAGTTCGGCCGCGCCGTGATCACCCAGTGACCGGGGGCCGCCTGATCGCGGCCCTCCTCGCCGTCGGCCTCGCCCCTGCGCTGGCCGACGCGCCGCCGCCGGAGCCGGACGGCTACCGGATGGACGACTTCCGCAGTCCCACCCCGCTTACGCTGACCGGCGCCGTTGTGGCGGACGCCGCCGAGGCCGAAAGGCTCTGGCGCGCGGGCGAAGCGGTCTTCATCGACGTGATGCCGAGACCCGTGCGTCCGGAAGGGTTGCCGGAGGGCGTGATATGGCGTGACCCGCCCCACGACACGATTCCCGGCGCGACATGGCTTGCGAACACGGGATACGGGGCGCTCTCCCCCGAGATGGACGCCCGGTTCGGCGCGGCCCTCGAAGCGCTCGCCGCCGAGGGCCGACCGCTCCTGTTCTTCTGCCTCGCGGACTGCTGGATGAGCTGGAACGCCGCCCGACGCGCGCTTAAGGAACATGGCCACGCGCGCGTCATCTGGTTCCCGGAGGGCACGGACGGCTGGGCCGCCGCCGGCCTGCCGCTTGAACGGGCGGCGCCGGCCGAGGGCTTCTGAGGTCAGCCGTCGATCCCGGCCTTGATCGCCCGCGCCACGGCGAAGGCCCGGCGCTCCAGAATGACCGGGCTTTCGCACACGAAGCCGAGCGAGCGGTCGCGCTCGTCGAAAATCCGCACGTCCCAGGCCAGCGTGTCGCGCATGCGGTCGATCCGGTCGAGCGCGTCGAAGTCATCCGGCGCGGCCGCCGCCTCGGCCTGCGCCAGCGCGTCCTGCGCCGTCTCGATACGGTCGGCGAGCGCCGCCTGACGCCGGGCGTAGCGCGAGATGCCCTCGACGATGCGGGCGCGCTCGGCGTCGATCAGCGCGAAGACCCCGGTGAAGAGACGCGCGAGCCGCGCCTCCCGGCTCACGCCGTCCTGCGCCGAGACGCCGGCGATCATGGCGTTGACCTCCGCGTCCGTGGTCCGCCGGGCGGCGATGCGCGCGGCGAGGTCGGCGAGCTCGCGGTCGTCGCGCCAGGCGTCGAGGTCGTCCGGCAGGTCCGCCGCCCACATCTGCCCGATCGACAGGTGCAGGATGCGCCGCTGTTCGCAGGGCCAGTCGGCCTCCACCGGTTGGGCCGTCGCGGCGCCCGCCCCCACCGCGAACGCCGCCGCCATCAACATCACCCGCATCGCGTCCCCTCCTCCGCCGCGGTCATTCCGCGGGCGGCTGTCCTGTGCGCTGATAATACGCGACCGCCTCCGAGAGGCTGCGATACTCGACGCAGCCATCGCTGAAATCGCCGTCGGAGAAGGTCAGCGCCACGAACCGGCACACCCCGCCCAACTGCGCCAGCGTCTCCTCCGCCTTGTCGGGCCAGTGCAGCTCCAGATACGCGCGGCCGAGGTATTCGAGCGCCTGACGGTGGCGCGGGTTCAGCTCCAGCGCCGTGTGATAGTGGGCGAGCGATTTCTCGTACTCGCCGAGCTTGCGCCACGAATAGCCGAGCAGGCTGTGCGCGTTGTCGTGCCATGGCCGCCGCGCCACGACCTTCTCCAGCGCCGCGACCGCCGCCGCCCAGTCCTTGCGCTCCCACGCCTCGACGCCGTCGGCGTAGTCGCTGTCGCCCGAGCGCGCGCGGGGGCTCATGTCGCCGCTGAACACCGCCCAGGCGCCGCCCGGCGCCGTCGCCACGCACGCGGCCGCCAACGCCCCCTTGATCCATCGCCTCATGCCGTTCCCTCCCCTGTTGTCCGGAAGCAGGGTAGAACGCGCGGGGTCCGCGGCCAGACTTATTGTCGCAGCGCCCGTCATCGCCGCCGCGCCATCAGGCCGCGCGCGGGATCGTAGGCCCAGAAGGCGGCGGCGAGGAACGCCCCGCCCATCGCCAGCACCACCCCGAGCGACAGCCAGTTGACCTGCATGAAGAGCGCGAAGCGGATCAGCTCGACGCAATGGGTGAACGGGTTGGCGAGGGCGACGTTGGCGAGCAGCGGGCTGCCGTCGCGCACCCGCCACAGCGGGTAGAGCGCCGAGGAGGCGAAGAACATCGGGAAGATCACGAAGTTCATCACACCGGCGAAGTTCTCCAGCTGCCGGATCGCCGAGGACAGGAACAGCCCGATCGCCGCCAGCAGCATGCCCGACAGCGCCAGCGCCGGCAGCACGGTGAGATACCCCAACGGCGGCGCCTCCACGCCGTAGAGCCACGCGATCCCGAGGAAGGCGTAGGCCTGCGCGACGCCGACCAGCACGGCGCCGGAGAGCTTCGCCGTCAGCAGGAACCAGCGCGGATAGGGGCTGACCAGCAGGCCCCGCATCGTGCCCGTCTCGCGGTCGTAGACCATCGAAAGCGAGGACTGCATCCCCTGGAACAGCAGCGTCATCGCAACGAGGCCGGGGACCACGTAGACCTCGTAGAGCACGTAGGTCTGGTAGGGCGGCATGATCGACACGCCGAGCACCGCCCGGAAGCCCGCGGCGAAGATGAACAGCCACACCAGCGGGCGCACGAGGGCGGCGAGAAACCGCTCCTTCTGCTGCAGGAACCGCAGCAACTCGCGCCGCACGACGCCGAGGAAGCACGCCGTCCAGCCGGCCCGCCCGCGCGCCGCGCTCACGCCGCGGCCCCCGTCAGCGCGAGGAAGGCGTCGGCGAGCGGTCGGCCTTCGGCGATGTCTGCGGCGCGGCCGGCGGCGATGACCTTGCCGGCGTCAAGCACGACGACGCCGTCCTCCGCGTCGATCTCGTCGACGAGATGGGTCGCCCACAGCACGCCCACCCCCTCCTCCTTCGCCAGCGCATGGACGTCGCGCACGATCGCCGCGCGGCTTTCGATGTCGAGGCCGGTCGTCGGCTCGTCGCACACCAGCAGGCGCGGGCCATGCAGCAGCGCCTGCGCGATCTCCGCCCGCCGCTGCTGCCCGCCGGAGAGCCGCCCGACCCGCTCGCGCATCCGGTCGGCGAGGCCGACGCGGGCCAGCGTCGCCTCGGCCCGCGAGAGCGCCTCGCGCCGCCCCATGCCGTGCAGCGCGCCGTGATAGACCGCGTTCTGCGCCACGGTGAGGTTCGGGTCGAGCGCCCGGCTCTGGAACACCACGCCGAGCTGCGCCAGCGCCGCGCCGGGCGCCGACCCGAGATCGCGGCCGCAGATCGCGATGCGCCCCTCGCGCGCGGCGAACAGGCGGGTGACGAGATTGACCAGCGTCGTCTTGCCCGCGCCGTTGACGCCGAGCAGCGCCGTGAAGGCGCCGGCCGGCGCCGTGAACGACACGCCGTCGAGCGCCTTCTTCTTGCCGTAGGCGAAGGAAAGGCCGTCGACCTCGAGGGCTGCGGGGGCGGCGTCGGTCATCGGATGGTGATGTCGACGCGCTGCGTCTCGCCGGTCGAGCCGGGGATCTTCAGTTCGTACTGGCCGGGCTTGATGGCGATGAAGGTCAGCCGCAGCGTGCCGGCGCGGTCGAACTCGATGCTGTGCAGGCCCATGGGGCGCACTTCGATGTCGTTGACGATCACCTCGTCGACCCAGATGGCGCGGAAGAAGTCGGGCCCGACCAGCCCCAGTTCCTGCGTGCCGTCGGCTATGATGTCGAGACGGTAGTAGACGCCCGACGACAGCCCCAGCGGCCCGTCCGCGATGGGCTTGCCGGCCGAGAGGGTCAGCGGCGGCAGGTCCATCTTGTTGCAGCCCGCAAGCAGCCCCGCGAAGCCGAGATCGTCGCAGAGCGGCGCGGCGGCGCCGGGCGCGGGGAGCGCGAGGCCGGCGACGAGGCCGGCGGCGAGGCGGACGGGCTTCACGGGCGCTTCCTCTCCGGTTCAGTTGGGCGAGACGACGACGCCCCACGGCTGGTCGCCCACGGGGATCGACTTGATCACCCGCTCGGCGGCCACGTCGATCACCGAGACGTCGTTGGAGTTGCCGTTGGTGGTGAAGAGATACCGCTCGTCGGGCGTGAACGCGAGTTGCCAGACGCGCTGGCCCACCAGCAGGTAGTTCTTCACCTCGAAGGTCCGGCCGTCGACCACCGCGACGCGGTTGGCGGGGCCGAGGGCCACGAACACCCGCGACCCGTCCGCCGTGACGCGCACGCCCACCGGCTGCAGCGCCTCGGGCGTGACGCCGGGCACGGCGAAGCGGATGGTGTGGACGATCTCGCCGCTCGCGGGGTCGATGACGCTGACGGTGCCGCCGATCTCCGCCGACACGAACAGCAGCGACCCGTCCCGCGTGAACTCGGCGACGCGGGGGCGGCTGTCGACCAGCGTGTTGTGGAAGATCTTGAACGTCTCGGTGTCGATGAAGTGCGCCATGTTGGTGGTCTCGGAGGTGTTCACCAGCACGCGCCCGTCGGGGCTGATGCCCATGCCCTCCGGCTCGATGCCGACGGGTATCTCGGCGAGCGCCCGGCGCGTCACCACGTCGACCACGGTCACGAGGTTGTCGTCCTCGTTGGCGATGAACAGCGGATTGCCCGAGGGGTGCAGCACGAACTGCTCCGGATCCGGCCCGCTCGGCAGCGTGTGGATCAGGCGCATGGTCTCGGGGTCGAACACCTGCACCGTGTCGTCGTCGGAGGCGGCCACGAAAAGCTGCCGGCCGTCGTTGCTGATCGTGATCCCGCGCGGGCGCTGGCCGACCGGCACGGTGTCGATCACCTCCAGCGTCGCCACGTCGATGCGCGTGACGGAGTTGCCCTTCTCGTTGGTCACGAAGACCACCTGCGCCCACGCGGCGACCGGCCCGAGCGCCAGAAGGGCGACCGCCCCCGCCAGAAAGCCTCTCATGCGCCCTCGGTCCTTTCGTGTTCCGGTCTCGCGCGCGCCGGTCACAGCGGACACGCGCTTTCGGCTTCGTCCACGCCGAGCGTGTCGAGGCGGGTGCGCTGGTGCAGGAACTCCTCCTGCGGCGAGATGCTGACCACCGTGAAGCCGTCGCCGAGGATCACCGCCTGCCGCAGCTGCCGGCTCCAGGGGCGGAAGCTGAGCGGCATGCCCTTGAACGCCGCAAGCTCGAAGTCGTCGCTGAGAAGGTGGGCGAGGACCGTCGCCAAATCCGCCGTGTCGGTGCGCGTCACCGCCTCGCTGACGGCGCGCAGCGCCACCCACGCCTCGTAGTCGAGGTCGGTCATGCGCCGCCCCGCCAGCGCCTCGAACCGGCGCTGAAGCTGGGTCGCGCCGAAGCCTTCGTGGGCGGGGTGCCACGCCGTGGCCCGGAGCCCCGCGTCGCCCGCCACCGGGCGCGCGGTCCAGCCGCGATAGGGCATGTGGACGCCGAACACCTGCGATTCGTCGGCGACCACGACGACGTCATGCTCGCGCAGCCCCTGCATCAGGCCCGGTATCTGCCGCTGCACCAGAACGTGGCCGGTGTCGCTGCGCCGCGCGCCGCCCGTGTCCTCGAACGCCAGTTCGCTCACGATCCGCGCGCCGAAACGCCGCGCCGCGGCGCGCAGCGCCTCCGCCTTCTCCCGGTCGCGGGGGTGAGAGCCGTGGACCAGCGCCCACCGGTCCCACCGCTTCCAGAGCAGGTACTGCGCCAGCCCGTCGGCCAGCATCCGGCGCGAGGGCGTCGCGTGCAGCACGTTCGCCCGGCAGTCCACGCCGCGCAGCCGGTCGTCCGGCGCCGAGACGTTGAGCAGCAGCACGTCGCGGCCGGCCGCATGGTCGGCGAGGGCCAGCAGATCGTCGGCCTCGGCGAGGGTCACGATGAAGCGCGCGCCCTGCTCGATCAGGTCGTCGAGCGCCGCGGTCGCGTCTTCGGGCAGGGCGGCGGCCTTGTGGAGCACGTAGGTGTGGCCGAGGAAGCCGCCGGTCGTCTCGTTGTCGCGCGTGGCGAGCAGGGCGCCCATGAACCCTTCGTCGCCGGCGGGCAGTTCCAGGCGCGATATGGGGGCCGGCCGCTCGCGCTCGATGCGCAGCACCGCCGACACGACCTCGGCCGCGGAAGCCGCCATCGGCGCCAGCGCGATCGCCGCCGTCAGGACCGTGCGCAGCATGCCGGCTCCTCCCCAGAAGCCCCGTTCGCTCGGGCTCAGCCGTCAACGGCGTAAGCCCTGTTTTTCGGCGCAGCAAGCCGGCGCGGTCTGGCGCGGTCAAGCAGACGCGCGCGTCTTCTCATAATGTGAGAGAGGCGTTGCGCCCTGCGCCGTCTCGCCTATCGTGCGCGCATGTGCACACGAAACGCGCTCGCGGCCGCGCTCGCCGCTTTCCTCGCAGCCGGCGCAGCCTCCGCAGAAGCGAAGCGGGCGGCGTTCTTCGGCATGAAGGTCATCGACATGAGCCTCGGCGGGAACCAGGACGCCGAGGAGGCGCGCGCCCGGATGCTCGAGCAGCAATTGGTCGAGACGCTGGAGGCGTCGGGCCGCTTCGCCTTCGTCGACATCGAGCCGGTGGCGGCGGACGCGGCGCGGTTCGAGAACCTCGCCCACTGCAACGGCTGCGACAGCGAGTTCGCCGCGCGCCTCGGCGCGGATGTCGCGATCACCGGCGAGGTGCAGAAGACCTCCAACCTCATCCTGCACATCTCGGTCTACCTGCGCGACGCGGCGACCGGCGCGCTGATCGGCGGCGGATCGGCCGACATCCGCGGCAACACCGACGAAAGCTGGCGGCGCGGCATGGATTTCGTGCTGAACCGCCGGATTCTCGTGGAGCCCTGACGCCATGCGCCGCCTGCTGACCGCCCTCCTCGTCGCGCTCGCGCCCGCGGCCTTCGCAGAGACGCCCACCGTCCGGGTCGCGGTGCTGAAATTCGGCACCGTCAACTGGCTGATGGACGTCATCGCGCACAACGGGCTCGACGCCGCCGAGGGCTATCGGCTCGAAACCGTCGAGCTCGCCGGCGGCGGCGCGACGGCGGTCGCGTTCCAGTCGGGCGACGTCGACCTCTTCGTATCGGACTGGTTCTGGGCGCTCCGCCAGCGCGCGGCGGGGCGCGATGTGCGCTACTTCCCCTATTCCCGCGCCGTCGGACGGCTGATGGCCCGGCCCGAAAGCGGCGTCGTCACGCTCTGCGACATCGAAGGCCGTCAGGTCGGCGTGGTCGGCGGGCCGCTCGACAAGAGCTGGCTGGTCTTCCGCGCGCTCGCGCGGCGCGACTGCGGCTTCGATCCCGACCGCGCCTCGGGCGTCGTGGCCGGGGCCCCGCCGCTCCTGTCGCAGCAGCTCGTCGCGGGGTCCATCGACGCCGTGTCGACCTACTGGCACTTCGCCGCGCGGCTCTCGGCGGTCGGCGCCGAAACGGTCGAGGATGTCGACTCGGCCGTCGCCGCCCTCGGCGTCGCGCCGAGCCCGCCCCTGATCGGCTTCCTCTGGCGCGCCGACCGCAGCGACGCCGACGCCATCGCGCGGTTCCGCCGCTCGGCGGTCGCCGCGGGCCGCATCCTGCGCGACGATCTCGCCGAGTGGGACCGCGTGCGGCCGCTGATGATGGCCGAGGACGACGCCGCCTTCGAGGCGTTGCGCGACGCCTTCCGGGCGGGGCTGGTCGTCGATCCGTGGACCGAGGCCGACACCGAGGCCGCGCGCCTGCTCCACGAGACCATGCTGGAGATCGGCGGCCGCGCCTACGAAGGCGAGTCGGGGCCCTTCGACCGGGCGGTCTTCGCCGAATGACGATGCTGGCCGAGGCGGCGCCCGAGCGGCTCGTCCGGCTGGCGCCGCCGGCGCTCGGGATGCTCGCGCTGCTCGGCCTCTGGGTATGGTCCGCCGCGGCGCTCGACAGCGACCTGCTGCCGGGACCGCTCGCGGTTCTGGCCTCGATGGGGCGTGAGATCGTCTCCGGCGGCTATCTGTTCCACCTCGCCATGACGCTGTTGCGCGTCACGGCCGCCTTCGTCCTCGCGATGTCGGTCGGGGCGGCGATCGGCCTCGCCCTCGGCATGAGCCGGGCGGCGGACCGGCTGTTCTCCGGCTGGCTGACGCTGTTCCTGAACCTGCCGGCGCTGGTGACGATCATCCTCTGCTACGTCTGGTTCGGGCTGACGGAGGTCGCCGCGGTGGCGGCCGTCGCGATCAACAAGATTCCCAACGTCGCGGCCACCTTGCGCGAAGGCGGGCGGGCGCTGTCGAAGGACCTCGCCGAGATGGCGGCGCTCTACGCGATGCCGGCCCACGACCGGCTGCGCCACGTGATCGCGCCGCAGCTTGCGCCGTTTCTCGCGGTCGCCGCGCGCAACGGGCTCGCGCTGGTGTGGAAGATCGTGCTGGTGGTCGAGCTTCTCGGTCGGCCGAACGGCGTCGGCTTCATGCTCTACGCCCAGTTCCAGCTTTTCGACGTCGCGGCGATCCTCGCCTACGCCTTCGGCTTCATCGCCGTCGTGCTCGCGGTGGAGTGGACGCTGCTTGAGCCGTGGGAGCGGCGGGCCTCGCGGTGGCGGCGGTGAGCGGACTGGTCGTCGACATCCGCGCGCGGCGCTTCGGGCCGGAGACGGTGCTCGGCCCGATCGCCTTCACCCTGGCGCCGGGCGAGCGGGCGGCGCTGCTCGGCCCCTCGGGCGTCGGCAAGAGCACGCTGCTCGGCGCCATCGCGGGGCTCGACCGGGGCTTCGAAGGCTCGGTGAAGCGCCCCGAAGGACGCGTCGCGATGATCTTCCAGACGCCGAGGCTTCTGCCGTGGCGGACGCTGGCGGAGAACATCGCCCTGATCCCCGGCGCGGGCGATCTCGACCGGGCGCGCGCGCTGCTCGCCGAAGTCGGGCTCGGCGACGCGGCAGACCAGCACCCCGAGAAGGTCTCGCTCGGGATGCAGCGGCGCGCGGCGCTGGCGCGCGCGCTGGCCGTGCGGCCCGCGCTGCTGCTGATGGACGAGCCGCTGGTCTCGCTCGACCCCGACAACGCCGCCGCGATGCGCCGGCTGATCCTCCGCGTGCTCGACGACACGGGGGCCGCGGCGCTGATCGCGACTCACGACCGGGCCGAGGCGCTGGCGCTCTGCGACCGGGTGCTGGCCCTCGACGGGCGCCCGGCGCGCCTCGCCCACGACTTCGCCTCGCCCCTCGACCGCGCCGCCCGCGCCGACCCCGACTCGGTGGCCCGCGCCGCGGCCGGCCTGTTCCGAGCCGCGCCCGACGCGGCCGCGTAACGCGCCGAGCGACGAAAGGCGCCCTTCCCTGAAGGGGCGCCGCGACGGATCATCCGGCGCCGCAAGAACGGAGGGGAGCGCATGTCCGCCGCGCCGTCCGAAACGCCGTCCGGCTGCGCGCCGCGCACGGCCTACGTCCTCGACCGCAACGACCGGATCGCCGCCGTCACGGCGGACTGGGACAGCTTCGCGCTCCGCAACGGCGGCCCCGGCGCCTGCGCGGCCCATGTCGTCGGCGCGCCGCTCGCGCAGGCGATCTCGGGCGACCCGGTGCGGATGTTCATGACCGCGATCCTGATGCGCGTGCGCGCCTCGGGCGAAGCCGAATCGGTGCCCTACCGCTGCGACAGCGACACGCTGCGGCGCTGGTACGTGATGACGCTGACGCCGCTGACCGACGGCGCGGTGCGGGTCGAACACGCGCTGGAGCGCGAGGAGCCGGGCGGCGCGACGGTCCGCATCCGTCCGGCCGCCCGCGGCGCGCGCGGGCGGCGACGGTGCAGCATCTGCTGCCGGCTGGAGAGCGACGCCGGCTGGGTCGACCCCTTCGACGCCGGCCGCGACGGCGATTTCCGGGTGATCCACACCGTCTGCGGTGACTGCCGCGAGGCGCCGATGCGGGCATGGCGCGCGCGGCACGGTCCGGCGGCGCCGCCCGCCTGACGCCCGGTTCAGAACGGACAGGGATCGCGGAAGGTCACCTCGCGCCCGTCGGCCGGGTGACGCAGGGTCAGCGTCTCGGCGTGGAGGTGCAGGCGCGGCGCGGCGGCGCGCGCTTCGGCGCATCCGTAGAACGGATCGCCGAGGATCGGCGCGCCGAGGCTCGCCATATGCACCCGAAGTTGGTGGCTGCGGCCGGTCAGGGGGGTGAGCGCGACCCGCGTCGCGCCGTCCTCCTCGGCGATCACCGCCCAGTCGGTCACCGCCTCGCGCCCGGCGGGGTCGATCTTCTGCAACGGGCGGTTCGGCCAGTCGGTCATCAGCGGCGCGTCGACCCGCCCGGCCTCGCCCGGGAGCCGGCCGCCGACGCGCGCGACGTAGCGCTTCCTCGCCAGCCGCCGCTCGAACTGCCAGCCGAGCAGCCGCTGCGCCCGGCGGTTCAGCGCCATCACCAGCACGCCGGAGGTCGGATGATCGAGCCGGTGGACGCGGAGCGCCTGCGGAAAAACCGCCTGCGCGCGGGCTTCGAGGCAGTCGGCGAGCGCGGGATCCTTGCCCGGCGAACTGAGCAGGCCGCTCGGCTTCGACAGGACGAGCAGATCGCGGTCGCGGTGGATGACAGAGAGATACGGCGCGCGCGGCGGGGCGTAGGCGAACGGCGCGTCGAGCAAGCGCGGCGTCATCGCGGCGCCCCGTGCGCAGGCGTCGCGCGACGCTGCGGCTCACGCTCGGCTGACGCGGCGCAGGCAGCATGAGCGACAAGAGCCGGCGACGACTCATCAACGATCCGGCGCGGCCGCCGGCCGAAAGCCGCGCACCGGGGGGGAAACGCCATGGAACTGATCAACGCCAAGGATCTGCCCTGCTGCCCCGATCTCGCCGCCGAACCCGTCTGCGACCGCCTGCGTTTCGAGTACGTGCTCGAACGCCGGCAGGGCGACGTGACGGTGGAGGTCTCGATCACCGCCGTCCTGGAACGCTGCCCGGGGCCGCTCGCGCTCGGCGATCTCGTCTACTCCACCACGCTGCTGCCCGGCGAGAGGGTGCGGCTGGTGACCCAGAACCGCCGCAACCGCTTCACCTATGACAGCGAGACGCAGGTCTCCTATCGCCATGAGCAGGCTTCGGAGGAGACCTACTACATGGCGAGCATGGACAGCTTCATGTCCGACGTTGACGTCGTCGATGCGGGAGGAGGGGGCTCACGGTCGTCCGGCAGCTTCTCCAGCGAAGCCAGCACGAATTCGCCGATCGGCGCGTTCTTCTCCGGCGGCAGGGTGCGGGCGAGCGGAAATTACGACGGGCAATCGAGTTACGAATTCTCGCGCCGCCTCTCAGCCTACGCCAGATCGAGCCACGAGCGCAGCGTCGCCGCGACGCGCGCCGCGAATTCGGTGTCGGTTGGCGAGGTGACGAGCCGGACGCGGGTCGAAGGCGAATCGGAGAGCAGCTACGAAGGCGCGACGCGCACGATCACGAACGAAAACCGCTGCCAGGCGGTCACCTACTTCGCCTATCAGGTCAACAAGACCCAGACAACGCGCTTCACCATCGAGGCCGTCACGGCGCGGGTCGTCGACCCGGTGGCGAACACCACGGTCAGGCGCGCGGCGTTCGTTCCGTCGGACGACGTCGCGGTCATCCCGAGCGGGGTGCTCGCGGCGTCGCGGGACCGGCTGGAGCGCCAGACCATCGCCCGCGCCGCCGCCATGGCGAGGGCCGAAGGCGTGGTGGCGAGCCCCGCCGTGGAGAAGGAGCTCTCCGCCGTCGCGAGCCGGATCGCGCCGAACGGCGTCTACACCCGGGCGGCGCCCGCGGCGGCGGCGACGATGGCGGCGCGGCAGCCCCAGCCGCTGAGCGTGCAGCAGCGCCAGACCGCGCTGCGCGCGACCATGACCGACCTCGCGCGAGCCGGCTTCGTCGCCGACGACGGACGTCTGACCGAGGAGGCGCGCCGCGAACTCTCCTTTGAGGTCACCACCGTGCTGCCGACGACGGCCGTCATCGTGAAGGGGTGCCTCGACCCCTGCGTCGTCTGCGAACCGTCCCGGCAGGAGGAGATCAAGCTCGAGCTCGAACGCAAGCGGCTGGAGAACAGGCTGCTCGAACGCCAGATCGAGCTGCTCGACAAGGCGCAGGAATACCGCTGCTGCCCGGCCGACGAGACCGAGGACGCCTGAACGCAGACTGCGGCGCCGCGCTCGGTCGCGGCGCCGCAACTTTCGCTTGACGTCTCGGCCCGATATACGGGGCGCGCATGGCGGTCGCAGCCTCGGCCGCGCGGGATCAGGCGAAAGGAACGGCGCGATGACGGTCAAGGTGGCGATCAACGGTTTCGGGCGGATCGGGCGCAACGTGCTGCGCGCGCTGATCGAGTCGGGGCGCACCGACATCGAGGTGGCGGCGATCAACGATCTCGGCCCGGTCGAGACCAACGCCCACCTGATCCGCTACGACAGCGTCCACGGCCGCTTCCCCGGCGAGGTGAAGACCGGGCCCGACAGCATCGACGTCGGCCGCGGCCCGATCAAGGTGACCGCCGTCCGCGACCCCAAGGAGCTGCCCTGGGACGGCGTCGACATCGCGCTGGAATGCACCGGCATCTTCACCGACCGCGACAAGGCGGCGTTCCATCTCGAGAACGGCTCGAAGAAGGTGCTGGTCTCCGCCCCCGCCTCCGGCGCCGACAAGACCATCGTCTACGGCGTGAACCACGAGTCGCTGACGGCGGCCGACACGGTGGTGTCGAACGCCTCCTGCACCACCAACTGCCTCGCGCCGGTGGCCTTCGTGCTGAACAATCTGCTCGGGATCGAGCGGGGCTTCATGACCACGATCCACAGCTACACCGGCGACCAGCCGACCCTCGACACCCTCCACAAGGACCTCTACCGCGGCCGCGCCGCCGCGATGAGCATGATCCCGACCTCGACCGGCGCCGCGAAGGCCGTGGGCCTCGTGCTGCCGGAGTTGAACGGCAAGCTCGACGGCGTGGCGATTCGCGTGCCGACGCCGAACGTCTCGGTGGTGGACTTCAAGTTCCAGGCCGCCCGCAAGACCTCGGCCGACGAGATCAACGCCGCGATCCGCGAGGCGGCGCAGGGGCCGCTGAAGGGCGTGCTCGGCTTCACCGACGAGAAGCTGGTGTCGAGCGACTTCAACCACGACCCGCATTCCTCGGTGTTCCACACCGACCAGACCAAGGTGATGGACGGCGACTTCGTGCGCGTGCTGTCGTGGTACGACAACGAATGGGGCTTCTCGAACCGGATGCTCGACACCGCGGTGGCGATGGCGAAGGCGGGGTGAGGGAGATGGCGGACGATGCCGACGTCCGTCCGCCACGGTCGTTCGACGCCGACCAGCTTCGGGAGGCGCTCGGGCGATTGATGGGCTCTGCGCCATGCCGTTGGTGTGGAGCGGTCAGACGATGGGACGCCACGCTTGAGCGCGATCCGGCCGTTCAGTCGGGTCTCCCATTCATGCAGTGGCCGTCGGGTGCGGTCGTCGGCTATGCGCCTTGCGTGCCCGTAGTGTGCGCCGAGTGCGGATCGGTAGAGCTATTCGACGCCAAGCGCGTGCTCGAATGGAGAGCGCGTCAAACAGATGAGTGATATCATCGAGTTTCCAGGCGGCCGAAAACGGAGACCCGGCGACGATGGCGATGGACCGAGGGATCCCATGATCGAAGCGCGCGTCGCACGGCTCGAAGATGACGTCCGCGAGATCCGCAGCGTCCTCTCCCGTCTCGAGCCGATGATCGTCGGCCTCGTCCACTCCACGCCCAAGATCGCCGATCTGACGCGAGTCGAGGAACGCCTCGCCGAGACGCGCGAGGAGATGAAGGAGATCAGGGGCGAGGTGAAGGGGTTGCTTCCGACCCGCACCTTCGTCCTCTGGATGTTCGGCTTCTTCGTCGCCCTCGCCGGCCTCTTCATCAACACAGCGGGTTGACCCCATGCCCTTCCGCACCCTCGACGACCTCGACCTCGCCGACCAGCGCGTGCTGACGCGGGTCGACCTGAACGCGCCGGTGCGCGACGGGGTCGTCACCGACGACACGCGGCTGCGCGCCGTCGCGCCCACCGTGCGCGACATTCTCGCGAAAGGCGGCAAGCCCATCCTCCTCGCGCATTTCGACCGGCCCAAGGGCAAGGTCACGCCGTCGATGAGCCTGCGCCAGATCCTGCCCGCGCTGGAGAAGGCGCTCGGGATTCCCGTCGACTTCGCCGAGGACTGCGTCGGCGAGGCCGCCGAGGCCGCGACACGCGCGCTGCCCTCCGGCCGCGCGCTTCTCTGCGAGAACACCCGTTTCCACCCGGGCGAGGAGAAGAACGACCCCGCCTTCGCGGCCGCCATGGCGAAGCTCGGCGACGTCTACGTCAACGACGCCTTCTCCGCCGCCCACCGCGCCCACGCTTCGACCGAAGCGCTGGCGCGGCTGCTGCCCGCCGCCGCCGGTCGCCTCATGGAGGCGGAGCTGCGCGCGCTGGAGAAGGCGCTGACCGCACCCGAGCGTCCGGTGGTGGCGGTGGTCGGCGGCGCCAAGGTCTCCACCAAGCTCGACCTGCTTGCGAACCTCATCGAGAAGGTCGACCAACTGGTGGTCGGCGGCGCCATGGCCAACACCTTCCTGCTGGCCCAGGGATGCGCCATCGGGTCGTCGCTCGCCGAAGCCGACATGGCCGACACGGCGCGCGCGATCATGGCGAAGGCGAAGGGCGCCGGCTGCGAGATCGTGCTGCCGTCCGACGTCGTGGCGGCCGAGCGCTTCGAGGCGCAGGCGCCCGCGCGCACCGCGCCCGCCTGCGCCGTGCCGGAAGGGCTGATGATCCTCGACGTCGGCCCGGAGACTGTCGCCGATCTCGTGCGGCGGTTCGAGGCGGCGAAGACGGTGGTCTGGAACGGCCCGCTCGGGGCCTTCGAGATCGCACCGTTCGACGCCGGCACCGTCGCCGCCGCGCGCAAGGCGGCCGAGTTGACCAAGGCCGGCCGGTTGCTGACCGTGGCGGGCGGCGGAGACACGGTCGCGGCGCTCAACGCCGCCGGGGCGGCCGGCGACTTCTCGTTCATCTCCACGGCGGGCGGCGCCTTCCTCGAATGGCTCGAAGGAAAGACCTTGCCGGGCGTCGCGGCCCTCGACGCCTGAGCGCCGCCCTGCCCCATCGGCTTCGGCGGCGAACCCTCAGCCGCCGAAGCGCGCGCGCAAGCCTCGCAGTCCCGCCTCGATGAAGCCGGCGACGACGTCGTCGGCCACCGGGTCGGTCGGCTCGAAGTCGAGCGACCAGTAGACGCGGCACCCCTCCTCCTCGGGCTTGCAGGACAAGGCGCCCACGGCGTCGAGCATCGGGAACGGCGTGTCGACGACCTCGTAGCGATAGAAATGCACGCCCGTCTCCGACAGCCGCTCGATGGCCAGGCCGCCGTCAGGCAGCGCGAGGTGGCGGTGCGGCTCGCCTTCGATGTCGACGATGGACGATTCCTCGACCGACGGATGCCAGTCGGCGATCCGTCCGAAGCCGCCGATCTCGGCCCAGACCTCGGCGGCCGGGCGCGGCAGCACCACCCAGCGGCTGATGCGGTCATGACTTTCGTGGCTCATCCGCGACTCCCTCCACGCTTCGGGGATCACCATGGCGCATCGCGCCGCCGGGCGCAGGAGCCTGTTTCGCCGCGGGGCGCGGCGGCGCGCCCGCTTGTCGGCCGCCCGGGGGACGCGTAGCCTTTTTCACAAATTCATGACGGGAGGGGATCATGGCCGCCAAGACCGTCGTCGCGGACCCGGCGATCTACGAACCGCGGCTGCGGGCGCGTCTCGCGGAGCTTCAGGAGCGGCTGCACGGGATCGAGCACGACCTGATCGAGACGCCGAGCGCCGACTTCGGCGAGCGCGCCACCGAGCGCGAAGGCGACGAAGTGCTCGAACGCCTCGGCGCGCAGGGGATTCAGGAAATCCGTATGATCGAAGCGGCGCTGCGCCGGATCGATGAAGGCGAATTCGGCTATTGCGTCGCCTGCGGAAAGCCCATCGCCATCGCGCGGCTCGACCTGGTGCCCCATGCCGCGCGCTGCGCGAAATGCGCCTGAGCCGCGCGCGTCACTCCAGCAGGTCGGCGAACTCCTCGAACACCTGCGCGTAGATCGCGCGCTTGAAGGGGACGATCCGTTCGATCAGCAGCGCCGGCGGCATCCACGCCCAGGCGCTGAACTCGGGGTGCTTGCGTCCGGCGATGTCGATGTCGGCGTCCCGGCCCAGAAAACGCAGCGCGAACCACTTCTGCGTCTGGCCGCGGTAGCGCCCGCCCCAGAGCTGGCCGACCAGCTCCGGCGGCAGGTCGTAGGGCAGCCAGTCGGCGCTTTCGCGCAGCACCTCGACCATCGCCTGCGTCGCGCCGGTCTCCTCCTCCAGCTCGCGAAGCGCCGCCTCCGCCGGCGCTTCGCCGGGGTCGACCCCGCCCTGCGGCATCTGCCAGGCGTCGCCGGGGTTGTCGATGCGCTGGCCTGCGAACACCTTCGCGCCTGGCCCGATGAGGACGAGCCCGACGCAAGGACGATACGGCAACGCGTCCGCCGAAGGCACGGAGCGGCTCAGCGCACGCCGCCCGCGAACACCGAGATGCCGTTCAGCAGATCGATGGCGTATGCGAGTTGGAGGTCCTCGGCGCGCAGACGGGCGGTCGCCTCGTGCCGGGCGCGCTCGGCCTCCCACTGCTCGCGCTCCTCCTCGGTGAGCACGTTTTGGAGGCTGCCGCGCAGATCAGCCTCCGACCGGCGGAAACGGACGCCTTCCTCCTCTTCCTCGACCGGCAGCGTGCGCTGCTCGACAAGGATGTCGGGCTCGATGCCGAGCGCCTGGATGGACCGCCCGGAGGGCGTGTAGTAGCGCGCCGTGGTCAGGCGGATCGCGCTCTGGCCGGAGAGCGGCATGATGGTCTGCACCGATCCCTTGCCGAAAGACTTCGCTCCTATCACGACCGCCCGGCGATGATCCTGCAAGGCCCCCGCAACGATCTCGGAGGCCGACGCCGAGCCCTCGTTGATCAGCACCGCGATCGGGCGGCCGGCCGCGAGATCGCCGGCGCTGGCGTTGTGGCGCTCGCTGTTGCGCAGGTCGCGGCCGCGGGTCGAGACGATCTCGCCGCGCTCGAGAAAGGCGTCCGAGACCGCGATGGCCTGATTCAGCAGCCCGCCCGGATTGTTGCGCAGGTCGAGCACGAAACCCTTCACGTTCTGCATCCCGCCGAGTTCTTCCTCGATGTCGGCGACGGCCTGCACGAGATTGTCGTAGGTCTGCTCGTTGAAGGTCGTGATTCGGATCACGCCGATCTCGCCCTCGACGCTCGAGCGGACGGCGCGGATCTTGATCACGTCGCGCACGATGGTGAAGTCGAGCGGCCGCTCGGCGCCCTCGCGCGCGATGGTGATCCGAATCTCGGTGCCCACCCGGCCGCGCATCCGCTCGACCGCTTCGGCGAGCGTCAGCCCCATGACCGATTCGTCGTCGATATGCGTGATGAAGTCGCCCGCGCGCACGCCCGCCTGCGCCGCCGGCGTGTCGTCGATCGGCGCGACCACGCGGACGAGACCGTCCTCCATCGTGACCTCGATGCCGAGCCCGCCGAACTCGCCGCGGGTCTGCACCCGCATGTCCTCGAAGGACCGCGGCGGCAGATAGGAGGAATGCGGGTCGAGCGAACTCAGCATGCCGTCGATGGCGCTGCGGATCAGCGCCTCCTCGTCGACTTCCTCGACGTAGGCGCTGCGGACGCGCTCGAAGATGTCGCCGAACAGGTCGAGATGAGCGTAGGCGCCGCGCGACCCGCTCTCCTGCGCGGACAGCGGGCCGCCGAATTGCCCGGCGGCGAGCGCGCCGGCCAGCGCGCCGCCGATGGCGGCCATGGAGAGCTTGCGCGTCATCCGTCGGTCCTTTCTGCGCGGAAGGCGAACCACGCCTCCGGATCTTCCGGCGCGCCGTCGCGCCGCATGTCGATATGGATCGTCTGCGTCGGAATCGTGGCGTGGTCTGCGGCCGCGTCAATGAAAAACTCGTTTCCGCCCGGCGGCGGACCGCCGACCCAGCCGAACGCCTCTCCCGCGAGCAGCGCGTCGCCCTGCGCGCGGTCGATCCGGGCGAGACCGGCGATCACCAGCAGAAGACCCGGCGCCCCTTCGAGGATCGCCACTTCGCCGCGACCTGCGACCGGCCCCGCGAAACGCAGCGTGGCGGGCCATGGCGCGCGGGCGGCGCCCCATGCGGGCGCGGCGACCTCGACGCCGCGCCCCTCGCCCGCCGGCCGCGTCACCGGACCCGACACCGGCGGCGCCGCGCCCCGCGGCGGATCCTCACCGACCCCGACCGTCGCCGGAAAGGCTGCGAGCGCGCTCTCCACGTCCGCGGCCAGAAGGTCCGCGCGCGCCGCCGCGGCGTCGAGAGCGCCCGTCGCCAGCGTGGCGCGGCCGAGCGCGTCACGGGCCGCGCGGAGGTCGCGCGACGCGGCGCGCAGCGCGTCGTGCAGCCGCCGGCGCTCCTCTTCCGCCGCGGCGAGCGCCGTGACGGCGGCGCGCGCCGC
>RECW01000061.1 GCA_007693835.1 Paracoccaceae bacterium | reverse complement strand
CGGCGCTCGCCAGGGCCCTCGCGGAAGCCGAGGGTGTGATCGCCCGGATGCTCCAAATGCGGTGGCGACAGGCGCGCAGGGCGCCGGGCGCATGGGCCGGAAGCTGGGGCGATCCGATCCCGATCCATGCGAGACCGCGCCTTTCCACGCGCGCCGCGGCGGCGGGGCTTCGGTCGCAGGGCCGCTAGGAGGCAGATCATGCGAGACCTGATTTTGCTCGCGACGCTCGCGCTGGTGTTCGCCGCGCTGCCGTTCTGGGCGTATAATCGCGGCTGGGGCTACGCGCCCGCGGGTGGGCTGTTGCTCGTTGCGTTCTTCATGCTTGTGCAAGTCCTCTCGGGGCGAAGCTATGGCTGATGCGTCACCGCCGAGTGCGCCGCCGTTCCGCATGACGCTCGGTGCGCTCCTGGTGGTCTTCGACGATCTGCCGCTCGACATGCGCCTCGAGATCCTCGCAGCGCTTGTTCGACCATCGAGCCGGCCCCCGGGCGATGCGTGACTTCGCGCTCTTCCTCCTGGTGATCGCTGCGACCGTGACGGTGCTGTTGACCATCGACCCCGGCGGCTCCTCGGCCCGGCGCGAGCCGCCCGAAGCCGCCGCGCCTGCTTCCCCCGGCCTGGAGAAGTGACCATATCGTAACGTGTTGGCCGCTCACCGCCCACCTGGCGGCCGATAGCGGCGCGTGCGAGCGTGATCGTCTTTTCACACGTCGCGGCGAGGGCTGCGTTCGCAAGTGAAACGAGACGCGATCCGCCTGCCGAACAGATCGCGCGTCCGGCGCGACGAGGGGGGCCGAATGGGCTCGAAGGGAGCTCGAGAATGCCGATGAGCCGATACCGCGGGCAGGCGCCATCGCGTGCGCCGGCCGACCTGCTTCGGGGCGACGGGGCAGACGCTCGGCCGATCCGCCTGAGGATCGGTTGCGAGCTGACCTATTCGCTGCCTGCCCCGACGCCGATGATCCTGCTGCTCACGGTGCATCACTCCCGGGCGTCCGATCTCGAATGGCCGGACCTGATCGTGACCACGCCTTCGACCGCGGTGGAGAGTTGGCGCGACGGCTTCGGCAACTGGTGCTGTCGCCTCGTCGCTCCGGCAGGCGTCTTCGTTCTGGGGACGGACACGGTGATCCGCGACGGCGGCCTGCCCGATCCCGTCGACGCGTTCGCGCTGCAACATGCCGTTCAGGACCTGCCTGTCGACGTATTGGTCTATCTGCTCGGCAGTCGCTACTGCGAGACGGATAGCCTGTCGGAGGAAGCGTGGCGGCTTTTCGGGACTGCGCCGCTGGGTTGGGCCCGGGTGCAGGCGATCTGCGATTTCGTCCATGAACACGTCACGTTCGGCTACGAGCACTCGCGGCCGACCCGCACCGCGGCCGAGACCTACGCCGAACGCCGCGGCGTGTGCCGCGACTTCGCGCATCTCGCCATCGCGTTCTGCCGCGCCATGAACATCCCCGCCCGCTATTGCACCGGTTATCTGAGCGATGTCGGCGAGACGCCGCCCTTCGGGCCGATGGACTTCGCCGCCTGGATGGAGGTCTGGCTGGGCGGCGCATGGCGCACTTTCGACCCCCGCAACAACACCCGCCGCATCGGACGCGTTCTGATCGCCCGCGGCCGCGACGCGGCCGACGTGCCGCTGACGCACACCTTCGGCATCAACACGCTGGCCGATTTCAGGGTCTGGACGGAACCGGCGCCGGACTGAGCGGCGGCGCGCCCCAGCCGGCGACTTTGGCTTTGCGACTCCATTGGCTCCGGTTGCGGCTCGGGAGCCGCGCGCGTCCACCCGCCTCGATCCGTCGCAATGGAGATCGGCGCGCGCCACCAACGCGATCGAGCGCCTCAACGAGGAATTCCGCCGCCGCATCAGGACCCGGACAGTCCTGCCCTGCGCCGAGACCGCGCCCATGCTGCTCCGGGCCCTGCGCGCCTCCGGACAAATCTGCATGCGCAAGGTCGGCGGATGGGAGACCCTCTCCCAGCCCATCGAACCCTTCGCCCTTGACCGGGCCGCCTGATCAGGCCGAAACCATCATGCCCGGAGAACGCCGTTCGAGAATTTCCACCTATGCCCAGACACGACCAGGCCGGGCCGGCGCCAGCGTCTCGGCCATGCCGATCACCGCGAGCGGCAGCGCCGCCAGCGCGACCGTCATGGCGGGCCGGCCGACGGCGTGGTCGGCGCCGTGCGCGCCCTGCGCCGCCGCGGGCCGGTCGCTCAAATGGTCGCGATGGCGCATCATCTCCACGACCATGAACAGCCCGCCGAGCGCCGGCGAGACCGCCGCCACGACCAAAAGCTGCGGCGTCGCGAAGACCGGGCGCGCACGCTGCGGCGGAGCGGTCGTCCAGTTCGGGTCGGCGACGCTCCCAAGCCTCTACGCGAGGGCAGTCGACGATCGGATCAACCCCGGCGATGTGCGTGTATCCGGCTGCCGGGTGGAGAAGAGTGGTCGGAGCACAGCCTGGCGCCCGTCGGCTTGATCGCTTCTGTTTCCTCCGGCGCCTGGCTATGCGACGCCTTCATGCGCAGCCAAGCGCGGCATTCGACACGCCCTTGGCGAGCCGTTTGCGAACCGGACGCCGTCTCGCCCCGGCGAAGGGCCTCGTGACGTTTCTGGGGACTGATCATGCCGACACGAGAGCAGGGTTCGACCATGACGCCGGGCGCACATGCGCGACAAGGCGGGAAACCGGGTATGCGCGGCGGCGCGTCGCCGACCGGCGCCTCGTGGCGCGGCGTGCGTCGACGGCGCCGTCTCTTTTCGTTTCGTGGCGTTGCGAGCCTTCTCCTGCCGATCATGGCCGCCCTGTGCCTCGTCGCGCCCGCGATCGCCGCCGAAAGACCCCTCGCGCCGCTCGACGTCACGAGCCCCCGCGCGACGCTACGGTCGTTTCTTGACGCAGCGCGACACGTCGAGGCCGCCTTCGTCGCTTATCGCGCCGCACCCGATCACGAGAAGCTGCGGGCCTTCGATCGCAGGGTTGCGCGCACGGCGAGACTGTTCGACACCGGCGCCCTGCCGCACGCCGTGCGCGAGGAAGTCGCGGCCGCCGCAGTCGGTTTCCTCTACGACATCCTGCTGCGGCTGCCGCCCGAGGACCTCTCCCTCGCGCTCGACGCCCCGCAGGAGGGCGATCCGCCCATTCAATGGCGCATTCCGAACACGGAGATCGCGATCACGCGCATCGCGGAGGGCGAACAGGCCGGCAGCTGGCTGTTTTCGCCACGTACGGTGGCGCGGCTGCCGGCGTTCCATGCGGCGATCATCCACCTGCCGCTTCAGCAACCCAGCGCGGTGGAGAACTGGCATCTCGCCCAGAGCAACCTGTCCGGCCCGTTCTTCTACGGTGAGGCGATCGACCGTCTGCCCGCCTGGATGCGACAGGCCCGCGTCCTCGACACCCCCTTGTGGAAGCTGGTTCTCACCGTGACCCTCTGGGTCGGCGCGGCCCTCCTGCTGCTGATCTGGCTTCAAGTCGTCGGCCGGTCGACCGCCCGCGCCACGACGCCGATCCGCGCGCTGGCGCGGTTGAGCGCGCCTGTCCTGCTCGCGGTTCTCGCGATCGGGGTCCGGCGCTTCGTGCTGCTGGAGATCAGTCTGTCGGGCGGGGCTTTCGCGCAGGCCGAGCGCGCGATCAGCCTGATGGTGGTCTATGTTGCGTGGTCCTGGGCGGCGTGGCTCGTGATCATCGGTCTGGTCGAGACGGTCGCCTCCCTGTCCCTGTCGCGCGATCAGGCCTATCACGCCAATCTCGCGCGGTTCATCGGCAAGGTGCTGGCGCTCGCGTCGGCCTCCTTCGTTTTCGTGCTCGGCCTCAACGAGGTCGGGGTGCCGGCGCTCGGCTTGCTGGCGGGGCTCGGTTTCGGCGGCTTCGCCATCGCGCTGGCCGGCAAGTCGACGCTGGAGAACCTGTTCAGCGGGCTGACGCTGTTCGCCGACAAGCCGTTCCGCGTCGGCGACTATATCCACTATGGAGAGGGGGCCGGCGTCGTCGAGAACGTAGGCCCGCGCTCGTCGCGCCTGCGCGGGCTCGACGGCACGCTGACCGCCGTGCCCAACACCGAACTCGTCACCGCGCGCATCACGAACTACACAGCGCGCACCAAGTGCCTGTTCCTGCACACACTCGGTCTTCGATACGGCGCGGCGCCGGAGCAGTTGGAGCGCCTGCTCGAGGGCATCCACGCCACGCTGGCGCGCCACCCCATGGTCGAAGACGCGACGGGGATGCCGCGGGTCCGCCTGACCGGCTTCGGCGACTCCGCCATCGAGGTCGAGGCGCGCGCCCATGTGCTGACCACAGATTACGCCACGTTCCTCGCAGTGCAGCAGGAGCTGCTTTTCGAGATCATGCGCTGCGTCGCCGACACCGGGTTGCGCCTCGCCACCCGGACCCAGACCGTGCTGATCGGGCGGGATCGCGGCGACGAGGCCGGGCGCAGGGACGACGACGACACGCCGCGCCCCGGGTGACGCACGCGCGGAAGGGGCGCCCGAAACGCCCGCCACAGCCGACGGATCTGCTCGGGCCGCGTCAGGGGACCGCGTCGACGCTGGTGAGGTCTCCCGTGGCGAAAGCCAGGGCGGCGGCGGCGATGAAGGCGTCGGCGAAGGCGTCGGCGCGGACCATGCGCGCGTCGTTGACCGCCGTCTTCGCCACGCTGACTTCGGCGAGGGTGGCCAGACCGTTGTCGTAGAAGCCGAGCACCGCCGCATAGGCTTCGTTGGCCGCGGCGAGCAGCGGCCCCGAGGCGGCGTGGGCGGCGAGGCTGGTGCGCAGCAGATCGTAGGCCTCGACGATTTCGGTCGCCGCGACCGTGCGCAACGCGTCGAGATCGCGTCGCGCGGCGGCCGCCCGCGCCTGCGCCCGCCGCGCCTGCGCGTCGCGCAACCCCCCGTCGAACAGCGGCATGCGCACGAGAACGCCGACGGCCGCATCGGCCAGATTGTCGGAAACCCTGGCGCTTCCGGGCAGCCGGTCGTCGTCGAGACGAAACCGCCCGTAGGCGCGCCCCGCCTCGCCCACGGCGAGCACGGCCGGCCGGCGCTCGGCCGCCGCGAGCGCCATGCCGGCCTCGCTGGCGCGCACCGCCGCGAGGGCCGCCTGGATGTCGGGGCGGCGCGCCACGGCGCCTTCGATCAGCGTCTCGATCTCCAGTGGCACCTCCGCGGGCAGCCGGCGTCCGGCGAGGTCGGTCACCTCGATGCGCGTCGTGGGGCCGAGCCCCATTGCGCGCATCAGCCGGGCGTAGGCGTCTCGTTCGCGGTTTTCGGCGAGCGTCAGTTCGAACCGGGTCCGCGCTTCGATCTGACGGGTCTGGGCCACGTCGACAGCCGTGCCGAGACCGGCGTCGCGGCGCCCGACCGCCATGGCGCGCAGCGTGCCGGCGTCCGCTACCCGGGCGCGGGCGATGCGCGTGTCCTCCCGCGCGGCGTTGTAGCGGTAGTAGGCGCTCGCGACTTCGAAGATCACCCGCTGGTGCGCGCCCTGGAAGAGGACGTTGGCCCCGACCGTCGCCTCCTGCGCGATCTGCCGGGCGGCGTCGCGGCGGCCGAAGTCGAACAGCAGCCACTCGAACGCGACGTTCGGCGTCACGGTGAGGCCGTCGACGGTGAAGCGGCCGTCGGGCAGCAGCGGCGGCACGGCCGGCACGAAGCTCGAGGCGCGCCCGTAGCCGGCGAGGACGTTGGCCGAGAGCTGCGGCAGATAGGCGGACTCCGCGATGTCGACGGCCGCCGCGGCTTCACGCGCGCGCTCCCAGGCGGCCTGGGTCAGCGGGTTGGCGCGCTGCGCGATATCGATCAGTTCGGGCAGGCTGTAGGCGCGTCCGTCGTCGACCGCCGGCGGGGCGAATCCGCTTGCGGGCGGCGTCGCCGGGGGCAGCGTCACCGGAGGCAGCGCGAAGTCCGGCGCGCCCGCGGCGGTGCGCGCGCCGGTGATCGGCGTGGCGGCGTCCGGCGCCGTTCGGTCTTCGGAGCCTGTCGTCAGGCAGGCCGACAGCGCCGCGACGGCGGCGAGGGGCGCGAGGCGTCGGATCATGCGGCGAACTCCGGCTGGGCGAAGGGGCGGAGCAGGCGGGCGGCGCGGGCGCCCAGAGAATCCTCCGGCGTCCCGGCCGTGCGCGCCGCCGCGCCCTCGGCGGCGGCGGCCATCGCCTCGGCCAGCATGGCGGCGTCAGGCCGCCTGGCCAGCACGGGGATCATCGTGACGAGCGTGCGGGCCGCCGCCAGACGGTCCAGCATCGCCCTGCGCCGCGCCCCGAAGCGGCGCGCGCCCAGCCGCTCGAACGCCATCACCTCCCCCGCCTGCCGCGCCGCGCCGAGGTGAACATGGGCGGCGGTCAGTCGATCTTGGCCGCGCAGCGCGTCGGCGCCCGCGCGAAGCGCCGCCGCCGTCTCGCGCGCCAAGGCATCCTCGGCGCTTTCCGGCCAGATCAGCGCGAAGACGGCGCCCATGACCGAGACGCCCAGCAGAATGCCGAGAATGCGGTAGCCCGCGTCCGCCAGATCGGTGTTGGGGCCGAAGGAGAGGGGCGAGCCCGGCAGCACGCAGATGAAGAAGGCCAGCGCCATCTGCCAGCCGAGATACTGCGTCCGCCACGTGCCTAACGCGACCCAACCCGCGACGAAGCCACCCGCCGCGATCAGCGCGAACAGATGCCCGACATCGGTCAGAGACGGGACGATGAGATACGTCGCGAGCCCGCCCATGAGCGTGCCGATCAGGCAGCCGGCAAGGCGCAGGCTGCTCTTGTGGAACACCTCGCCGCCCGTGCCGAGGGCGACGAAGAAGCAGGTCACCATGGCCGTGTGGATGTCGAACAGGTCGATCGCGAGCACCAGAACGTAGGTGATCGCCACCGCCAGCACGACCTTCAGCGAAAAGCGCACATAGGCGGGGTTGGTGAAGGCGTCGGGTCGAAAGAAGGGCTCGGCCGCTTTCGCGGGGGGCCGCGGCGCGCGAACCGGATCGCGCGCGGCGACCAGCGCCGCGACGGCCTCGGCGAGCGGCCCCGACGGCGAGCGCTCGGCCGCGACCGCAGCGCCTTCGGCCAGCGCGCGCAGATCGGCCGCCCACCGGCCGCCATCGCGCGCCGACATGGCTTCGGCCGTAGCTTCGGCCGCCGCGGCGCGCAGGACGCGATGGCTCGCGTCGAGTTCGGCGCGCAGCCGGTCGGCGGCCTCGGGTCCGCGCAGCTCGCCCATGAGCCGCGCCATCCTCACGTAGCCGAGCGCCTCTGCGTCGCCATCTTCGAGCAGCCGCGCAGGGTCCGCGTCGTGTGCTTCGAGCACGCGGGCCGCGGTCTCCAGCCGCTCGGCGATCACGCGCCGCGCCAGCGTCAGCGGGCTGCGGCCGAACAGGATGTTGCTTACCACCAGCAGGGTCATGGGCACGATCACCACCACCCACAGCCATGTGAGCGCCCGCACCAGAAGCTCCGGCGAGGGCGTGGTGTCGGCGAGCATCAGCACGAAGGCGAGGATGAAGGCGAGCGCATAGGAGGCCGGCCCCATGCGGCTGGCGCGCCAGAGGAACATGCCTCCGAAGGTCAGCAGCAGGATCGTGGCGAAGCGCGGCGCCGGCGCATCGGCCAGCACCGTGAGCAGGAGCACTCCCACCCCGATCGCCAGCGTCGCCGCTACGATCAGGCCGAACCCTATGGCGATCCCCTCGCCGGCGTTGTCCTTGTAGGCGAAGAACACGAGGTAGCAGGCCAGCAGCGCCTCGGGCATGCGGATCGCCATCCCGACGACGGCGGTGGCCGCGCAGAGAAACGCGATATGGAGCGCCATGAACAGCCGCCCCTCGTAGGGCCGCAGCTCCGCCCACAGCGCCGACGCCAGCCCCGACTCCCGGTCGGGCGCCGCGGCTGCGGCCGAGTCAGTCATGCTCGCCGGCCCGACCCGGGCGCACCACCACCGCGGCGGAGGCGCCGAGGCGCATCAGGTCCTCGGGCGGATCCTCCAGCACGATCTCCACCGGGAAGCGGTTCGCCACCCGGACCCAGTCGAGCGCGCTCGGCACCACCGGCAGGCCGAGGACGCTGATCTCGTCCTGCGAGCGGATGCCCGCGGCGATGGACTGGACACGACCCCGGATCCGCCGGTCCGGTTCCTGCAGCACGAACACGTCGGCGGGGGCGCCGACCCGGATGTGGCGCAGCGCCGTCTCGCGGAAGAAGGCGGTCGCGCGCCACTCCGACGTGTCGATGAGCGTGAACAGCGGCGCCCCCGGGGCGACGATCGCGCCGACGCCGAGGTTCAGGCCGGTCACGACGCCGTCGACGCGGGCGACGACTTCGGTGTCGGCCAGCTCCCGCTCGGCCAGCGCCAGCGTGGCCCGGGCCAGCGCCACCTGCGCCTCGGCGGCGTCGAGCGTGCCGACGCGCACTTCGGCCATGCGCTGCGCCGTCAGCGCCTCGTTCAGCGTCACCTCCGCGTCCTCGGCCAGCGTCCGGGCCGTGTCCACCTCCTGCGCCGTGACGAAGCCCTGCGGCAGCAGGTTCTCCAGCCGCCGCAGGCTGGCTTGCGCCAGCGCGAGATTGTTCTGCGCCCGGATCACTTGCGCCTGCGAAATCTCGAGCGCCGACAGCTCGTTCTCGACCATGCGCGCGCGATCGTCCGCCGCCGCCTGCGCCGTGCGCAGCGCCGCCCGGGCCTGCGCCACGCGCAGTTCGTAAACCTCCGGGTCGATGCGGAACAGCACGTCCCCCGCCTGCACCCGGGCGTTGTTCTGCACCGCCACCTCCACGACGCGCCCTGGCGCCAGCGCCGAGACGGGGATGGTGGTCGCGGCCAGTTCGGCGGACTCGGTGCGCGGCGCGGTCTCGGCCCGCCGGATCGCGAAGGCTGCGGCCAGCAGACCGGCGCCGATCAGCAGCGCGGCCAGCCCTCGCGCGACCCACAGCTTCAGGTCGCGGGGCGCGGCGTGGGCGCGCGTCTCAGCGGTCAAGGGGCGGGCCCTCCCCGAGCCAAACCGCCCAGCCCCCGATCGAGAACGCGAGGGCGGCGCAGAGATAGACCAGCAGCGGGGCCGGCAGCCGGTCGTGAACGCCGACGCGGATGAAGACCACGCGCATCGTCAGGGTCGCCGCCACGCCGAACAGCGCCGCGAACAGCCAGACGGGGAAAAAGGCGCCGAGCACGGGCAGCATCGGCGAGCGCGGGCCGCCGGCGCACCCCGCCAGCGCCAGCGCGCCCATGGGCGCGCCGAGCCGCGGGAGCAGTCGTCCGAGCCATGCCGTCATTGCGTCTCCACGAGGGCGGCCGCAGTCGCCGGCGCACCCGGACCTCGCGTGTCCGTTAGCAGCTACGGCGCGATCACGCACGACCCGCGACGCCGCCGATGCGTCGGAAGCGCCCGCGGCGCACGCTCGTCGCGCGGCTCCGGGACCGGCCGGCGCGGAGAGCGCGGCGGGCTCGACGACGGCAGCGGACGGGGCGTGCTTGCGGGTGGATCAGAGCGTGTCCTTGTAGATGCGGCCGTCCTTCATGATGAGGCGCAGGCTGGTTTCGGGATCGGCGAGGAAATCGAGACCGGCGGTCGGATCGCCGTCGGCGACCAGCAAATCCGCCATGGCGCCCGGCTCGACGACGCCCAGCCGGCCCGGCAGGCCGCGCCGGGCCCGCGACATCTCCAGCAAGTCTCCGGCGCGCCCCGTGGCGGTGGAGAGCAGCGTCATCGGGTCCATCAGCCGGGCGAGCTTGGCCAACTGACGCCCCTGCCCTGGCAGGTTCTTCGGGCTGAACAGGATGTCGGTGCCCCAGACCATGGGGATGTCGAAGCGCTGCGCCAGGTCGTAGGCGTTCTCGGTGCCTTCGCCGATGCGCTTTTGCGCGGCCTGCGCGGCGGGTTCGGGGTGAAAGTTCGCATCCTCGTCGGCGAGGAACGGCTGCAGGCTCCACCACACGCCCTCGCCGGCCATCATCCGCGCGGTCTCCTCGTCGGCCAACTGTCCGTGCTCGATCGAGCGCACGCCCGCGCGGATCGCCCGCTGGATGCCCGCCGGGACGTAGACGTGGGTCATCACGTAGGCGCCCCAGTCCTCGGCCGCCTGCACGCCGGCGCGCAGCTCCGCTTCGGTGAACTGCACGCTGTCGATGGGATCGTAGGCCGAGGTCACGCCGCCGCCGGCCATCATCTTCACATGGTCGGCCCCGAGCAGCAGTTGCTCTCGGGCGCGGCGCAGCACTTCGGCCTCGCCGTCGGCGAGGATCGACATGCCCGCCGCCTCGAAGCCGAACAGATGAACCGGCGAGCGCGGCACGTCGGCCCGCATGCGGAAATCGCCGTGACCTGAGGTCTGCGAGATCATGGCGCCGGCCACGAAGATCCGCGGCCCCGTCACCACGCCTTCGTCGATGGCCCGGCGCAGCGCGAAGGACGGCCCGCCGCAGTCGCGCACCGTGGTGAAGCCGCGCATCAGGGTGCGGCCCGCCTCGCGGGCGGCGAGCAGGTGGATGTAGGGCACGTCGGCCGTCATGCCGACCATTTGCGTCACGGCGCAGAGGGTGGCGTGCCAGTGAGAGTCGATCAGCCCGGGCATCAGCACCCGGCCCCCGCAATCCACCGTCTCGGCGCCCTCCACCGCCTCGGCTGCCGGCGCGAGGGCCGTTATCCGGTCGCCCTCCACCACCACCGACAATCCCTCGCGCAGCGCCGCGCCGTGCCCGTCGAACAGGCGCAGGTTGGTGAACCGGATCGGTCGCGCGCCCAGTCCCGCAGGCTCCGGCGCGGCCTTGACGGCAGCGGGGCGCCCAGGCCCGACGCCCATGGCTCGGGCTTCCGGCCCCGCGAAGATCGCAAGTGTCGCCTCGACGCCCTCTAGCGCCTCACGCCGGGCCATGTCGTTCATCACCCGTTCGTGCACGACCTCCGACACGACTCCGGCGCAGCCGCAGGGCGTGGGGCGACCTGCTGCCGAACGACGCATGGGAATCCCGGACGAGTGATTGGGCGGGACCGAAGATTGTGGGACGGGCATGGCGAAGGCCTTTGCTTTCGGACGATTTCGGATGGATCTTCTCAAATAAGAAAGCGAACCTCGCGTGCATACCGACATCCACCTAGCAGACGGCGTCGCGAAATGAACCCCTCGGTTGGCGCGACAGAGCGGCAGCATCTCGTCTGAATCGGGTGTGTTTGCTCGCGCGCTTTCCGGGCATCCCGCCGAAGCGCGAGCGCGAGCGCGAGCGCGAATGGCGGAAGTGTGCGCATCCCGGCCCAACGGGATGATCCGA
>RECW01000113.1 GCA_007693835.1 Paracoccaceae bacterium | reverse complement strand
GGCTTCACCTCGATCCCCGGCGCCATCGTCGGCGGGCTGATCATCGGCGTGGGCGAGAAATGGGCCGAGATCTACCTCGGCGGCGTGATGAACACGCTGTTCGGCGCCGACCCGCGGATGTTCACGGCCATCGAGAACTGGTTCGCCTACGTGCTCGCGCTCGGCTTCCTGCTGGTGCGGCCGCAGGGGCTGTTCGGCGAAAAGATCATCGAGAGGGTCTGACCCGTGCTCTACCGCGAAACCGGCGACTTCAAGACCTCCTACATCGCCGACCAGCAGATCTTCGCGATCCGGCAGGACCGCTGGTTCTTCTGGGCGCTGCTCGCCTTCGCCTTCCTGGTGGTGCCGTTCTTCCTGAACAGCTACTGGGAGAAGTCGATCCTGCTGCCGTTCCTGATCTACGCGCTGGCGGCGCTGGGTCTGAACATCCTGACCGGATACTGCGGACAGGTCAGCCTCGGCACGGGCGGCTTCATGGCGGTGGGGGCCTTCACGGCCTTCAAGCTGATGACGGCGTTTCCGTGGATGGACATGATCGTCGTCGTCATCCTCTCGGGCGCGATGACGGCCGCGGTCGGCATGGTCTTCGGCCTGCCGTCGCTGCGCATCAAGGGTTTCTACCTCGCGGTGGCGACGCTCGCGGCGCAGTTCTTCCTGCTCTGGCTCTTCATCAAGGTGCCGTGGTTCTACAACTTCTCGCCGACGGGCCAGATCACCGCGCCGACGCGCACGGCGCTCGGCATCCCGGTCACCGGCGCGCGGACGCAGCCCTGGGCGACCTACCTGTTCACCCTGTCGCTGGTGACCGTCTTCGCCTTCGCCGCGAAGAACATGATCCGCGGCCGCTTCGGGCGAAGCTGGATGGCGATCCGCGACATGGACATCGCCGCCGAGATCATCGGCGTGAACCCGCTCAAGACCAAGCTGTCCGCCTTCGGCGTCAGCTCGTTCTACATCGGGGTGGCCGGGGCGCTGTATTTCTCGGTGTGGTTCGGGGCGGTCGAGGCGTCGGACGCCTTCACCATCAACATGTCCTTCACCGTGCTGTTCATGATCATCATCGGCGGGCTGGGCTCGGTGCTCGGCAGCTTCCTCGGCGCGGCGTTCATGACGCTGCTGCCGATCTTCATGAAGAACCTGATGGTCGACTGGATGGGCCTCGGCACGGCGCTCGCGGCCCATGTCGAGATCGCGGTGCTCGGCGCGCTGATCATCTTTTTCCTGATCGCCGAACCCCACGGTCTCGCGCGGCTCTGGTCGCTGACCAAGGAGCGGCTGCGGATCTGGCCCTTCCCTTACTGAGGCCCAATCACGACGCCCGGCGGGACAAGCGGGCGCGTTCGTTCAACCCAGGGAGTGAAAACATGCAGAAGACCCTGAAGGCCGCGGCGCTGGCGGGCCTGCTGGCCGCCCCGGCTTCGGCCGAGCTGGTGTTCGTCGGCCTCGACTACCGCACCGGGCCCTTCGCCCCCGGCGGCATCCCCTTCGCCGACGGCTACGCCGACTACTTCACGCTGCTGAACGAGCGCGACGGCGGCATCAACGGCGTGCCGATCCGCTTCATCGCCTGCGAGACGGCCTACAACACCGAGCGCGGGGTGGAGTGCTACGAGAACACCAAGGGCGAGAACCCGCTGGTCTACCAGCCGCTCTCGACCGGCATCACCTATCAGCTGATCCCGCGCGCGACCGAGGACGACATCCCGCTCCACACCATGGGCTACGGCCGCACCTCGGCCTCCTACGGGCGCGTCTTCACCCACGTCTTCAACTTCCCCGGCACCTACTGGGACGCCGCGTCCATCATGGTGAACTACGCCGGCGAGATGGAAGGCGGCATGGAGAACCTGGCGGGCAAGACCATCGCGCTCGTCTACATCAACATCGCCTACGGCCGCGAGCCGATCCCGACGCTGGAGGCGCTGGCCGAGAAGCACGGCTTCAACCTGCTGCTGCTGCCGGTCGACGCGCCGGGGCAGGAGCAGCGCGCCACCTGGCTCCAGATCCGCCGCGAGCGGCCCGACTGGACCTTCATGTGGGGCTGGGGCGTGATGAACCAGGTCGCGCTGCGCGAGGCCTCCTCCGTGCGCTACCCGATGGACCGCTTCGTCGGCATCTGGTGGGCGGCCTCGGAGCAGGACACCGCGCCGGTCGGCATGGACGCCGCGGGCTACAAGGCCGTCACCTTCCACCAGGTCGGCGACGACTTCCCGATCTATGACGACCTCCGCGAATACGTCGTCGGCCGCGGCAAGGCGGCGGGCGACGGCTCGCATCTCGGCACGGTGCTCTACAGCCGCGGCATGGTGGCGGCGATGTGGGCGGCCGAGGCGGCCAGGAACGCGATGGAGATCCACGGCACCACCGCGATCACGCCGGGCATGATGCGCGACGGCTACCAGAGCCTGGTGGTCGACGAGGAGCGGCTGATCGAGCTCGGCCTGCCGAACTTCACCGTGCCGGTCGCCGTGACCTGCGAGAACCATGGCGGCCCCGGCATGGGCATGATCCAGCAGTGGGACGGCGAGCGCTGGTCGGTGATCTCGGACTTCATCGGCGCCGACCGCGAGGTGATCGACCCGATGATCCAGGCCGACGCCCTCGCCTTCGCCGCCGAGAACGGCATCACGCCCCGCGACTGCGACTGACGCGATCCCGGCGCCGCCCCTCGGCGGCGCCGGCCCAGCAGACGGAGAGACCCGATGGCCGCCGTGACCGATTTCGACGCGCCGAGGACGGAGCAGGCGGAGACCCTGCTCTCGGTCAACAACATCGAGGTGATCTACAACCACGTGATCCTCGTGCTGAAGGGCGTGTCGCTCAGCGTGCCGAAGGGCGGCGTCACGGCGCTGCTCGGCGGCAACGGGGCAGGCAAGACCACCACCCTCAAGGCGATCTCCTGCCTGCTGCATTCCGAGCGCGGCGAGGTGACCAAGGGGACGATCACCTACCGCGGCGAGAACATCGCCCACGGCTCGCCGTCGGATCTCGTGCGCAAGGGCGTCATCCAGGTGATGGAGGGCCGCCACTGCTTCGGCCATCTCACCGTCGAGGAGAACCTGCTGACCGGCGCCTTCACCCGGGCGGCCGGCAAGGCCGAGATCGCCCGCGACCTCGAGATGGTCTACACCTACTTCCCGCGCCTGAGGGAGCGGCGGAAGTCCCAGGCCGGCTACACCTCGGGCGGCGAGCAGCAGATGTGCGCCATCGGCCGCGCGCTGATGTCGCGCCCCGAGACCATCCTGCTCGACGAGCCCTCCATGGGCCTCGCGCCGCAGCTGGTGGAGCAGATCTTCGAGATCGTGAAGCGGCTGAACGAGGAGCAGGGCGTGACCTTCCTGCTCGCCGAGCAGAACACCAACGTGGCGCTGCGCTATGCGCATTACGGCTACATTCTGGAATCCGGCCGCGTGGTGATGGACGGCCCCGCCGCGCAACTGCGCGAGAACCCCGACGTCAAGGAGTTCTACCTCGGCATGTCGGAGGAAGGCCGCAAGAGCTTCCGCGAGGTGCGCTCCTACCGTCGCCGCAAGCGCTGGCTGAGCTGAGCCTTGACGCGCACGCGCGATCCGCGCTCTGCATCGCGCCATGGCTGAGTTCCTGATCGCGCCCGACCCCGCCGACCCGCGCCTGACGCGCCCCGTGAAGGGACGCGACCACGACGGCCGCGACGTGGAGATCCGCGTGGTCGAGGAGCGGCCGCTGACGATCTTCCTGAACAGTCAGGAGATCGTCACCGCCATGACCATCGGCGACCACCCCGACCTGCTCGCGATCGGCTACCTGCTCAACCAGGCGATGCTGCGCCCCGACGACCGGCTGACCGGCGTCGACTACGACGACGAGCTGGAGACGGTCGTGGTCCGCACCGAGCGCGCGACCGACTACGAGGAGAAACTGAAGAAGAAGACGCGCACCAGCGGTTGCGCCGTCGGCACCGTCTTCGGCGACATGATGGAGACGCTGGAGGGCGTCGCGCTGGCGCCGACGCGCTTCAGCGTCTCCCACCTCTACGCGCTCGCCAAGAAGATCAACACCGCGCCCAGCCTCTATCTGGAGGCCGGCGCCATCCACGGCTGCGTGCTCTGCGCGGGCGACCGGCCGCTGGTCTACATGGAGGACGTCGGCCGCCACAACGCCGTCGACAAGATCGCCGGCTGGGCGTTCCGAACGGGGGAGCCGATGGGCGACAAGCTGCTCTACACCACAGGGCGGCTGACTTCGGAGATGGTGATCAAGACGGCGCTGATGGGCGTGCCGGCGCTCGCTTCGCGCTCGGGCTTCACGGCATGGGGCGTCGAGATCGCGCGCAAGGTGGGGCTGACGCTGGTCGGGCGGATGCGCGGCCGGCGGTTCGTCTGCCTCTCGGGCGCGGAGCGGCTGGTCTGGGACGCCGACCCGGCGGCGGTGGAGGAGGAGGACCCCCGCCGCCACCGCAAGGGCGCGCTCGGCGATGACTGATCCACGCCACGCCGCCGCCCTGGACGACGCGCGCGCGATGATCGCGCGGCTGAAGGAGGAGGGGCGCCACCACGTCGCCGCGACCGTGCTGACCGACGCCGCGGCCTACACCGCCCCCAACCTCGAATGCATGCTGCCCCGCGGCGCGATCTGCGCCGAGGCGGTCGCCATCGGCATGGCGCAGGCCGCCGAGCCGCGCGCGCCGATCCGCTTCTCGGTCGCCGTCAATCGCCGCGGCGAGGTGATCCCGCCCTGCGGCTTCTGCCGCGAACTGCTGCTCGACTACGGGCTGGAGGCGCTGATCGCGGTGGGCGAGGCGGACGGCGCGCTGGTCCTCCGCACCCTTCAGGCGCTGCTGCCCGACGCCTACAAGGCGCACCTGAGGCCGGCGTGAAGACGGTCGGCGTCATCCTCGCCGGCGGGCGCGCGACGCGCATGGGCGGCGGCGACAAATGTCTGATGACCGTCGGCGGCGAGACGCTGCTGGCGCGCGTGGTCGCGCGGCTCGGGCCGCAGGTCGACGCGCTGATCCTGAACGCCAACGGCGACGCTGCGCGCTTCGCGGCCTACGGCGTTCCGGTCGTCGCCGACGATCCGCCCGACTACGCGGGGCCTCTGGCCGGGGTGCTGGCGGGCATGGAGGCGGCCGCGGCGCTCGGCGCGACGCATGTCGTCTCCGCCGCGGCGGATACGCCGTTCTTCCCCGCCGATCTCGCGGCGAGGCTGATCGCGGCTGCCGAGGCCGAGGGCGCGCCGCTCGCCTGCGCTGCGACGCCCGAAGGCGGCAAGGTCTGGGACCATCCGACATTCGGCCTCTGGCCCGTCGCCCTCGCCGCCGACCTGCGCGCGGCGCTGGAGGAGGGGTTGCGGAAGGTGGTGCTGTGGACGGGTCGCCACGGCTGCGCCCGCGCCGTCTTCGACCCCGGCCCGCCCGACCCGTTCTTCAACGTCAACACCCCCGAAGACCTCGCCGAGGCCGAACGCATCGCGAGGAGCGCATGAGGGTCTACGGCGTCGTCGGCTGGAAGAACGCCGGCAAGACCACGCTGATGGAGCGGCTGGTGGCGGAGATCGCCGGCCGCGGCTTCGCCGTCTCCACCGTCAAGCACGCCCACCACGCCTTCGACGTCGACCACGAGGGCAAGGACAGCTGGCGCCACCGGCAGGCGGGGGCGCGCGAAGTGCTGGTCTCGGCCGCGCAGCGCTGGGCGCTGATGGGGGAGCTTCGCGGCGCGCCGGAGCCGCCGCTGGAGGACCTGCTGGCGAAGCTCTCGCCGGTCGATCTCGTGCTGATCGAAGGCTACAAGCGCGACCGCCATTTCAAGGTGGAGGCGCACCGCGCCGCAACCGGAGCGCCGATCCTCGCGCGGGAGGACCCGACGGTGCGGGCGGTCGCGACCAACGATCCCGTCGAAGGACTGTCGGTGCCGTTGCTCCCGCTCGATGACGTGCCTGTCGTGGCGGACTTCATCCTGCGCGAGGTGGGTCTGCGCCCGTGAGCCGCCTGTTCGACACCGTCGTGATGGTCGACTGGTCCGCCGCCGCCGTCCCCTCTCCCGCGAAACCCTCGGCCGACGCCATCTGGATCGCCGTCGCGCGGGGCGCGGTGGTCGAGAGCCCGGTCTACCGCCGCACCCGCGCCGGGGCGCTCGCCCATCTCGCCGACCTCTTCGCCGCCGAGATCGCTGCAGGCCGTCGCGTTCTGGCGGGGTTCGACTTCAACTTCGGCTGGCCGCGCGGCTTCGCCGGCGCCGCCTTCGGCGCCCCGCGGGCGCTGACGGTGTGGGATTGGCTGTCACAAACGGTCGAGGACGCCGAGGACAACCGCAACAACCGCTTCGCCGTCGCCGAGGCGCTGAACGCGCGGCTGCCGGGCGTCGGCCCGTTCTGGGGCCGGCCGGCGACCGCCCTGCACCCCGGCGTGCCGGAGAAGGGCGGCGCGCGGGCGGGGCACGGGCTGCCCGAGTTGCGCCTCGTGGAGGAACGGCTGTCGGCGGCGCGGATCGGCTCGCCGCAGCCCTGCTGGAAGCTCTACACCACCGGGGCGGCCGGCTCTCAGGCCCTGCTCGGGGTCGCCGGGCTCGCCCGTCTGAAACGCGATCCGCGGCTCGCCGGCGCCGTGCGCGTCTGGCCGTTCGAGACAGGACTGCACGCGGCCGACGCGCCGGTGACGCTGACCGAGATCTACTACGCCCTCGTCGACGACGCGGTGAAGGCGCGGCCCGACGGCGAGGTGAAGGACGCGGCGCAGACGCGCCTCCTCGCCCGCGCCGTCGCGGCGCTCGACGCCGACGGCGCCCTCGGCCCGCTGTTCGCCGGCGCGCCCGATCTCGACGCCGAGGCGAGGCGCCTCGTGGCCGACGAGGAGGGATGGATCTTCGGCGCGGAGGCGGCGGCCGACGTCGCCGCCGCGGCCTTCTCGAAGCCGCCGAAGCTGCGCAACGACTGCTTCGCCTTGCCCCGCGGCGTCGACTGGACGCCGGTGGACGCCGCGCTCGCGCGGCTCCGCGAGACCCTGACCCCGGTCTGCGAGCCCGAAACGGTCCCGCTGGCTGAAGCCGACGGCCGCATCCTCGCCGAACCGGCGGTCGCCGTCCGCGCCCATCCGCCCGCCGCGAACGCGGCGGTGGACGGCTACGCCTTCGCCCACGCCAGCCTCGGCGCCGGAGACGTCGCCCGACTGAGGTTGGTCGATGGCCGCGCCGCCGCCGGCGCGCCGTTCCGCGCCGCCGTGCCGCCGGGCGCAGCGCTCCGCATCCTCACCGGCGCGCTCGTGCCCGAGGGCGCCGACACGGTGGCGCTCGAGGAGGACGTGGAGATCGACGGCCGCGCCGTCGTGTTGGAGACCGGCCTCAAGCGCGGGGCCAACGTGCGCCGGGCGGGCGAGAACCTCGACGAGGGCGCCGTCGCCGCGCCCGCCGGACGGCGGCTCGGCCCGGCCGACCTCGCGCAGATCGCGGCCGGCGGACTGGGAACGGTGGTGGCGCGGCGTCGCCTGCGGGTCGCGGTGCTGTCGACCGGCGACGAAGTGGCCGAGCCGGGGTCCGCGGCCGGTCCTGCGGCGGTGATGGACTCGAACCGGCCGATGCTGCTCGCGATGCTGCGCCGCTGGGGCTTCGCGGCGGTCGACCTCGGCTGCGCGCCCGACGCGGCCGCAGCGGTGCGCGCCGCGCTCGACCGCGGCGCGGCCGAGGCGGACGCGATCCTCACTTCGGGCGGCGCTTCCGCCGGCGACGAGGACCACGTGAGCCGCCTGCTGCGCGAGACAGGCGCCCTGACGGTATGGCGCATCGCCATGAAGCCCGGCCGGCCCCTCGCGCTCGGCCTCTGGCGCGGCGCGCCGGTGTTCGGCCTGCCGGGCAACCCGGTCGCCGCCTTCGTCTGCGCGCTGATCTTCGCGCGACCCGCCCTGATGCGCCTCGCCGGCGCCGACTGGCCCGAGCCGCGGCCGCTGACCGTCCCCGCCGCCTTCTCGAAGCGCAAGAAGGCCGGCCGGCGGGAATGGCTCCGCGCGCGGCTGACGCCCGAGGGCGCGGCCGAGGTGTTCCGGTCGGAGGGTTCGGGGCTGATCGGCGGGCTGGTCTGGGCGGACGGGCTGGTGGCGCTGCCCGACGCAGCCGTCGAGATCGCGCCCGGCGACCCGGTCGCCTTCCTGCCGTACGCCGCGTTCGGCCTGTGAGCCTCGCCGCCATCGTCGCGCCGGCCGGTCGCGCGACCGCCGGCTTCTACGCCGCGCTGTTCATGGCGATCGGCGCCCACATGCCGTTCTGGCCGCTCTGGCTCGCCGACTGGGGGCTGAGCGAAAGCGAAGTCGGCCTCTACCTCGGCCTCGCCATCGCGGCGCGCGTCGGGGCCGGCGTGCTGGCGCCGTGGTTCGCCGATTTCACGGGGCGGCGGCGGACGGCGCTGGTGATCCTCGCCGGCGTCGGCGCGGCGGCGTTTCTCGCCCATTCGGTCGTGGCCACGCGGCCGGCGCTGCTCGCGCTGACGCTGATCGGCGCCGTCGCCATGGCGGGGTGCATCCCGATCGGCGACGCGCTGGCGGCGGCGGCCGCGCGTCTGCACGGCTTCGGCTACGCGCAGATGCGCGCCGTGGGTTCCGCGGCGTTCCTCGCGACGAACCTGATCGCCGGGCTCGCGGTGGCCCGGTTCGGGCCGGACGCCGCGCTGGTCTGGATCGTGGCGAGCCTGACGCTGCTGGCCTTGTTCTCCGCGCGCCACCCGGGCGGCGTGCGCGAGGACGGACCTCGCCCGCGGCTCGCCGACGCCTTCCGCCTCGCCCGCGCGCGGCCCTTCCTTTACGCCGCCGTGGCGAGCGCGACGCTGCAGGCGGCGCACGGGCCGCTTTACGCCTACGGGTCGCTGCACTGGCGTCTGCTCGGCGTCTCGGAGGCGACCATCGGGGCGCTGTGGGCGGCGGGCGTCGCGGCGGAGATCGCGCTGATGGTGCTGATCGGCGGCTGGATCACGGCGCGGCTCGGACCGTGGGGCGCTTTCGCTCTGTCGGGGGCCGCGGGCCTCGCGCGATGGACCGCGATGGCGTTCGAACCGTCGCTCGGCGCGCTCTGGCTCTGGCAGCTCACCCATGCGCTGACTTTCGCGCCGGCGCACCTCGGCATGATCGCCTTCGTCGCCGCCGCGGCGCCGGCGCGGCTGGCGGCCTCGGCGCAGGGGGTGATCGGGGCGGGCGTGGGCGGCGCGACGATGGCGGGCGCCACCTTCCTGTCGGCGTGGATCTACCCCCTCGCGGGCGCCGGGGTGTTCGCGCTCGGCGTCGGGCTGTCGGCGGTCGGGCTCGCCGCTGCGCTCATGCTGCGCCGCGGGTGGGACGGCGCGGCGCTTGCCTTCGCGCCCGCTTCGCGCTGAAAGGGATCGCCGCAAGGAGACGCGCCATGCAGAGCCGCTACCAGCCGCCCGTCGGGGGCCTTCCGCCGCAGACCGACCTGCTGAGCGGCCGCGCCGTCTTCACCGAAGCCTACGCCGTGATCCCGAAAGGCGTGCTGCGCGACATCGTCACCAGCGCCCTGCCGCACTGGCGCGGGACGCGGGCGTGGATCCTCGCCCGGCCGCTCTCGGGTTTCGCCGAGACCTTCGCGCAATACGCCATGGAGATCGCCCCCGGCGGCGGATCCGAGAAACCCGAACCCGACCCCGAAGCCCAGGCCGCGCTGTTCGTGATGGAGGGCGCCGTCTCCGTCTCGATCGCCGGCGAACCCCACGCCCTCGGCCCCGGCGGTTTCGCCTACATCCCCCCCGGCGTGGCGTGGACGTTCACCAACCCGGGCGACGCGCCCGCGCGGCTGCACTGGCTGCGCAAGGCCTACGAGCGGGTCGACGGGCTCGGGCCGCCAGACCCCATCGTGGCCCACGAGGCCGATCTGACCCCCGACCCGATGCCCGACACCGGCGGCGCCTGGGCCACCACCCGCTTCATCGACCCCGCCGACCTGCGCCACGACATGCACGTGAACGTGGTCACCTTCGAGCCCGGCGCCGTGATTCCCTTCGCCGAGACCCACGTGATGGAGCACGGGCTCTACGTTCTGGAGGGCAAGGCGGTCTACCGGCTGAACCGCGACTGGGTGGAGGTGGAGGCGGGCGACTTCATGTGGCTGCGCGCCTTCTGCCCGCAGGCGTGTTACGCCGGGGGGCCAGGACGGTTCCGCTACCTGCTCTACAAGGACGTCAACCGCCACCCGGCGCTGCGCCTCTCGCCCCGATGAGCCGCACGATAACGCCCGAGCCGCTGACGGCCGAAGCCTTCGCCCCCTTCGGCGAAGTGCTGGAGGCGGAGGGCGCGCCGGACCGGCTCATCAACGACGGCCGCTGCGGCCGGTTCCACGACCGCGCCCGGCTCGACTTCGGCGACGGGCGCGCCGGCGTCAGCCTGTTCCTCTCCGAACCGCGCAGCCTGCCGCTGGCGGTCGACCTGATCGAGCGCCACCCCGAAGGCAGCCAGGCGTTCATCCCGATGACGCAGGCGCCCTTTCTCGTGGTCGTCGCGCCCGACGCGGGCGGCGAGCCGGGTCGGCCGCGGGCGTTCCTCACCGCGCCCGGCCAGGGCGTCAACCTGCGGCGCGGGACATGGCACGGGGTGCTGACGCCGCTGAGCGCGCCGGGCCTCTTCGCCGTTGTCGACCGCATCGGCCCGGGCGCCAACCTCGAGGAGCGGCGGCTGGCCGAGCCGTGGATCGTGGACGGCTGACGTCAGGCGTCGGCCGCGAGCGCGTCGGAGGCGCGCTCGATCTCGCGTTCGAGGATCGCCATGAACGGCGCGCGCGCCATCCCCGGCGCGATCTCGGGCAGAAACTCGACCACGGCCACGCCGGGATGGATGGCGACGCCCTTGGGCCAGATCATCCCGGTGTTGGCGGCGGCGGGGATGCAGGGCAGCCCCGTCGTCTCGTAGAGGGCGTGGACGCCGATCTTGTAGGGCCGGGTCTCGCCCGGCGGCGTGCGGGTGCCCTGGGGGTAGATGACGAGCTGGCCGCCCTCCTCGTGCGCAGCCGACATCCGCGCCACCATCTCCCGCATCGCTTCGGAGCCGCCGCCGCGGTCGACCGGCACGGTGCCGACGCGCAGGGCGTACCACCCGAAGACCGGCGCCTTGACCAGCTCGCGCTTCATCACGAACCGCGCCTCGGGCAGCGCTTCGTAGAGCATGAAGACGTCGAGCATGGACTGGTGCTTGCCGGCGATCAGGGCGGGGCCTCGCGGAACCGGCCCGCGGACCTCGACGCGCACGCCGCAGAACGCGCGCAGCAGCAGGAAGGTCAACCGGAAGAAGCCCTTGGCCGCGAACCGCGCCGCCCTGCGCGACACCGCCGCCGGCAGCGCGAAGACAAGGCCGAACATCGCCATAGCCGGATAGAACGCCGCATAGAACAGCGCGCCCCGGAGCGTCGGGAGCAGGCCGGCGCGGCGCGGCGCGAGGCGGCTCGCAGG
>RECW01000057.1 GCA_007693835.1 Paracoccaceae bacterium | reverse complement strand
TGGCGTGGCCGGTGCGGTCGGCCGCGGCGCAGGTGCGCTGCACGGGCGGGCCTTCTCCGTATTGCGTCGTGTGGCCGCCGAAGGGGCGCTGATAGATCTTGCCGTCCTCGGTGCGCGAGAAGGGCACGCCATAGTGTTCCAGTTCGTAGACCGCCTTGGGGGCTTCCCGCGCGAGATACTCCATCGCGTCGGTGTCGCCGAGCCAGTCCGACCCCTTCACGGTGTCGTACATGTGCCACTGCCAGCTGTCGGGGCCCATGTTGCCGAGCGAGGCGGCGATGCCGCCCTGCGCGGCCACGGTGTGCGAGCGGGTGGGGAACACCTTGGTCACGCAGGCGGTGCGCAGCCCCTGCTCGGCCATGCCGAGGGTGGCGCGCAGGCCCGAGCCTCCTGCGCCCACAACCACCACGTCATAGGCGTGATCGACGTATTCGTAAGCGGCCATGCTCTTCCCCGTCAGGCGCCGAAGGCGATCTTGGCGACGCCGAAAACCCCGGCGAGGCCGACAGCGGCGCAGAACCCCGTGTTGCCCAGCATCAGCGCGGTGCGCGCCGGCTTGTGGTGGACATAGTCCTCGATCACCACCTGCAAGCCGTATTGCAGATGACGGAACGTCACGGCGAGGAACAGGATCATCACCAGCGCGTTGAACGGGTCGCCGTAGGTCGCGCGCACCGCGTCGAGCCCCGCGCCGATGGCCGAGGCCAGCGGGAACAGCGCGAGCGGCGTCAGCACCACGAGGGCCACCGCGCTCACGCGCTGGCCCCACCAGTGCTCGACGCCGTCCTTGGCCGAGCCGAGGCCCGCCACCCGGGCCATGGGTGTCCGATAGTCCATGGGGCGCCCCTTCAGACCGAGAGGATGGTGAAGCCGGTCAGCCCGGCCGCGGCGACGACGACGAACTTGCCGGTCTTCTCCGCGGTCTTGAGGTCGAGGCCCCAGCCGATGTCCCAGAGCAGATGCCGAACGCCGTTGCAGAAGTGATACCAGAGCGCGAACAGCGACCCGACCAGCACCAGACGGCCGAGAGTCGAGGTCAGCAGTCCGTCCACCGTCGCGAAATACTCGGCCGACGTCGCCGCCGCCAGCAGCCACCAGGAAACGAGAAACGCGCCGAGCGCCAGCCCCACGCCCGTGATACGGTGCGTGATCGACAGCACCATGGTCCACTCGGGCTTGTAGATTTCCAGATGGGGCGAGAGGGGGCGGTTCCCCCGGTTGACGTCTGCCATTCGGTCCATGCTCCACAGCGAATGCGCGGCGCTTACGTTGCGCAGCCGCACCCTAGGGTAGAGCACGGCGCCGCACAATTAAGGCGGCGGCGCCATAAAGTCGCGTTGGACGATCGTCTGACCCGGCGCCGCGTCGGGCCTGACGAGCAGGCCGTCCGGCGGCGCGGCCGGTCAGAGATGCCGCTCGATCAGGGCCGCGAACTGCTCCACGCCCATCGCCCCGGTGTGGAGCTCGCCGTTGATGAGGAAGCTCGGCGTCGAGCGGATGCCGTCGGCGCCCGCGGTCTCCTGGAACCGCTCGACGAGCCGGCGCATGTAGGCCTCGTCCGTCAGACACTCCTGAAGGCGCTCGTCCGACAGTCCGGCGACGCGGCCGATGCGGCGCAGCTCCGCGGCCGGGTCCTCGGCGCGCGACCACTCGCCCTGCCGTTCGAACAGCGTCGAGATGATGTCGAAGAACGGCTCCTCGCCGCCGCAGCGGGCCACCATCGAGCCCCAGAGGCCCAGCTGGTCGAAATAGACCTCGCGGAAGATCAGCCGCGCCTGCCCGGTCCGCACGAAGCGGCGCTCGATCTCCGGCCAGGTGCGGGTGTGGAAGGTGGCGCAGTGCGGGCAGGTCAGCGACGAATACTCGACGATCGTCACCGGCGCGTCCTCGGCGCCCATCACCATGTCGTCGAGCGCGAAGCCCTGCGTCTCCAGCGCCTCGGCGCGGCGGCCGAGCGCGGGCGCGACCGCCGCGGCGAGGGCGGCCCCGAGCGCCGCGCGGCGGGTGAGGCGATAGGTCATCGGTCGGCTCCTTTTCGAGAAGGCGACGCCGCGATCATGCGTCGCCCGGCTTCTCCGCGGCGCCTGCGGCCGCTTTGCGGCGGATGTTGGCCTCCAGACGCGCGAGCGCGGCGCGAAGGTCCTCATCCGCTACCCTCGATACGACAGCCGAGGGCGGCGCGTCCATCGGCGGCGGGCCGTCCCACCCCGTCGCCGGCTCGGCGAGGCCCTGCGGCGCGGCGTCGCCGGTCTGCACCACCCGCAGCCGCGACACCGCCGCGTAGCCGTAGACCTGATTCACTTTCTCGACGATGACGCCGGCGAGATGCTGCGCCTCCGCCGCCCGCGCCCCGTCCGCCGCGACGACCAGCGTCGCGCCGAGGCCGCCGCGCCCGCCGTGGCTGATTTTCACCGGGCGCACGAACTGCGCCAGATCCGCGCCGACGATCGTCGCCCAGTCGGCGATCAGCCGGCTCTCGGCGATCCCGCGCCGGGCGCCGGCCCCGCCGACCGCCGGCGCGGCCGCCACCGAGAGGCGGGTGAAGCCGCGCGGCCGCCAGGGCTTGCGTCCGCCCGCCGCCGCGCCATCCTGCCCGGCCATGACATCCTCCGCCTTTCCGCGACCGATGGTGGCCCGCGCCGCCCGCGCCGTCGAGCCCCGATGACGGCTCCGGACCCCGCCGCGCTGCTGGACTGGTACGACCGCCTCGCGCGGCGGTTGCCGTGGCGCGTCGGCCCGGCCGACCGCGCCGCCGGCGCGCGGCCCGACCCCTATCGCGTCTGGCTCTCCGAGATCATGCTGCAACAGACCACGGTGGCGACGGTGGGGCCCTATTTCGACCGGTTCCTCGCGCTCTGGCCCACGGTCGAGGCGCTCGCCGCCGCGCCGCGGGAGGCGGTGCTCGCCGAGTGGGCGGGGCTCGGCTACTACGCCCGCGCCCGCAACCTGCACGCCTGCGCGCAGGCCGTCGCCGAGCGGGGCGGCTTCCCCGACGACGAGGCCGGTCTGCGCGCGCTGCCGGGCGTCGGCGCCTACACCGCCGCCGCGGTCGCCGCCATCGCCTTCGACCGCCCGGCCACCGTGGTCGACGGCAACGTGGAGCGCGTGATCGCGCGGCTCTACGCCATCGAAGCGCCGCTCCCCGACGCCAAGCCGGAGATCAGGGATCGCGCCGCCGCCCTTACGCCGCAGGACCGGCCCGGCGATTTCGCCCAAGCGATGATGGACCTCGGCGCGACCGTCTGCGTCCCGCGCCGACCGGCCTGCGGCGTCTGCCCCTGGGTGGCGTCCTGCGCCGGGCGGCGTCTCGGCGTCGCCGCCGACCTGCCCGCCAAGCGGCCGAAGCCGGCCAAGCCCGTGCGCCGCGGCGTCGCCTTCGTCGCGCTGCGCCCCGACGGCGCCACGCTGGTCGAGACGCGCCCCGACAAAGGACTGCTCGGCGGGATGACCGGCCCGGTCTCGACCGACTGGACGACCGACGGCCCCGACGCCGCGGCCGTCGCCGCCGCCGCCCCCCTCGACGCCGACTGGCGCGACGCCGGGGAGGAGGCGCGGCACGTCTTCACCCACTTCGCCCTGCTCCTGCGCGTGCTGGTGACTGAGGCGCCCGAGGCCGCGGCGCCCCGCCGCGGCCGCTTCGCGCCTGCGGCCGAGGCGCGCAAGGCCGCGCCCACGGCGCTGCGCAAGGCGCTCGACATCGGGCTCTCCGCGCTGCGGCCCTGATTGCCTTCGCGCCGCCGGGCCTGCTTGATGGGCGCGGGCCGAGTCGCGGCCCGACGGGAGGACGCCATGCGGCTCTATCACTCGCCGACTTCGCCTTATGTGCGCAAGGTAATGATATTGCTCCACGAAACCGGCCTGATCGACCGCGTGGCGCTGACGCCCGGCTCAGGCACCCCGCTCGCGCCGAACCTCGCCACCACGGCGGCGAACCCGCTCGGCAAGGTGCCCTGCCTCGAACGCGACGACGGGCCGGCGGTGTTCGACAGCCGCGTGATCTGCCGTCACCTCGACATGCTCCACGACGGCCCGCGCCTCTATCCCGCAGGTCATGCGCTGACCTCGACGCTGACGCTGGAGGCGCTGGCCGACGGCGTGCTCGATGCGGCGGTGCTGATGCTCTACGAGACGCGCCTGCGCCCGGAGGAGAAGCGGTTCGCCCCATGGGTCGAAGGCCAGCAGGCGAAGATCCTCCGCGCCCTCGACGCGCTCGAGTCGCTCTGGATCGCCCATCTCGAAGGGCCGATGGACGCCGGGGCGATCGCGGTGGCCGCCGCGCTCGGCTACCTCGACTTCCGCTACGCCCACCTCGCGTGGCGCGAGGGTCGGCCGAAACTCGCAGCCTGGTTCGAAGGCTGGGCGGTGCGCCCGAGCTTCATCGCGACCGCGCCGCAGGACCCGGCCTAGGCGTCGAGCCCGTCCATCTCCGCGCGCACCCGGGCGCGGAGCACGTCGATGGGAATCGGCGCGCCCTCGCGCCGATAGTGCCAGTAGGTCCAGCCGTTGCAGCTCGGCGCCTTCTGCACATGCGCCCCGACCTGATGGATCGACCCGGTGACGTCCGCCGCCGCCAGCGTGCCGTCGGCGCGCACCTTCGCCGCGTGGCGTCCGCAGGGCGAGACCAGCACTTCGCCCGGCGCCAGCAGCCGCCGCTCGACGATCTGGCCGAACGGCACCCGCGCCGCGGCGCGCTTCGAGGGCGTCACGCGCAGCGCGTCCTCGGGGTCGGGGCGGACGGCGGCGATGCGCGCGCGCGCCGCCGCGATGTAGGCGGGCTCGCGCTCGATCCCGATCCAGCGCCGCCCGAGCCGCTTCGCCACCGCGCCCGTCGTGCCGGCGCCGAAGAACGGGTCGAGCACCACGTCGCCGGGGCGCGACGTCGTCACCAGCACCCGGTGCAGCAGCGCCTCGGGCTTCTGCGTCGGGTGCAGCTTGGCGCCGTCCGGCCCTTTCAGCCGCTCCGCGCCGGTGCAGAGCGGCATGGTCCAGTCCGAGCGCATCTGCACGCCCTCGTTCAGCGCCTTGGCCGCGTCGTAGTTGAAGACGGGCCGCGCCGCGTCGGAGCGCGCCGCCCAGATCAGCGTCTCGTGGGCGTTGGTCAGGCGCTTGCCGCGGAAGTTCGGCATCGGGTTGGTCTTGCGCCACACCACGTCGTTCAGGATCCAGAACCCGAGGTCCTGCAACGCCGCGCCGACGCGGAAGATGTTGTGGTAGGCGCCGATGACCCAGAGCGCCCCGTCGGGCTTCAGCACCCGCCGCGCCTCCGTCATCCAGGCGCGGGTGAAGGCGTCGTAGGCTTCGAAGCTGGCGAACTGGTCCCAGGCGTCGTCGACCGCGTCGACCTTCGAGTTGTCGGGGCGGTGGAGCGTCGAGCGCAGTTGCAGGTTGTAGGGCGGATCGGCGAACACGAGATCGACGCAGCCGTCCGGCAGCGCCTTCATGGCCGCGACGCAGTCGCCCTCGATCAGCGTGTCGAGGGGCGGGGAGGGGGGCGGCGCAGGCATGGGACGGCATCCTTGACACGAGGCGCGCCACGATCCGCCATTCGCGATTCGCCGTCAAGAATCATCGGCGACTCAGCCGGTTGAAAGCCGTCCTTCGCGCGCCGTCACGCCTCGGCGGCGATGGCGAGGAAATCCGCCGCCTTCAGGCTCGCCCCGCCCACCAGCGCGCCGTCGACGTCGTCCACCGAGAAGATCTCCGCCGCGTTGGCGGGCTTCGCCGACCCGCCGTAGAGCACCCGCAGCGCCGCCGCGGTCTCGGCGCCGAAGCGCTCGGCGATGCGCCCGCGGATGAAGCGGTGCACTTCGTCGATCTGCTCGACGGTCGGCGTGCGCCCGGTGCCGATGGCCCAGACCGGCTCGTAGGCGACGACGGTGTTGGCGGGCGTCGCTCCCTCGGGGATCGAGCCGTCGAGGCTCTCGCCGATCACCGACAGGGTGTCGCCCGCGTCGCGCTCGGCTTCGGTCTCGCCGACGCAGACGATGGCGACGAGGCCCGCGCGCCATGCGGCCTCGGCCTTGGCGCGCACCGTCGCGTCGCTCTCGCGGTGGTCGGCGCGGCGTTCGGAGTGGCCGACGATCACCGCCGTCGCGCCGGCGTCCGCCAGCATCTCCGCCGCGACGTCGCCGGTGTGGGCGCCCGAGGGCGCCGCATGGCAGTCCTGCGCCCCTATGGCGACGGCCGAACCCTTGGCGCGGGCGGCGAAGGCCGCGACCAGCGTGAACGGCGGGCAGACCAGCAGGTCGGCTGACACCTCCGCCGCGCCCGCGACCACGGCGTCAAGCTCCGTCGCCGAGGCGGCGAGGCCGTTCATCTTCCAGTTGCCGGCGATCAGCTTGCGGCGGGCCATCGGCGCGCTCCTTCGTCTTGCGTTCGCACCCGGCGCCTACGCCGCGCCGGGCGCTGCGGAAACCGTGCGGCGCGTCACGCCAGCGCGGCGCGGATGCGGTCCATCATGCCTGCCACGTCGGCCCGGGCCTTCAGCGCCGTCTCCATGTCGACTTCGACGAACTTCACCGGCATGTGCGGCTGAAGCTGGCCGATCAGGTCCATGTCGGCCGAGATCACCGTGCCGATCATGAAATAGCCGCCGCCCGACACGGCGTCGCGATGCAGCACGATGGGCTCCGTGCCGCCCGGCACCTGGATCGAGCCGTAGGGGTAGCAGCCGTCGACGATGTTCGAGGGATCGGACCCCGCGCCGAACGGCGCCTCGCGCGGCACGAACTCAAGCGGCTCGCCGCCCCGGAAGCGATAGCCCATGCGGTCGGCCTCGGGCGCCACCTTCCATTCGTCGGCGAAGAACCCGCGCTGCGCCGCTTCGGTGATGCGGTGCCAGTAGAGGCCGGGCAGGGCGCGGAGCTCCGTGGGCGCGCCGAGCTTGCGGCGCAGCGTCTCGGGCACGCTGGCGCCGGGCTTCGCCTTGCCCGAGGGCTGCCCGAGCGGCAGCACGTCGCCCGGCGCGATGGCGCGCCCCTCCACGCCGCCGAGCGCCCCGATGGCGTAGGTCGACCGCGAGCCGAGCGCCGGCGGCGTGTCGATCCCGCCGGAGACGGCGATATAGGCCCGCGCGCCGGCCTTGAGGAACCCGAACCCGAGACGCTGGCCCGCCTTCACCGGCAGCGCGGTCCACCCCGGCTGCTCCACGTCGTCGACGAAGATCGGCAGGTCCGCGCCGGTCACGGCCACCACCGCGTCGCGGGTGAACAGGAGTTCCGGCCCCATGAACACCGCCTCGAGGCCGGCCGCGCCTTCGTCGTTCCCGACCAGCAGGTTCGCCGCGCGCAGCGCCATGCGGTCCATCGCGCCGCCCATGGGGATGCCGAGGTGGAAGTATCCCGGCCGGCCGAGGTCCTGGATCGTGGTCAGCAGCCCCGGCTTGACGACCTCAAGCGCCATGGAGCGCCTCCATCAGTTTCTTGTTGGTCCCGTCCACGTCGGCGTTGAACGCGTCGAGGTCGAAGTCGACCCGGGCGATCTTCGGCGCCCAGGCGCCTTTCGCGACGTCCGCCTCGATCTGATCGTACTCCTCGCGCCCGATCGGCTTCCACTTCACGATGTCGCCCGGGTTGAAGAACACCATGAAGTCGCTGAGATAGCTGATCTTCTGCGTCGGGTCGTAGATCGGCATCGGCGTGATCCCGAACATCTGGTAGCCGCCCGCGCCGCGCACCGAGTAGATGCAGGCGAAGCAGCCGCCGTAGCCCACGGTCTGCTTCGGCGTGTCGGTGCGGGGGCGCAGATACTTCGGCACCTGAAGCTGCCGCTCGCGCTCGACGAGCTGGTAGAGGAACGGCAGACCGGCGACGAAGCCCACCATCGAGACGAACCAGGGGTTCGAGTGGTGCGCCTCGATGAAGGCGTCGACCGTGTCGAAGCCGTTGATCCGCGCGGCGTAGTCGAGGTCGGTGCCGTTCGGGTCCTGATGCCGCTCGCGGAAGCGCATCAGCGTCTCGTGGGTCCACGGGTCTCGGTAGAACACCGGCACTTCGACGATGCGGGTGGCCATCCGCTTCTCGGCCTTCTCGGCGGCGGTTTCGAGTTTCTTCAGTTCCGCCAGCATCGCGTCGGGCTTGATGACGTCGGGGTCGAACTTCACCTGGAACGACGCGTTGGCCGGGCAGACCTCCGTGACGCCCTTGATCCCGCTGTCGCGCACGGCGTTCGACATCGAGATCGACTTGAAGAAGGCGTCGAGCGACATCTCCTCGTCCATCTCGACGAAGATGTGCTCGTCGCCGCCGAAGGAATAGCGTGTCTTCATCGCATCCAGTCTCCCCGCCGCGCGCTCAGGCGGCTTCGATTGTCGCCGTCTCCAGCCACTGCTCCAGCCATCGCGTGTGGGTGCGCCCGGCGATCACGTCCGGATCGCGCGCGAGCGCCGCATGGAGCGGCAGCGTCGTCTTGAGTCCGTCGAGCCGCATGCCCGCGATCGCCGCGCGGAGTTTCTCGAGCGCCGCCGCGCGCGTCTCGCCATGGACGATCAGCTTGCCGAGCAGCGAGTCGTAGAACGGAGGGATCGCATAGCCCTCGTAGAGCATCGTGTCGAAACGCACGCCCTCCGGCACGGCCATCGCGCCGACGACGCCGGGGAAGGGCATGAAGCCGTTCGCCGGATCCTCCGCGTTCACCCGCACTTCGATGGCGTGGCCCGACAGCGCCACGTCGGCCTGCGCGATCCGCAGCGGCTCGCCGAAGGCGATGCGGATCATCTCGGCGATCAGGTCGACGCCGGTCACCATCTCGGTCACCGGGTGTTCGACCTGGATCCGCGTGTTCATCTCGAGGAAGTGGAAATCGCCGGTGCGGGCGTCGTAGAGGTATTCGAGCGTCCCCGCGCCCCGATACCCCACCGTCTCCGCCAGCCGCACGGCGGAGGCGCAGAGTTTGTCGCGCGTGTCGGCGTCGAGGCAGGCGGCCGGCGCCTCCTCCCACACCTTCTGGCGTCGCCGCTGCAGCGAACACTCGCGCTCCCATAGGTGGATCGCGCGCGTCCCGTCGCCGAGAACCTGCACCTCGACGTGGCGCGCGTCGGTGATCAGGCGTTCGAGGTAGAGCCCGCCGTCGCCGAAGGCGGCCCTGGCCTCGGCTTCGGCCTGCGGCACGAGGCGCGCGAGGTCCTCCGCCGTCTCCGCGACGCGGATGCCGCGCCCGCCGCCGCCCGCCGCGGCCTTGATCATCACCGGATAGCCGACGGCCTCCGCAGCCGCCTGCGCCGCCGCGGCGCCCTCCAGCCGGCCCTCCGACCCCGGCGCCGTCGGCACGCCGGCGGCCTTCGCCGCCGCCCGCGCCGCCACCTTGTCGCCCATGCGCCGGATGGTGTCGGGCGAGGGGCCGACGAAGATCAGCCCCGCCGCCTCGACGGCGGCCGCGAAGTCGGCGTTCTCTGCGAGGAAGCCGTAGCCGGGATGCACGGCGTCGGCCCCGGCCTCCAGCGCAGCAGCCACCACCCGGCCTGCGTCCAGATAGGACTTCGTCGCCTGCGCAGGCCCGACGCACACCGCCTTGTCGGCGAGTTTGACCGCCAGCATCTCGGCGTCGGCCTCGGAGTGCGCCTGCGCCACCGTCATGCCGAGCGCCTTGGCCGCGCGGTTGATCCGCACCGCGATCTCGCCGCGGTTGGCGACGAACAGCGTCTTGCCCGTCAGATCCACGCCCGTCAGTCCAGCTCGACCAGCACGGCGCCCGCCATCACCGGCGCCTCGTTCTCGACCAGAAACCGCGCGTTGGCCCCGTCGATGTCGGCGCGCACTTCGTGAAACGACTTCATCACCTCGACCAGACCGATCACGTCGCCCTTCTTCACCGCGGCGCCGTCCTCGACGTAGGCGGGCTGGTCGGGGGCGGGCTTGCGGTAGAACGTGCCGGGCAGAGGCGAGCGGATTTCGGCGGCCATGGAACGGTTTTCCTTCCGGTCTTGAGGTCAGGCGGCGCCGGGGCGCGCGATGGCGACACCGGCCTCCGTCAGCGCCGCGCGGATCGCCTGGCCGATGGCCAGCGCGCCGGGCGTGTCGGAGTGAAAGCAGATCGACTCGAAGTCGACGCGGATGTCCTCGCCCTCGACCGTGCGCACGAGGCCGTCGCGGCAGGCGCGCACGCATTTATCGGCCAGCTCCGAGGGGTCGTAGGCGCGGACTTTCCGAGCGAAGACGATCGAGCCCGAGGCGTCGTAGTCGCGGTCGGCGTAGAATTCGCGCACCACGGGCTGCCCGGCTTCCTGCGCGATCCGGCAGGTCTCGGAGATGTCCATGCAGTAGAGGAACAGCTCCGGCCCGGTGCGCCGCAAGGCGTCGACGATCAGCCGCGACAGCTCGGGGTCCTTCGCCGCGGTCATGTACAGGGCGCCGTGGGGCTTCACATGCTGAAGCGCGACGCCGTGGCGCCGGCCGAACTCCCGCAGCGCGCCGACCTGATAGAGGATGTCGTTGACGAGCTCTTCGGGCTTCGCGGCGATGGCGCGGCGGCCGAAGCCCTGACGGTCGTTGTAGGAGGGGTGCGCGCCGAGGCCGACGCCGTGTTCGGCGGCCAGCCGCGCGGCCGCGTCCATGATGTTCGGGTCGCCGCCGTGGAAGCCGCAAGCGACGTTCGCCGAGGTCGCGACCGCCATCAGCGCCGCGTCGGTCGCCTCGCCGTAGCTCCAGTGGCCGAAGCCCTCGCCCATGTCGCAGTTCAGGTCGACGGTCTGGCGATACATCGGAACTCCCCTGCGAACTGACGCTCTCACGGCGCCGCGGGGCGAACCTGCGATTTTTTCGCGGCGAGCAGAAGAGGTTTTTTCGCGCCCCTCTCGCCTCGGCGCGCAGGCCCCGGCGCCCTTGACGCTCCCAGCCGCCTGACGCACCGTCCCCCCGGCGTGGGAGGAGCGCCAATAATGAAAATCGCGGTCGTGGACCCGAACGCCTGGTTCGTGCAGGGGCTGGAGGCCGTGTTGCGCGACGACGAGAGGCTCGAACTCGCCTTCGCCGACCCGACGGGCGACCGGCTGCTGCGCGAGGCGAAGATCACCGGCGTCGAGCTCGCCGTGGTGTGTTCGCGGCTCAAGGAGCCGGGGTTGATCCCCTATCTGGAGAAGCTTCGCCGTCGCCAGCCCGAGGTGCGCGCGCTGGCGCGGCTGCGTGTGGCCACGCCCGCCCGCGTGCGCGACGTGATGCAGGCCGGGGCCCGCGGCTGCGTGGTGGAGGACGACCCGCCCGACATCCTGCTCGAAGCGATCCGCGCGGTCGCCGCGGGCCGTTCGAGTTTCCCGTTCATCGACTTCGAGAAGCTGCGCCGCGACCCCTTCGAGACGCTGACCGCGCGCGAGCGCGATGTGCTGTCGGCGCTCGCGCAGGGCTGGACCAACGAGCAGATCTCCGCGCGTCTCGGCATTTCGCCGAACACGGTGAAGCATCACCTCAAGGTGCTGTTCTCGAAGCTCGACGTGAAGAACCGGTCGGCGGCGGTGGCCCGCTGGCT
>RECW01000058.1 GCA_007693835.1 Paracoccaceae bacterium | reverse complement strand
CGGCCGCCACGCCGGAACCTCAGCCGCAGCCGGAACGCCCGGCGGCGCGGCCGCCGGCGCAACAGCCCGCGCCCGCGCCGCAGGACGAGATCGCGGCCCTCGTCGCCGAAGCGGAGCGGGCGCCCGCGCAGCCTCAGCCCAGCGCGCCCGCCGCCCAGCCGGCGCAGGGCCGCAGCGCCGCGGCGGCGGTCTCGGCCCGCACGCGCTCCGCGCTGGTCAGCGGCATCCGGCGGCATTTCAGCCCGCTGCCGGGGATGCGCGACGCGCGCACGGTGGTGGTGCAGTTCCGCGTTCAGCTCACCGCCGACGGCCGCATGGCCGGCGCCGAGGTGGTCCGCCCGTCGGGCGCCCTCGACAGCGCCCACAACGCCGTGCGTCGCCAGGGGCTCATCGCGCTGACCCGCGCCGACGAAGACGGCGTCTTTCGCCTGCTGGCGGAAGAGGGGTATGGCGCGCAGCCGCTGCTCGTGAATTTCACGCCCGAGGAGATCACCTTCCTATGACGCCGCCGATGACCCGCCGCCACGCGCTCGCGGGGGCTGCGAGCCTCCTCGCCGCGCCGCTCCTGCACCGGCGCGCGCTCGCGCAGTCGCCGCTGGAGATCACCGTCGCGGGCGGCGAGTTCCGGCCGATCGCGCTCGCGCTCGTCCCGTTCTTCGGGCCTGCGCCGGCGGGCGAGGCGACCGAGGTGATCCGCGCCAATCTCGTGAACTCGGGGCTGTTCCGCGCCATCGACCCCGCCGCCTTCATCCAGCGCCCCGCGAACATCGACGAGCCGCCGCGCTACGCCGACTGGCGCGCGATCAACGCCGAGGCGCTGGTGCTCGGCGACGCGGAGACCGCCGCCGACGGCCGCCTGCGGGTCCGCTTCCGCCTCTACGACGTGGCGACGGGACAGCAGATCGAGGGCCTGCAGTTCATGGTCGACCCCGCCGCTTGGCGGCGCGCGGCGCACAAGGTTTCGGACGCGGTCTACAGCAAGCTGACCGGCGAGACCGGCTATTTCGACAGCCGGATCGTGTTCGTCGACGAGCGCGGCGACAAGGCCAACCGGGTCAAGCGCCTCGCGCTGATGGACCAGGACGGCGCCAACCTGCGCTACCTGACCGACGGGCGCGAACTGGTGCTGACGCCGCGCTTCTCGCCGACCGACCAGGAGATCCTCTACCTCAGCTTCGCGACGGGCGAGCCGCAGGTGTTCCTGCTCAACCTCGACACAGGCCAGCGCGAGGCGCTGGGGCGCTTCCCCGGCATGACCTTCTCGCCGCGCTTCTCGCCGGACGGGCGGAGCGTGGCGCTGTCGCTGGCGCAGGACGGGGCGACCGACCTCTACCTGCTCGACCTCGCCTCGCGCTCGCTGCGCCGGCTGACCCGCACCGCCGCCATCGACACCGCGCCGTCGTTCTCGCCGGACGGTCGACGGCTCGCCTTCGAGAGCGACCGCGCCGGCGGCTCGCAGATCTACGTGATGGCGCTCGGGGGCGGCGAGGGGACGGCGGAGCGGATCAGCTTCGGAACCGGCCGCTACGGCACGCCGGTATGGTCGCCGCGGGGCGATCTCATCGCCTTCACCCGCAGCCAGGGCGGGCAGTTCTCGGTCGGCGTGATGCAGACGGACGGCTCCGGCGAGCGGATTCTCGACGCGACCTTCCACAGCGAAGGGCCGAGCTGGGCGCCGAACGGCCGCGTGCTCTCGTTCTTCCGCGAGAGCCCCGGCGACGGCGGCGCCTCCTCGATCTGGAGCGTCGACATCACCGGGATGAACCTGCGGCGGCTGCCGACGCCGGGGCCGGCGTCGGACCCCGCATGGTCGCCGTTGCTGCCATGACCCGGCCCAATGACCCGGCCCGCGACGGCGCGCCTGACCGCAGCCCTGCGCGCGCCGCGCCCAGGACGGCCCCCGTTGCGCGGGCCGTTCGAATTCGCCAGAATCCCGCGGTCGCATGGTGCGGTCGCGCATCGGGAGAGACGAGAGTGACCAAATCCCTGACCCGAATCGCCGGCGCGGCGCTGTTCGCCGTCTTCCTCGCCGCCTGCGCGCGCAGCCCCGACGCCACGGCGTCGACCGACCCCAGCGGGGCCTTCGGGGCCGGCGCCGGGGCCGGCGCGCTCGACCCGCGCTCGGTCGAGTTCTTCAACGTCGAGGTGGGCGACCGCGTGTTCTTCGCCTTCGACAGCTCCGCGCTCGACAACACGGCGCGGGCGACGCTGACGCGTCAGGCCCAGTGGCTCGCGCAGAACCCCGGCATGAGCGTCACGGTGGAAGGCCACGCCGACGAGCGCGGCACGCGCGAGTACAACCTCGCCCTCGGCGCCCGTCGGGCGCAGGCGGCGCGGGACTTCCTCGCGGGGCAGGGCGTGTCGCCCCAGCGCATCCGCACCGTCTCCTTCGGCAAGGAGCGCCCGGTCGCGACCTGTTCGAACGAGAGCTGCTGGTCGCAGAACCGGCGCGCGGTGACGGTCGTCGCCGGCGCGCCGATGAGCTGAGGTCGCCCCGATGCTCCGCCGTCCTGTCGCCGCCTTCGCCCTCCTCGCCGCGCTGTCGGCGGGGCCCGCGGCGGCGCAGGGCGGCGCCGTCGAGGTGATGCAACGCCGGGTCGACGCGCTCGAAGCGGAGATCCGGCGCCTGACCGACCAGGTGGAGCGGCTCGGGCAGCGCCTGCGCGACGCCGAGCGCGGCGCGGCGGCCCGGCTCGACGACCTGGAGTTCCGCGTGATCGAACTCGAGGGCGGCGATCCGCTGGCCGAAATGCGCCGCGACCCGCCGCCATCCGAGCCGCCGCCGTCCGACGATGCGTCGCCCGCCGTCGCGGCGCCCTCCGCCGCCCCGGCCGACATCGCGACGCCGGTTCCGACGCCCGGCGCAGGGGCGGAGGCGCCCGCGGGCCTCGCGCCCGGCCCTGCGGCGCTCGGGGTCCTGAGCCTCACCGAGGCCCCGGCCGACGAGCGCGCCGCCTTCGCGGCGGCGATGCGCGACCTTCAGGCGCTCGGCCTCGAGGCCGGCCGGCGCAGCTTCGAGGCGTTCCGGACCAGCCATCCCGGCAGCGTTCTCATCGGAGAAGGCTACAACGCCCTGGGTGCGGCGCATCTGCGCGAGGGGCGCTATCGCGAGGCGGCGCTCGACTTCCTGATCGGGTTCCGCGACCACCCCGAGCGCATGGGCCCGGACAACATGATCGGCCTCGGCGAGACGCTGTTCGCCCTCGGGCGGACGCAGGAGGCCTGCGACACCCTCGGCGCCGTCGACGAGCGTTTCCCCGGCGCCGGGGCCGACGCCCTCAACGCCGCGGCCGCCGCCGCGCGGCGCGGCGGCTGTTCCTGACCGAGGCCGCCGACGGCGCCGCAGCCGGCGTTCCGGCCGCCGTCGCCGCGGCGCTCGACAGGCTGCACCCCGGCGGCGCGCTCGGCCTCGCGGTTTCGGGGGGCGGTGATTCGACGGCGCTGATGCATGCGGCGGCGCGTTGGGCGCGCGCGCGCGGCGTGCGCCTCGCCGTCGCCACGGTCGACCACGGGCTCCGCGCCGAAAGCGCCGCGGAGGCGGCGGCCACGGTCCGGGCCGCCGCCTCCCTCGGTCTGCCCGCGCTGGCGCTGCGGTGGGAGGGGCCGAAGCCGACGGCCGACGTTCAGGCGGCCGCGCGGGCGGCGCGGGCGGCGCTGCTCTCGGCGTGGGCGGCGCGCGACGGCCTGTCGGCGGTCGCCCTCGGCCACACCTTCGACGATCAGGCCGAAACCGTCCTCCTGCGCCTCGCGCGCGGCTCGGGCGTCGACGGATTGTCCGGGATGGCCGAGGCGAGCCGGCGCGCCGGGGCGGTCTGGTTGCGGCCGATGCTTGGGATCCGGCGGGCGGCGCTGCGGGCCTGGCTCGCTGCGGAGGGCGTGGCGTGGATCGAGGATCCCTCGAACGACGCCCTGCGGTTCGACCGCGTCCGCGCCCGCCGGGCGCTGGCGGCGCTCGCGCCGCTCGGCCTCGACGCCGCAGGGCTGGTCGCGACCGCAGGGCGCATGGCCTGCGCGCGGCGCGCGCTCGAGGCGCAGACGGAGGCGCTCGCCCGCGAAGCGGCGGTCGTCGGCCCGTGCGGCGAGATGCGCCTCGCGTGGGCGCCGCTGGCGGCCGCCGAGGAGGAGATCGCCCTGCGCCTGCTCTCCCGGGCGCTGCGAACCGTCTCCGGCGCCGCCTACGGCCCGCGCGCCGTGTCGCTGGCGCGGCTCTGGCGCGCCTTGTGCGGCGACGGCTTTCGCGGCGCGACGCTCCACGGTTGCGTGATCGGTCGTCGTCGCGCCGGCGGCCTCGCGACGCTCTGGGTCGCGCGCGAACCCGCCGCCTGCGCCCGCGGGCGCGGCGACGCGCCGCTTTGGGACGGTCGCTGGCTGCTTGAGACTGACGCGCCCGGCGAAACGGGGCCGCTCGGCGAGGCCGGCCTGGCCGCCTTGCGCGCGGCGGCGCGCGCGGGGGCGTGGACGCCGCCGGCGTACTGGCCCCGCGCCCCCCGCGCGGCGCGGCTGACGACGCCCGCCCTGTGGCGGGATGGCCGCTTGGCCGCCGCCCCGGTCGCGGGCTACGGTGAGGGTATGCGCGCGACGCTGGCCGATGCGATGGCGGGCGCGCGTTGAAACAGGGCGGCCGGCCCTTATCTGCCATACGACAGGCCGCGCGACCGCAGCGGCGACAACCGGAGTGAAGCACCCGTGGGCAACGCCAAGAACTTCGCCTTCTGGGCGGTCGCCATCCTGCTGATCGTGATGCTGTTCAACGTCTTCAGCGGAGGCGCGCCGTCCTCATCTTCCGGCCAGATGGCCTTCTCCGACTTCCTGAACCGCGTCGAGGCGCGGCAGGTGAGCGAAGTGCGCATCGACGGCGAGCGCATCACCGGCCGCCTGATGACCGGCGAGAGCTTCTCGACGACCCAGCCATCGAGCACCGACATCATCCCGACGTTGCGGTCCGGAGACGTGCGCGTGACCGTCGAGCCGCAGGCGACCGGCGGGTTCCTGTCGACCATCTCGTTCTGGCTGCCGATGCTGATCCTGTTCGGCGTGTGGGTCTTCTTCCTCAACCGGATGCAGTCGGGCGGCCGCGGCGCCATGGGCTTCGGCAAGTCGAAGGCGAAGCTGCTGACCGAGAAGACCGGCCGCGTGACCTTCGACGACGTCGCCGGCATCGACGAGGCGAAGGAGGAGCTTGAGGAGATCGTCGAGTTCCTGCGCGACCCGCAGAAGTATTCCCGCCTCGGCGGCAAGATCCCGAAAGGCGCGTTGCTCGTCGGCCCGCCGGGCACCGGCAAGACGCTGCTCGCCCGCGCCATCGCCGGCGAGGCCGGCGTGCCGTTCTTCACGATCTCTGGTTCGGACTTCGTCGAGATGTTCGTCGGCGTCGGCGCCAGCCGGGTGCGCGACATGTTCGAGCAGGCGAAGAAGAACGCCCCCTGCATCGTGTTCATCGACGAGATCGACGCCGTCGGCCGCCACCGCGGCGCCGGCTACGGCGGCGGCAACGACGAGCGCGAGCAGACGCTGAACCAGCTTCTGGTCGAGATGGACGGTTTCGAGGCCAACGAAGGCGTCATCCTCATCGCCGCCACCAACCGCCCCGACGTGCTCGACCCCGCGCTGCTCCGCCCCGGCCGGTTCGACCGGCAGGTGACGGTGCCGAACCCCGACGTGGGCGGGCGCGAGAAGATCCTTCAGGTGCATGCCCGCAAGGTGCCGCTGGCGCCGAACGTCGACCTCAAGGTGATGGCGCGCGGCACGCCGGGCTTCTCGGGCGCCGACCTCGCCAACCTCGTGAACGAGGCGGCGCTGCTGGCGGCGCGGCTCGGCAAGCGGCTGGTGACGATGGAGGACTTCGAGTCCGCCAAGGACAAGGTGATGATGGGCGCCGAGCGGCGCTCGATGATCATGACCGAGAAGGAGAAGATGCTGACCGCCTACCACGAGGCGGGGCATGCGGTGGTCGGTCTCAACGTCCCGGCCCACGACCCGATCCACAAGGCGACGATCATCCCGCGCGGCCGGGCGCTCGGCCTCGTGCTGTCGCTGCCCGAGCGCGACCACCTCAGCCAGACGCGCCAGCAGCTCACCTCGAAGATCGCCATGGCGATGGGCGGGCGCGTCGCCGAGGAGCTGATCTTCGGCGAGGAGCAGGTGACGAACGGCGCGGCTTCGGACATCCAGCAGGTGACGCGGATCGCCCGCGCCATGGTCACGCAGTTCGGCATGTCCGACAAGCTCGGGGCCATCGACTACGCCAACGAGCGCGAAAGCTTCCTCGGCGTCCAGCAGGGCATGAGCAACGTCAGCCCGGAGACGCAGGAGCTGATCGACCTCGAAGTCCGCCGGCTCGTCGATGACGGCTACGCCACGGCGAAGCGCGTGCTGACCGAGAAGCGCGACGATCTGGAGCGACTGGCGAAGGGCCTGCTTGAGTACGAGACGCTGACCGGCGAGGAGATCGGCAAGGTCCTCCGCGGCGAGGCGCTCGACCGCTCCGACGACGGCGGCGCGCCGCCGAGCCAGCCGACCGACCGTCCGCGGCTCTCCGCGATCCCGAAGGTCGGCAAGCCGAAGGCCGGCGACGGCGGACTGACTCCCCAGCCCCAGTAACGTCGGCGCGTCAGGGTGACTCGGGGCCGCGGCGTCGTCGCGGCCCTTTTCCGTGGGGGAGAAGGCGAGCATGAGCCTTGAAGACGTGCGCGGGCGCATCCGCGCCGCGGAGGCCGCCGCAGGCCGGCCTGAGGGGGCCGTCACGCTGATCGCCGTCTCGAAGGTGCAGCCGCTCGCGCGCATCGAGACGGCGCTGGAGGCGGGCCAGCGCGTGTTCGGCGAGAACAAGGTGCAGGAGGCCGCGGGGAAGTGGCCGGGGCTGCGCGAGCGCTTCCCCGACGTCACGCTGCACCTGATCGGCCCGCTCCAGACCAACAAGGCGAAGCAGGCCGTCGCGCTGTTCGACGCCATCCAGACGCTCGACCGGCCGAAGCTCGCCGCGAAGCTCGCCGACGCCATGGCGGCGACCGGCCGGGCCCCGGCCCTGTTCGCGCAGGTCAACACCGGCGCCGAGCCGCAGAAGGCCGGCGTCCTGCCCGACGACGCCGACGCCTTCATCGCGGCCTGCCGGCGCTACTACGGCTTCGAGATCGCGGGGCTTATGGCGATCCCGCCTGTCGACGAACCGGCCGGCCCGCACTTCCGCCTGCTCGCCGAGATCGCCGCGCGCAACGGGATCGCGGGTCTGTCGATGGGGATGAGCGACGATTTCGAGCAGGCGATCGCCCTCGGCGCGACGCACGTCCGCGTCGGCTCCGCCCTGTTCGGCGCCCGCGCCTACTGAGGGCGGATGTCGACCAAGCCCCCGCGCGGCCAGCGCGCCAGCAGCCACAGCAGATCGCGCCGGCGGAGCCCGAGGCAGCCGGCCGTCCGCGCGCCGGGCCGCTTGCGCAGGTGGACGAAGATCGCCGAGCCTGCGCCGGGCGCGCCCTCGGCGTTGTGCGTCGTCGCGATCACCACGTCGTAGAGCCGGTCGCCCCGGCGCATGCGCTCCGCCGAGTAGCCGTGCGGCAGGCGGACGGGGCGATTGTAGAAGGGGTCGCGCGGGTCGTCGGACCAGCCGTCCCGCGGGCCGATGGGGCGGCGCGCCAGCGCCGTCCGGGGCCGCGCCAGCCGATCCGCTCGCCACCAGACCTGCGTCAGGCCGAAGCGGCCGACCGGCGTGGCGCCGTCGCCTTCGCGCTTGTCGCGCCGCAGGCCGCCTCGGCCGATGACGCAGGGGAAGATGCGGCCGCCGAACCGCGCGCCCCAGCGCCCGACGCGCAAGACCGGCGTCACAGCAGGTGGCCGCTCTTGGCCGCCTTCACCGCCAGATAGCGGCTGTTGTGCGGGTTGAGCCCGACCTTGAGCGGCACGCGCTCGGCCACCGCCACGCCGGCCTTGGCCATCGCGGCGGTCTTCCCGGGATTGTTGGTCATCAGCCGCACGGCGGAGAAGCCCATGCGCTTCAGGATCTCGGCCCCGATGCGGAAGTCGCGCTCGTCGTCCTCGAAGCCGAGGCGGTGGTTCGCCTCGACCGTGTCGAACCCGGCGTCCTGCAGCGCGTAGGCGCGCAGCTTGTTGGCGAGCCCGATGCCGCGCCCTTCCTGGTTGAGATAGAGCAGCACGCCTGCGCCCTCGGCTGCGATCTGGGCCAAGGCGGCGCGGAGTTGCGGGCCGCAGTCGCACTTGAGGCTGCCGATCAGGTCGCCGGTGAAGCATGCCGAATGGAGCCGCGACAGAACGGGAAGGTCGCGCTGGGGCTGCCCGATCTCGATGGCGTAGTGCTCCTCCGCCCCGTCTTCGGGCCGGAACACGTGCACGCGGGCGTTCTCCGAAACCTCGAGCGGCACGCGGGCGACCGAAACGGGGGCGAGTCGCGCCGCCGAGGCGTCGGCCGCGTCGAGCGTCGCGGCGTCGAGCGTCGTCAGGCCGAGCGCGGCCGCCAGCCCGCGGCCGTCCTCCACGGGGACGACGAGAGCCGCGGGCAGCAACCGCGCCTGCTTGCAGAGGCGCAGCGCGAGGCGATGCGCGTCGGCAGATCCCTCGCGCCGCGTCGCGAACGGCCCGATCAGGGGCGCGTCGAGGGCCCGCGAGGGATCGATGGCGGCGCGGAGGCGCGTGAAGTCCATGTCCGCCGCGACGGGGATGCGCGCGAGATCGCCGTCGTAGGCGCGGGCCTTGAGCGTCGCCGCGCGCCGCGCGGTCAGCGCGAGGTCGACCGGCCCCTGCGCCTGAAGCGCCGCCAGGCGCTCAGGCGTCGCCGTCTCCGCAGCCAGCGCCAGCGCGTCGGGCGCGCCGCCCTCCCGCGTCGCGCCGAGCAGCGCCACCGGCGCGCCGATTCGCAGGTCGGCGCGCGCGCGGGCGACCCGTTCGGGCGTGGAGAGACGCAAGGGGTTCGACGGATCGCTCATGGCGCGGGACATCGCACCTCCCCCCCGTTTCGGCAAGGCGTGCCCCAGCTGAAGCGCAAAGCTGCGTGAGCGCGCTGAAACAACGTCTTGCCTCTGCGCGCCGCGCACGCGATCTGCAACGTGCGAAAAGCCCGAGGAGGCCGCGGCATGTCGGTGATCAGAAAAATCCTGCTCGTGGACGACGACGAGGATCTGCGCGGCGCGCTGGCCGACCAGCTGGTGCTGACCGAGGAGTTCGACGTCTTCGAAGCCTCGACCGGCGCGGAAGGTCTCGAACGGGCCAAGGCGTCGATCCACGATCTGGTGATCCTCGACGTCGGCCTGCCGGACATCGACGGGCGGGAGGTCTGCCGGATGATGCGCCGCGCGGGCGTGCGCTGTCCGGTGGTGATGCTGACGGGCCACAACACCGACAGCGACACCATTCTCGGCCTCGACGCCGGCGCCAACGATTACGTGACCAAACCGTTCAAGTTCGCCGTGCTGCTGGCCCGCATCCGGGCGCAGCTGCGCCAGCACGAGCAGTCGGAGGACGCGGTGTTCTCCATCGGCGGCTACGCCTTCCGCCCGTCGGCGAAGACTTTGACCGACGCCGACGGCCGACGCATCCGCCTTACCGAGAAAGAAACCAACATCCTGAAGTTCCTCTATCGCTCCGGGGAACAGGCCGTGACGCGCGACGTGCTGCTGCACGAGGTATGGGGCTACAACGCCGGGGTCACGACCCATACGCTGGAGACGCACATCTACCGCCTGCGCCAGAAGATCGAACCCGATCCATCTTCGGCCCGGCTGCTGGTCACCGAGAACGGCGGTTATCGCCTCGCGCTCTGATCGCGCGGCTCAGGGTTGAATCGGGGCATAGGCAAGGCATATCCGTTTCAGCGGCGGTTCGTCCGTCGCAGCCGGCTGCCCCTCGGCCGGTTACGCCGAAAGGCGGGCGCCCGACGTCCCCCTCACGTCGGGCGTCTCCCTTGGCGGTTGGCCCGTCGATTTGAGCAAGCGCTTCGCCAGCCGCCTATCTCGTTGTGGCCTGTGCTCGCATCGCGTGCAGGCTTGGTGAACGCGCCATTTTTACCAAAACACGGCACATCGCAGATGGTACCAAGGACATGCGGCTGATTGGTCGCGTTGTCTCTCATGCCTGAAATGGATGCGTATCATGCGAAAGTATCTCGCCACAGCCATCGCCGCGATCATGCTGAGCGGCGCCGCCCACGCCGCCACCGTCACCAAACTGGCCGACGCTCCCGCCGCCTGGGCCGGATTGGCTGCGACCAGCACGGTCCTGCCCGTTGGCGCCGGTTGGGTGGGCACGCCGCCGGCGACGCGGCAAGGCAATCTTGCCGGCATCTATCGGTCGCCGTTCGAACCCACAGGCGGAACAACGCTCGCCGACTGGGCGACCGTCGCCTATTTCGCGGTGGGACCCGGCAACGACACCACGTCCGCGACGCTCGGTTTCGACAGGAAGCAGACGTCGATGACGTTCCTCTGGGGCTCGCCGGACACGTACAACAGCATCAAGTTCTTCGACGGCGTCGATCTCCAGTTCACCCTGCTGACGAGCGCCATCGTGCCCGCGACCGGCCTTGGCGCATCGCTTGTCAAGATCAGCGATCTGCTGTTCGACAGCGTCGCGTTCCACTCGACGTCGAACGCGCTCGAGTTCTCGAACGTCACGACGACTCCGGTGCCGCTGCCGGCGGCGGCGTGGATGCTGCTGAGCGGTCTCGCAGGGCTCGGCGTCCTGTCGCGCCGCAAATCCGCAGCCTGAGGCGCCACGACGCAACGGAAGCGGCGCGCCCTTTTCGGCGCGCCGCTCACTCGATCTCGCCGACGAGCACCTCGCGCTTGCCGACGTGGTTCGCCGGCGACACCACGCCCTGCGCCTCCATCTCCTCGACCAGCCGCGCGGCGCGGTTGTAGCCGATCTGAAGCTTGCGCTGGATGTAGCTGGTGGAGCACTTCCGGTCGCGCGCCACGATCGCCACGGCCCGATCGTAGAGCTGCTCCGCGCTCATCTCGCCGCCGAGACCGAGCAGTTCGTCCACCGTCGCCGGCCCGTCGTCGTCGCCGCCCTCGGTGACGCCCGACACGTAGTCCGGCGGCCCGAGCGTCTTGAGGTGGCGCACCACCTCCTCGACTTCCTCGTCCGAGACGAAGGGCCCGTGCACGCGGGTTATGCGGCCGCCGCCCGACATGAACAGCATGTCCCCCTGGCCGAGCAGCTGCTCCGCGCCCTGCTCGCCGAGGATCGTGCGGCTGTCGATCTTCGAAGTGACCTGGAAGCTGATGCGCGTCGGGAAGTTCGCCTTGATCGTGCCGGTGATCACGTCGACCGAAGGGCGCTGCGTCGCCATCACGATATGGATGCCGGAGGCGCGCGCCATCTGCGCGAGCCGCTGCACGCAGGCCTCGATCTCCTTGCCTGCGACCATCATCAGGTCGGCCATCTCGTCGACGATCACCACGATCAGCGGCAGCGCTTCGGGCGCGAACTCCTCCGTCTCGTAGGTCGGCTCGCCGGTCTCCTCGTCGAAGCCGGTCTGGACCGTGCGGGTGAAGGGCTCGGCGTTGGCCAGCGCCTCGCGCACGCGGGCGTTGTAGCCGTCGATGTTGCGCACGCCGAGCTTCGACATCTTGC
>RECW01000060.1 GCA_007693835.1 Paracoccaceae bacterium | reverse complement strand
CGCGTCGGGTTGGTGCTGGAGGGGATGACATGCGCCTCGCCGCAGACCTTGATGATGTCGGGCGCGTGGCCGCCGCCGGCGCCTTCGGTGTGGAAGGCGTGGATGGTGCGGCCCTTCATGGCGCGGATGGTGTTCTCGACGAACCCTGACTCGTTCAGCGTGTCGGTGTGGATCATCACCTGCACGTCGAAGGCGTCGGCGACGGAGAGGCAGCAGTCGATGGCGGCGGGCGTCGTTCCCCAGTCCTCGTGCAGCTTCATGGCGCAGGCGCCGGCGAGGATCTGCTCCTCCAGCGGCGCCGGCAGCGAGGCGTTGCCCTTGGCGGCGAAGGCGAGGTTCATCGCGAAGGCGTCGGCCGCCTGCAGCATGCGCCCGATATGCCACGGGCCGGGGGTGCAGGTGGTGGCGAGCGTGCCGTGGGCGGGGCCTGTGCCGCCGCCGAGCATGGTGGTCAGCCCCGAATGCAGCGCGTCCTCGATCTGCTGGGGGCAGATGTAGTGGATATGGGCGTCGAAGCCGCCGGCGGTGAGGATCTTCCCCTCGCCCGCGATCGCCTCGGTGCCCGGACCGATGACGATGTCGACGCCCGGCTGCACGTCGGGGTTGCCGGCCTTGCCGATGGCGGCGATGCGGCCGTCCTTCAGGCCGACGTCGGCCTTGTAGACGCCGGTCCAGTCCACGATCAGCGCGTTGGTGATCACCGTGTCGACGGCGCCTTCGGCGCGGGTGCGCTGGCTCTGGCCCATGCCGTCGCGGATCACCTTGCCGCCGCCGAACTTCACCTCCTCGCCGTAGATCGTGTGGTCGCGCTCGACCTCGATGAAGAGCTCGGTGTCGGCGAGGCGCACCTTGTCGCCCGTGGTCGGGCCGTACATGGCGGCGTAGGCGGCGCGGGAGATGGTGGCCATGGGCGGGGCTCCTTGGGCGGCGGGACGCCCGACCCTAAGCTCCTGCGCAGCCGGCTGTGAAGCGCAAACGCAGGGCGCTGCGGTCAGGCGACGGCGGCGAGAAAGCCCGTCAGGTCGTGCACGACGTGGCGGACGTGGGGGTCCGGCGCCTCGGCCGGGTCGGCGGGCCGCCAGATGGCCACCATGCCCATCGCGGCGGGCTCGACGAGGTTTCGCTGGTCGTCCTCCACCATCGCGGCGCGGCCGGGGTCGAGCCCGTCGGCGGCGAAGACGCGCTCGAAGGCCTCTCGCCGGGGTTTCGGCGTGTAGCCGGCGTCCTCCACGCCGTAGATGGCGTCGAACGACAGGCCGAGCGCCGCGGCCACCCGGCGGCCATAGGCGCGCGAGCCGTTGGTGTAGACGATCTTGCGCCCGCGCAACCGGGCGATGGCGGCGGCGAGCGCCGCGTCCGGCGCGACGTGCGACAGGTCGATGGCGTGGACGTCTTCGAGGAACGGGTCGGGGTCGAGCGCGTGGCGCGCCATCAGCCCGGCGAGCGTCGTGCCGTGCTCGCGCCAGTAGCGGGCGCGCAGGACCTCGGCCTCCGCGCGGTCGACCCCGAGCGCGCGCATGACATAGGCCGTCATCCGCTCGTTGACCTGGTCGAAGAGGCGCAGCGCCGGCGGATAGAGGGTGTTGTCGAGGTCGAAGACCCAGGTCTCGACGGCCCGCAGGCGCGGGTCGCCGTGGGGCGCGGGGCTCATTCGAGCGGATCGTGCTTCAGCGCCACGCCGTTCATGCAGTAGCGCAGACCGGTCGGCGCCGGGCCGTCGGGGAAGACATGGCCGAGATGGGCGTCGCATCGGGCGCAGAGGATCTCCGTGCGGCGCATGAACCAGCTGCGGTCGTCGCGCTCGGCGACCGCCTCGGGGTCGATGGGCTGGAAGAAGCTCGGCCACCCGGTGCCGGAGTCGAACTTGTGGGCGGCGTCGAACAGCGGCGCGTCGCAGCAGACGCATCGATAGACGGCCGGTCCTTTCGGAAAGGCGTCATGGGTGAAGGGCCGCTCGGTGCCGTGGCGGCGGGTGACGCGGTAGGCTTCGTCGGAAAGCTGCGCGCGCCACTCCGCGTCGGTCTTGACGATCTTCTCCATGCTTCGCCTTCGCCTTCCTTTCGCCGTTGTCATCCCGATTGCGCGGCGTCATGCGTCTGTTGCAACACTGCGCTATCCGACGCCCCATATAGGGCGAGTCGCCGCAGGGTCGGAGGGTGAAATGCCGATGTTTTCGCGCGGGCGGTACGGCGTCCGCCTCGCGTCGTCGCCGGAGGACGTCGAAGCGGCGCAGCGGCTGCGCTTCGCGACCTTCATCGACGGCAGCGGGGCTGCGGTGGACGGCCCGCGCGCCGAGGGGCGCGACGCCGACGATCTCGACCCGCTCTGCGACCACATGCTGATCGAGGACCGCCGCACCGGGGCGCTGGCCTGCTGCTTCCGGCTGCTGCCGCTGCAGAACGGGTCGGAGATCGCGCGCACCTACTCCGCGCGCTACTACGACCTGTCGGCGCTGGCCGACTACCCCGAGCGCATGGTCGAGATGGGCCGCTTCTGCGTGCACCCCGACTATCGCGACCCCGACGTGCTGCGCGTCGCCTGGGGCGCGATGACCCGCTACGTCGAGGACCGCGGCGTCGGCATGCTGTTCGGCTGCTCCTCGTTCAAGGGCACGGACGCCGACGCCTACATGGACGCTTTCGCGCTGCTGAAGGAGAAGCATCTGGCGCCGACGCGCTGGCTGCCGCGCGTCAAGGCGCCGAAGGTGTTCCGCTACGCCAAGCAGTTGCGCCTGCGCCGGCCGGATGTGAAACTGGCCAACCTGCGCATGCCGCCCTTGCTGCGCACCTACCTGATGATGGGGGGCTGGGTGTCGGACCACGCCGTGATCGACAACGACCTGAACACGCTCCACGTCTTCACCGGCGTAGAGATCGCGCGCGTGCCGCCCTCCCGCGCCCGGCTGCTGCGCGGCGCGTGAGCGGGCTGATCGATCCGGGGGCGCTGACGGCGCCGCCTTCGGCCGAGACCGCCGACTTCAACCGCTGGCTGCGCGAGACGCTGGCGGCGATTCCGCAAGCCCACGAAGTCCCCGTGGAGGTGGTCCGGCAGGCGCGGGCCGAGGGGAAGGGGCCGATGCCGCTCGGCGGCCCGCACGATCCGGCGTTCTGGCGCGATGCGCCGACGCCGCTGGGGCGGGTCCGCGTGTCGCCGCCGCTCGGCGAATCGCGGGGCGCCGTGCTGCACCTGCACGGCGGCGGCTGGACCTTCAACGCGCCGGACTACTACGACGCGTGGAACCTGGCGCTGGCGCGCGAAGCGGGCGTGACGGTGCTGTCCGCGCCCTACCGCCTCGCGCCCGAACACCGCTGGCCCGCCTGCGCCGACGACGCCGAGGCCGCCGCGCTCTGGTTGCTGGAGCAGGCTTCGGCGTTCGGCGGCGGGGTCGCGATCATCGGCGAAAGCTCGGGCGCGCACCTCGCCGCCGTCACGTTGCTGAGGCTCAAGGCGCGCGGGCTGGTGGACCGCGTCGCCGGCGCGGCGCTGACCTACGGCGCGTTCGATCTGCGGATGACGCCGTCGATGGCGGCGTGGGGCGACGACAACCTCATCCTCTCGACGCCGGTGGTCGACTGGTTCATCGACAACCTGACTGCCGGAGACCGCGCCCTGCGCGCCGACCCGGCCGTCTCGCCGCTGCTCGCCGATCTCTCCGGCCTGCCCCCCTGCCTGCTGACCTGCGGCACCGCCGACGCGCTGCTCGACGACACGCTGTTCATGGCCTGCCGCCTCGCCGCGGCGGGGGCGGCGGTCGAGACGCGGATCGTCCCCGGCGGCTGCCACGCCTTCGACCTGTTCGACATCGCCATCGCCCGCGAGCACCACGCGGCGCTCGCCGCCTTCGTGCGCGCCCGGCTCGACGCCGCCGCGACCTGACGCGCAGTTCCGCGCGCGGCCGCGGCGTGCGAGACCGGGGTCAGAGGAAAACGGGAGGAAACCCATGGTCGAAGACGTCGTGATCCTGGATGGCGCGCGCACCGCCATCGGCACGTTCGGCGGGGCGCTCGCCGGCACGCCGCCCACCGAGACCGCCGCGCACGTGACCCGCGCCGCGATCGAGCGCGCCGGCGTCGACGCCGCCGAGATCGGTCATGTCGTGTTCGGCCATGTCATCAACACCGAAGCCAAGGACATGTATCTCGCCCGCGTCGCCGCGGTGAACGCCGGGATTCCGGTCGAGGCGCCGTGTCTCACGCTGAACCGCCTCTGCGGCTCGGGCGCGCAGGCCATCGTCTCCGCGGCGCAGCATCTGATGCTCGGCGACGCCGAACTGGCGGTGGCGGGCGGCGCGGAGGCGATGTCGCGCAGCCCCCACGCCTGGCAGGCGGCGCGGGCCGGCGTGAAGATGGGCGACGCCAAGATGGTCGACATGATGATCGGCGCGCTGTCGGACCCGTTCGAGGGCGTCCACATGGGCGTGACCGCCGAGAACGTCGCCGCCGAACACCAGATCGACCGCGCCACGCAGGACGCCTTCGCCGCCGAAAGCCAGCGCCGGACTGCGGCCGCCATCGCCGAAGGCCGCTTCAAGAGCCAGATCGCGCCCATCGAGGTGAAGGTGAAGCGCGATGTCGTCGCCTTCGACACCGACGAGCATCCCAAGCCCTCGACCACCGTCGAAAGTCTCGGCGCGCTCAGGACGGTGTTCAAGAAGGACGGCACGGTGACCGCCGGCAACGCCTCGGGCATCAACGACGGGGCGGCGGCGCTGGTGCTGGCCACCGCGAAGGGCGCCGAGAAGCGGGGCCTGAAGCCGCGGGCGCGGCTGCTCGGCTACGCCCATGCCGGAGTGCGTCCGGAGGTGATGGGCATCGGCCCTGTGCCGGCGGTGACGACGCTGCTCGCGAGGATCGGCCTGACGGCGGACCAGTTCGACGTCATCGAGTCGAACGAGGCCTTCGCCGCGCAGGCCTGCGCGGTGAACAAGGGGCTGGGGCTCGACCCGGCGAAGGTGAACCCGAACGGCGGCGCCATCGCCCTCGGCCACCCGATCGGGGCGACCGGCGCGATCATCACGCTGAAGTGCCTCGCCGAGCTCGAGCGCATCGGCGGGCGCTACGGCCTCGTGACGATGTGCATCGGCGGCGGGCAGGGCATCGCGCTGGCGATCGAGCGCCTCTGACGTCAGGCGGCCGGCGCGGGGGCTGTCTCCCGCGCCGCCGCGGCTTCCTCGTGCGCGCCGGGGCCGAGGCAGGCGCGCACGGCCGCCGCATCGAGCGTCTCCTCCGCCTCCAGCCGCGCGACGAGTTTCTCGACCGAGGCGCGATGGCGCTCCAGCAGGGCGCGGGCGCGCGTCTCGGCCTCGATCAGCTCCTTGGACACCGCGGCGTCGACCAGCGCCGCGGTGGCGTCGGCCACCGAGCGATGGCGCGCCATCTCGCGGCCGAGGAACGGATGCTCGTCGCTGTCGGCGAGGTCGACCGGCCCGATCTCCTCGGCCATCCCCCACCGCGCCACCATGTTCCGCGCCGCCGCCGTCGCCCGCCGGATGTCGTCGTCCGCCCCCGAACTCACCGAGCCGAGAAACAGCGCTTCCGCCGCCCGGCCTCCGAGCATCACGGAGAGCAGCGCCCGCAGATAGGGTTCGGGGAGCGTGTGGCGCTCGGCGGTCGGCAGGAAGTGCGCGCCGCCGAGGCTGCGCCCGCGCGGGATGATCGACACCTTGTAGAGCGGGTCGGCCTCGGCCGTGCGCCACGCCACCGCGGCGTGGCCCGCCTCGTGGACGGCGAGGCGGTGCTTCTCGTCGGGCTGGATGGCCAGCGTCCGCGCCGTGCCCATCATGATCTTGTCGCGCGCCGCGTCGAAATGCGCCCGCGTCACCTGCGAGGCGCCTTCCCGCGCCGCGGTGATCGCCGCCTCGTTGGCGAGGTTCTTCAGATCCGCGCCCGAGAAACCCGGCGTGCCGCCGGCGATCTCGGCGAGGTCGACGTCGCGCGCCAGCGGCAGCTTGCGGACATGCACGGCGAGGATGGCGCGGCGCGCCTCGCGGTCGGGCAGGTTCAGCGTCACGTGGCGGTCGAAGCGGCCGGGGCGCAGCAGCGCGGGGTCGAGCACGTCGGGGCGGTTGGTGGCGGCGAGCACCACCACGGCGTCGCGGGCGTCGAAGCCGTCGAGTTCGGCGAGGATCTGGTTCAGCGTCTGCTCGCGCTCGTCGTGCCCGCCGCCGAAGCCCGCCCCGCGCACCCGGCCTACGCTGTCAAGCTCGTCGATGAAGATGATCGCCGGCGCGCGCTTCTTCGCCTCCTCGAACATCTTCCGCACGCGGCTGGCGCCGACGCCGACGAAGAGCTCGATGAACTCGGAGGCGGAGGTGGAGAAGAACGGCACGCCGGCCTCGCCGGCCAGCGCCCGGGCGAGCAGCGTCTTGCCGGTGCCGGGCGGCCCCATCAGCAGCACGCCGCGCGGCGCTTCGGCGCCGACCCGCGTGAAGCGCTCGGGGTTGCGCAGGAAGTCGACCAGTTCGACGACTTCGGCCTTGGCGTCCTCCTGCCCCGCGACGTCGGCGAACGTCACGGGCGGCCGCTCGTAGGCGCGGCGCTTGGTGAAGCCGCCGAGGAAGTCGTCGGCGCCGCCCCCGCCCGGCAGGCGCCCCTGCATGCCCATCATGCGGCGCATGAAGAAGATGTAGACGCCGATGAACAGCAGCCACGGCAGGAAGGCGATCAGCCACGAGCCGCCGGCTGCGGGCGGGCTGCTGACGATCTCGGTTCCCGTGCGCTCGAGGATGGGCAGGAGGGCCGGGTCGTCCATCGGGGGGGCCTGCGCGCTGCGGCGCGCGCCGTCGTCGCCGACGCCGATCAGCTCCGAGCCGCGCATCTCGACGCGCGTGAACGCGCCCTGCTCGGCGAGCGTCTTGAATTCGCTGTAGGAGAGCGCGTCTATCGGGGGTGAGCGGTCGGCGAACAGCCCCGTCAGGGTCGCGACGGCGATCAGCGCCACCGCCGCCAGCGCAAGCAGCGCCCCGGCCTCCCCGCGATCGCCTTCCGGGCCCCTGTCGGGGCCGTCGTTCCGGGGGTCGTCGCCGCTTCTCCGCGCCATCGCCGCACCTCCATCGCTGCGCGGAGTCTATCAGCCGACGACGATTCAGCCAATTGGTGGTGGACTGATGCGCTTTTCGGCGTTCGGCCCGGGAGCGCGTCGTGCCGGCCCTTCTCCTGCTGCCGCCCTGTCTCGTCGTCGTTCTCACCCCCATCGCTCTGGCGTGGACGAGCGGCTTGCCGCCGCGGCCGCCGCTCGACGAGGTTTCGTCGGCGATCGCGCTCGCGGCCTGTGCGGCGCTGCTGGTCGAGTTCCTGCTTTCGGGGCGGTTCCGGTGGGTCTCGAACCGGATCGGCCTCGACGTGAGGATGCGGATGGATCAGCTCTTCGGGCGCACGATCCTCGCGCTCGCGCTGCTCCGCCCGTTCCTCTACACCCTGCCGCAGGCCGAGACGTTTCCGCCGTGGGACCCGACCGGCGCGCGGCGCATCCTGCTCGATCCGTGGGGGCTGATCACCGGGGCGCTGGCCCGGGTCGGGATCGGCGTGCTGGTGCTGACCGGCATCGCGCGGGACAGGCTGCCGTATCGCTACGAGCAATGGCGGCTGCCGCACGGTCTCGGCGCGGCGGCGGTGGCGGGCTTCGGCGGCTGGCGCGCGGTGGCCGTCGGGCGCTGCAGCGCGCAGCCGGTCCTGCTCTGGTTGTGCATGGCGCTGCGGGACTCGCCTTTCTGCGTCGCAGACAACCCGTTCTCCATCGCCTCGGCGCCCTCCGCCGGCGACGCCATCGCCTTCGTCGTCAAGGAGGCGGGCGACCTCACCCGCGCCGTCCGGGACGTGAAGCCGGGCCAGCCGGCGTGGATCGACGGCCCGCACGGCGCGCTGGTCGCGCCCGAGGGCGCGCCGGGCATCGGGCTGATCGGCTTCGGGCTTCGGGGCGGCGCCGATGCTCGCTGTGCTGCGCGACCTGCGCGCCCGCGGCGACCGCAGGCCCGTCCGCCTGCTCTACGGCGCGCGGCGCCTCGAGGACGTGATCTACCGCGACGAACTCGACGCGCCCGCCCGAGGGATGGAACGGGCTCAGGGGCCGGATCGACGCGCGGACGGTCGCGATCGTGTTCGGCGACCACGCGGCGAACGCGTGGACGTTCCTGCCCTGCGGTCCGCCCGGCATGATGGAGGCCGCGGAACGGGCGCTGCGCGCGCTCGGCGCGCCGCGCCGGCGCATTCGCTTCGAGTATGACTGAGGGAGCCTGAAATGGTCGAACGCCAGCGGACGCTCGCGCTCTGGTGGGCGCTGAACCTCGCGATCGTCGCCGCCGCGCTGGCCTTCGCGCTGCGGTGACGGCGCGCCGTCCAAAGCCCGGCGCAGCGGCCCGTCCGTAATGAGGCGCCGCGGAGCGCCCGGTGCGGCCAAGCGCTTCGGCGGCGTTCCAGACCCGTCGAGCCAAGGCTGGCGCGCGGTCGGGTTGCGCCGGGCGCAAGCCCCGCTAGGCTTCGAAGCGCAACGTCAGGAGAGACGCCCGATGCGCCCGCTTCTCATCGTAGCCGTGCTGCTCGCACCGCCTGCCCTAGCCGATCTGCGCGGCCATGGCGGGCCGGTGCGGGCGCTGTCGGCGGCGGCGGACGGGGCGACCGCCCTGTCGGGCTCGTTCGACACCACCGCGATCCTCTGGCGGCTGTCCGACGCGACGGCGACGCAGGTGATGCGGTTCCACGAAGGCGGCGTGAACGCCGTGGCGGATCTGCACGACGGGCGGCTCGCCACCGGCGGCGAGGATGGCCGCGTCGCGCTGTGGCGGCCGGGCGCGGAGACGCCCGAGACGGTCGCCGCGACGCACGGCGCGAGCGTCGCGGGGCTCGCGGTCTCGCCGGGCGGCGAGACGCTCGCCTCGGCCGGGTCGGACGGGGTGGTTCTGCCGTCGGCGTTGGCGGAGGGCGTACCGCGCGCGCTCAGGGGCCATGCGGGGCCGGTGAACGCGGTGGCCTTCGTGGCGGACGGACGCACGCTGCCGACCGGCGGGGCCGACGGACTGGTGCGGCGGTGGGACGCCGGCGCCGGCGATCCGCGCGGCGGGATCGCCGCCGCGGCGGCCGACCCTTTCCACGGCCTCGGCGATAGCCGAGGCGCGCGCGTCTTCCGCGCCTGCGCCGCCCGCCACACCGTGACGCCCGACGACGGCGCGCGCGCCGGACCGACGCTGCACGGCCTGTTCGGCCGGCGGATCGCCACGGCGCCCGGCTACGCCTTCTCCGGGGCGCTGACCGGGATGGCCATCGTCTGGACCCCCGAGACAGTCGCCGAGTCGTTCACCGTCGGCCCGGCCGCCAACGCGCCGGGGACGAAGATGCCGGAGCAGCGGATCACAGACCCCGACGACCTCGCCGCGCTGATCGCCTTTCTCGAAGAGACGACCCGGTGACGCTCGGCTGGCTCACGGTCCTCGGCGCGGCGCTGGCGCTGGCGGGCGTCGGACTTCTGGTGCGGATCGCGCTCGGGGCGCGCGCCCTCGCCCGCTCGTCGGCCGACGCCGCAGCGACCCGCGCGGCCCTGCGCCGCTTCGCCGCGCTGAACGCAGCCGCTGTGGGACTGGCGTTCCTCGGGCTCGCGGTGATGATCCTCGGCGCGTTGTTCTGACGCATGCCGCGAGCGGAGATGTCCCGATGTCCCAAAACGTCCTGATCACCGGCGCCAACCGCGGCATCGGCCATGCGCTGGCGCGGCTTGCGGCGGAACGGGGCGACCGCGTGGTGGGCACGGCCCGCAGCGCCGAGGGCTGCGCCGCGATCGAGGCCTTGAGGGCCTTCGGCGACGTCTCGGCCTTCATGGCGGACGCCACCGATCCCGAGCGTTCGTCGGCGCTGGCGGACATGCTGGCGGACCGGCCCGTCGACATCCTGATCTGCAACGCGGGCGCGCTGATCGGGCGCGGCGGGATCGAGGACCCGGCCTACACCCGCCGCGCCTTCGAGACCGTGCTGATGACCAACGTCGCGGGGCCTTTCTTCACCGTGCGCGGCTTCCTGCCGTTGCTGCGCAAGTCGTCCAACCCGCGGGTCGCGATCATCTCCTCGGGCATGGGCTCGTCGGCGCGGGCGAAGGGAAACGCCTACCTCTATCGGGCGTCCAAGGCGGCGGCGACCAATCTGGCGGCGAATCTGGCTGTGGAGCTGAAACCGATGGGCGTCGCCGTCGCCGCCTATCATCCCGGCTGGGTGCGCACCGAAATGGGCGGGGCCGGCGCGGAGCTGACCCCTGACGAAAGCGCCGCGGGGCTTCTCGCGCGGCTCGGGGTTCTCTCGCTGGCGACGACGGGCGCCGTGGAGGATTACGCCGGGGCGTCGATCCCCTTCTGACGGCCGAGGAGACTCAGAGGTCGAGCAGCGCGATCGCCGAGCGGAAGTCGTTGACGCGCTGATTGGCCGCTGTGCGCGTTTCGTCGGACGCCTGCGCGGCGGCCTCCTCGGCCTCGGCGAGCTTCGCATCGAGGAAGTCGCGCTTCAGCATCGGCCGCTCGACGGCCTGCTCCGCGAGGACCGACGCGGCGTCGGCCGAAATCTCCGCGAACCCGCCGGTGACGAAGTATTCGTGCGTTGCGCCGTCGGCGTGAACGGTCACCACGCCGGGCCGCAGCGTCGTCAGGAAAGGCGCATGCGCCGGCAGGGCGGCGAAGTCGCCCATGACCCCGGGGATCTGCACCATCGACGCATCCATCTCGGCGAGCTGACGCTCGGGCGAGACCAGCGTGAAGGCGAGGGTGTCGGCCATCGGGAACGCTCCAAATGCGGGGAGACGCGGCGCGCGGCGGCGAACCGCCGCGCGCGAGGACGTCAGGCGGCTTCGGCGGCCATCTTCTGCGCCTTGGCGACGGCGCTGTCGATGTCGCCGACGAGGTAGAACGCCGCCTCGGGCAGATGGTCGAACTCGCCGGCGCAGACGCGCTTGAAGCTGTCGATGGTCTTGTCGAGCGGCACCTGCACGCCCGGCGAGCCGGTGAACACCTCCGCCACGTCGAAGGGCTGGCTGAGGAAGCGCTGGATCTTGCGGGCGCGCGCCACAGTCAGCTTGTCCTCTTCCGACAGCTCGTCCATGCCGAGGATCGCGATGATGTCCTGCAGCGACTTGTAGCGCTGGAGGATGCCCTGCACCTGTCGCGCGACGTTGTAATGCTCCTCGCCGATGATCTGCGGGTCGAGCAGCCGCGAGGTGGAGTCGAGCGGGTCGACCGCCGGATAGATGCCGAGCTCGGCGATCTGGCGCGACAGCACGGTGGTGGCGTCGAGGTGGGCGAAGGAGGTGGCGGGCGCCGGGTCGGTGAGGTCGTCCGCGGGCACGTAGATCGCCTGCACCGAGGTGATCGAGCCGTTCTTGGTGGAGGTGATCCGCTCCTGCAGCTGGCCCATGTCGGTGGCGAGCGTCGGCTGGTAGCCCACCGCCGAGGGGATCCGGCCCAGCAGCGCCGACACCTCGGAGCCCGCCTGGGTGAAGCGGAAGATGTTGTCGACGAAGAACAGCACGTCGGTGCCCGACTGGTCGCGGAACTGCTCGGCCAGCGTCAGGCCGGTCAGCGCGACGCGGGCGCGGGCGCCCGGCGGCTCGTTCATCTGGCC
>RECW01000191.1 GCA_007693835.1 Paracoccaceae bacterium | reverse complement strand
CGCGCGCCTCGCGCAAGGCGAGCCCGTCGCCCCCCGCGAGACCTACGAGGAACGGCTGGCCTACGAGCTCGGCGTGATCGAGCAGATGGGCTTTCCCGGCTATTTCCTGATCGTCGCCGACTTCATCAAGTGGGCCAAGGCGCAGGACATTCCGGTCGGGCCGGGGCGCGGCTCGGGCGCCGGCTCGCTGGTGGCCTGGGCGCTGACCATCACCGACCTCGATCCATTGCGTTACGGGCTTCTCTTCGAGCGGTTTCTCAACCCCGACCGCGTGTCGATGCCCGACTTCGACATCGACTTCTGCATGGACCGCCGCGAGGAGGTGATCGGCTACGTCCAGCGCAAGTACGGCGCCGACCGGGTGGCGCAGATCATCACCTTCGGCGCCATGCTGTCGAAGGCCGCCGTCCGCGACGTCGGCCGCGTGCTGCAGATGCCGTTCATGCAGGTCGACCGCCTCGCCAAGATGATCCCGGTGGAAGGCGTCAAGCCGGTGTCGATCAAGCGCGCCCGCAAGGAGGAGCCGCGCCTCGCCGAAGCCGCGCAGGCCGAGCCGGTGGTGGGCGAACTGCTCGACATCGCCGAGAAGGTGGAGGGGCTGCTCCGCAACGCCTCGACCCACGCCGCCGGCGTCGTGATCGGCGACCGGCCGCTGCACGAGCTCGTCGCCCTCTACCGCGACCCGCGCGCCGAGATGCCCGCGACGCAATACAACATGAAGTGGGTCGAGCAGGCCGGTCTCGTGAAGTTCGACTTCCTCGGCCTGAAGACCCTGACGGTGATCCAGAAGGCCGTCGACATCCTGAAAGGGCAGGGCGTCGCGCTCGACATCTCGACGATCCCGCTCGACGACGAGAAATCCTACGAGCTTTACGGCCGCGCCGACACCGTGGCGGTGTTCCAGGTGGAAAGCTCGGGGATGCGCGACGCGCTCCGCCAGCTCAGGCCCACCTGCATCGAGGACATCGTGGCGTTGGTGGCGCTGTACCGGCCGGGGCCGATGGAGAACATCCCGAAATACTGCAACGTCAAGAACGGGCGCGAGGCGCGCGCCTCGATCCACCCGCTGATCGACCACATCCTCGACGAGACGCAGGGCATCATCGTCTATCAGGAGCAGGTGATGGAGATCGCCCGCAAGATGGCGGGCTATTCCCTCGGCGGCGCGGATCTGCTGCGCCGCGCCATGGGCAAGAAGATTCAGGCGGCGATGGACGCCGAGAAGCCGAAGTTCATCGAGGGCGCGCTCGCCAACGGCGTGGCGAAGGCGAAGGCCGAGGAGGTGTTCGACCTTCTCAACAAGTTCGCCAACTACGGCTTCAACAAGTCCCACGCCGCGGCCTACGCGCTGGTCAGCTACCAGACGGCGTGGCTGAAGGCGAACCACCCGGTGGCCTTCATGGCCGCGGTGATGACCTGCGACATCCACCTCACCGACAAGCTCGCCGTCTACAAGCGCGAGGCGGACCGGATGGGGCTGCCGGTCGTCGCCCCGTGCGTCAACCGCTCCTCCGCCGAGTTCGCTGTCGCCGACGGCGCCATCCTGTACGCCCTCGGCGGGCTGAAAGGCGTCGGCGTCGAGGCGATGCGGCTGATCGAGGACGCGCGCGCCGACGGGCCGTTCCGCGATCTGTTCGACTTCGCCCGCCGCGTCGACCTCAAGCGCGTCGGCAAGCGCGCGCTGGAGATGCTGGCCCGCGCGGGCGCCTTCGACGCGCTGGACCGGAACCGCCGCCGCGTGTTCGAAAGCCTCGACGCGCTCGCCGCCTACTCCGCCGCCGAGCGGGAGGCCGCGACGTCGGCGCAGACCTCGCTGTTCGGCGAGACGGCGCCGCTGCCCGCGCCGCGTCTGGCGGTGGTCGAGGACTGGGCGCCGACCGACCGGCTGCGCGAGGAGCACGCGGCGGTGGGCTTCTACCTCTCCGGCCACCCCCTCGACGCCTACGCCGAGGCGCTGCGGCGCAAGCGCATCCTGTTCCACGGCGACCTCGCGCGCGGGCGCGGCGGGGCGGGGCGCATCGCGGGGTCGGTGATGAAGCGGCAGGAGCGCAAGTCGGCCCGCGGCGCCCGCTTCGCCTTCGTCGAACTCTCCGACCCCACGGGCCTCTACGAAGTGACGGTGTTCTCCGACGTGCTGTTGCAGGCGCGCGACCTGCTGGAGCCGGGCCGCAACGTGGTGCTGACGGTGGAGGCGGAGGCGGACGGCGACCAGCTCAAGCTGCTCTGTCGCGGCGTCGCGTCGGTGGACGACGTGGCGGCGGACGCGGCGGCGGAGGGGCTGCGCGTTTTCGTGTCCTCCGAGGCCGCGCTGGCGTCTCTGCGCACGCGGCTCGCCGAGGCCGCCGCCGTCAAGCGCCGCGGCGGCCCGGTGGAGGTGGTGATCCGCGACCCCGACCTCGGCGCCGAGATCGACCTGGCGCTCGACGGCCAATGGCCTTTGACGCCGGAGATGCGCGCCGCCATCAAGGCGGCCCCCGGCGTCCTTCACGTCGAGGGGTTCTGACCCTCACCGCCAGACGCGGTCGCCCTCGCGCGCCTCCAGCCCGTCGTAGAGGTGCGCGACCTGCTCGCCGTAGCCGTTGAACAGCATGGTGGGCAGGCGCTCGTCGGTGCCGAGCATCCGCTCGGTCGCCTGGCTCCAGCGCGGGTGGTCGACGTCGGGGTTCACGTTGGCCCAGAAGCCGTATTCGGCGCTCTGCAACTCCTCCCAGAACGAGACCGGGCGCTCGTCGGTGAAGGTGATCCGCGTGATCGACTTGATCGACTTGAAGCCGTATTTCCACGGCAGCGCGAGGCGGATCGGCGCGCCGAACTGGTTGCGCAGCACGCGCCCGTAAGCGCCGACCACCATGAACGACAGGTCGTTCGCCGCCTCCTCGATGGTCACGCCCTCGACGTAGGGCCACGGATACCAGAACTGCCGCTGGCCGCGCGCCACGTCGGGGTTCTGGAAGGTCTCGAAGCGCAGGTACTTCGCGGCGGAGAGCGGCCGCGCCTTCTCGACCAGCGCCGACAGCGGAAAACCGACCCACGGGATCACCGCCGCCCAGGCCTCGACGCAGCGCAGCCGGTAGACCCGCTCCTCGACCGGCATGGCGGCGATCAGGTCGTCGGTTCCGATCTCGAAGGTCTCTTCGACCAGCCCGTCGACGGTCACGGTCCAGCCGGCGGTCTCGAGCCTCTGCGCGGCGTCGTAGATCTGCTTGTGGCTGCCGAATTCGTAGAAGTTGTTGTAGGTCGCGGCCACCTCTTCAGCCGTCCTGGGCCGACCCGCGTCGGCGAAGGCCGGGTTCGTGGCGAGCGGCGCCGGCCAGTCGGGCGGGGTCGGCCCCATGGCCTGCGCGCGGCCGGCCGGCAGGGCTGCGGCGGCCGCGCCGAGGCCCATCCCGGCGAGCAGGGCGCGGCGGTCGAGCCATACGCTCTCCGGCGTGGCGGCGCTTTCGGGCAGCGCCCAGTCGGGGCGGCGGATGATCGGCATGGGGGTCTCCGTGGCGAACCGTCCTTCGTGAAGCTAGGCTTCAGGCGGAGGTTTCGCCACGGGTCGTCGGATGTTTCAGAACGCCGGAATCACGTTCCACACGTCCTGGGCGTAACCGCGGATCGTCCGGTCGGAGGAGAACATGCCCATCCGCGCCGTGTTGAGGATCGCCATGCGCCGCCATTCCTCCGGCTCGCGCCACGCGGCGTCGATCTCGCGCTGGATGTCGTAGTAGCCGGAGAAGTCCGCCGCGACCTGGAACCAGTCGTGGTGGCGCAGGTTGTCGACGAGGGCCGCGTAGCGGTCCTTCTCGCCGGGCGAGAACGCGCCGGCCTCGATCTGGTCGACCACCTCGGCGAGCCTCGGGTCGCGCTCGATGAAGGCGTTGGGGTCGTAGCCCGCCTCGCGCAGCGCCAGCACCTCGTCGGCGGTGTGGCCGAAGATGAAGATGTTGTCCGGGCCCACCGCCTCGCGGATCTCGACGTTGGCGCCGTCGAGCGTGCCGACCGTCAGCGCGCCGTTCATGGCGAACTTCATGTTGCCGGTGCCCGACGCCTCCTTGCCGGCGGTGGAGATCTGTTCGGAAAGGTCCGTCGCCGGGATCAGGATCTCCGCCATCGAGACGTTGTAGTTGGCGGGATAGACCACCGTCAGCCGGTCCTTGCAGGCCGGGTCGGCGTTGATCGTCTTGGCGATGTCGTTGATCAGCTTGATGATCAGCTTCGCCATGGCGTAGCCGGGCGCCGCCTTGCCGCCGAAGATCTTCACGCGCGGGGTCCAGCGCGCGTCGGGGTCGCGGTGGATGGCGTTGCGCAGCGCCGCCGCCTCCAGCGCGTTCATCAGCTGGCGCTTGTATTCGTGGATGCGCTTGATCTGCACGTCGAACATCGCGTGGCTGTCGACCTTCACGCCGTGCTCGTTCAGCAGCCACCGGGCCAGCCGGCGCTTGTTCTCGGTCTTCACCGAGGCGAAGCGCGCGCGGAACTCGGGGTCGTCGGCGTAGGGTTCAAGCTGGCGGAGCTTGTCGAGATCGGTGACCCAGTCCTCGCCGATCGTCTCGTTCAGCAGCCGCCGCAGCCCCTTGTTGCAGCCCCACATCCAGCGCCGCGGCGTCACGCCGTTGGTCTGGTTCACGATGCGGTCGGGGTGCAGCGCGTGGAGTTCGCGGAACACGGTCTTCTTCATCAGGTCGGTGTGCAGCGCCGAGACGCCGTTCACGCGGTTGGCCATGATGAAGGCGAGGTCGCCCATCCGCACTTCGCCGTGGTCGACGATCTTCACGCCGCCGGTGCGCTTGACCCGCTTCGCGTGCAGATCGTCGATGCGCTCGATCAGCTGCATGTGGCGGGGCAGGGCGCGGCCCATCAGTTCGCACGACCACCGCTCCAGCGCCTCGGGCAGCAGGGTGTGGTTGGTGTAGTTCAGCGTGCGGCGCGCCACCTCGACGGCGTCCTCGAAGCCCATGCCGTGCAGGTCGGTCAGCAGCCGCACGAGCTCCGGCCCTGCGATGGCGGGGTGGGTGTCGTTGAGCTGGATCGCGCAGGCGTCCGGCAGCTTCGTCAGGTCGTTGGCGTGGGCGAGGTAGCGGCGCAGGATGTCGGCGAGCGAGGCGGCGGTGAAGAAATACTCCTGCTTCAGCCGCAACTCCTTGCCCTGCGGCGTGGTGTCGTCGGGGTAGAGCACGCGGCTGATCGTCTGCGCCAGCACCGAGGGCGCCGCCGCCCCCAGATAGTCGCCATGGTTGAACCGCTCCAGATCGAACTCGAACACCGGCTGCGCCGACCACAGCCGCAGCGTGTTCGCCCAGCGCCCGCGCCAGCCCGGCACCGGCGTGTCGAAGGCGACCGCGATGATGGTGTCCTCGGCCTTCCACATCGCGCTGTCGCCAGTCTGGCGCGCCTCGCCGCCGAAGTTGATCGGATAGGCCACCTCGCCGCGCTCGAACTCCCAGGGGTGGCTCTGGCGCAGCCAGTCCTCCGCCTCCTCGCCCTGCCAGCCGTCGTGGAAGCTCTGCTTGAACAGCCCGTGCGCGTAGCGGATGCCGTAGCCGTGGGCCGCGACGCCGACGGTCGACATCGAATCGAGAAAGCACGCCGCCAGCCGCCCGAGCCCGCCGTTGCCGAGCGCCGCGTCCGGCTCGTCGGCCAGCAGCGCCGTGTAGTCGACGTCGTAGCTCTCGACCGCCGTTCGCAGCTTCTCGTCGATGCCGAGGTTGTGCACCGCGTCCTCGAGCAGCCGCCCGATCAGGAACTCCATCGACAGGTAGTAGACGCGCTTCTGGTTGCGGCCGTAGACGCGGGTGGTGGTGCGGAACCACGGGTCGACCAGCAGATCGCGCACCGAGCGCGAGACCGCGAGCCGCCAGTCCGCCACCGTCGCCGTGCGCGCGTCCTTGCCGATGGAGTAGCGCAGGTGTCTGCCGATGCTCTCGCGGAGCGCGTCCACCGTGACGCGCGCCTCGAGCGCCTCGTCGGGGGTCTGCTCGGGGAATGCTCCGTACATGGGTCTAGCCGCCTGTTCTTGCGCGATCGGGATCGCCGGATTGCAAGGTCTACTCCCGGCGGGTCATTAAGCAACCGACCTAAACGTAGAGTTTCGCGCGACCGCGCGCCAGATGTTGCGCCGCGGCGCCGCATTTCGGCGTCTTTGCGCAGCGTGTGCAGCGGTTTCGGGCAGAGCGCGCGCCGCGCTTGCGTCAGGTGATCACATCCGGCGCCTCGCGGCCGAGCGCCGTCTTAAGCCCCGTCAGCGCCTCCGCCGCGGCGATCACCGGCGCCAGCGCCTCGGCGGGGTCGAGGGCGTGGCGCGCCGGGTCGGGCTCGTAGCGTTCGAGGTAGACGCGCAGCGTCGCGCCGACCGTGCCGGTGCCCGACAGGCGGAACACCACGCGCGCGGCGTCGCCGAACAGGATGCGCACGCCCTGCTGCGTCGCCGTCTCGCCGGTGACGGGGTCCGTGTAGGCGAAATCGTCGGCGGCGGTGATCGTCAGCCCTTCGACCGTCATGCCGGGCAGCGCCGCGAGCCGCCCGCGGAGGTCGTCCATCAGCGCCTCCGCCGCCGCCTTGTCCACGCCCTCGTAGTCGTGGCGCGAGTAGTAGTCGCGCCCGAACGCGGCCCAGTGCTCGCGCATGATCTCGGCGACCGACTGGCGCTTCGCCGCGAGGATCGACAGCCAGAGCAGCACCGCCCACAGCCCGTCCTTCTCCCGCACATGGTCCGACCCCGTGCCCGCGCTCTCCTCCCCGCAGAGCGTCGCGCGGCCCGCGTCGAGGAGCGAGCCGAAGAACTTCCAGCCCGTCGGCGTCTCGTGCGCCTCGATTCCGAGCCTCGCCGCCACGCGGTCGGCGGCGCGGCTGGTCGGCATCGAGCGCGCGACGCCCTTCAGCCCCGCCGCATAGCCCGGCGCGACCCCGGCGTTGGCGGCGAGCACGGCGAGGCTGTCCGAGGGGCTGACGTAGCAGCCGCGGCCGACGATCATGTTGCGGTCGCCGTCGCCGTCCGACGCCGCGCCGAAGTCGGGCGCGTCCGGGCCCGTCATCAGGTCGATCAGCGGTTTCGCCCAGACCGGGTTGGGGTCGGGGTGGCCGCCGCCGAAGTCGGGCGAGGGGACGGCGTTGATCACCGTGTCCTCGGCCGCGCCGAGTTCGGCGAAGATCGCCCTGGCGTAAGGCCCGGTCACCGCGTGCATGGCGTCGAAGCGCATGGTGAAGCCCGAGGCGAACAGCGCCCGCAGCGCGTCGAAGTCGAACAGCCGGCGCATCAGGTCGGCGTAGATGGCGACCGGGTCGATCACCTCGACCGTCATCGCGCCGAGCGCGGTCTCGCCTTCGGTCGAGAGGTCGACGTCCGGCGCGTCGACGATGCGCCATTCCTCGATGTCGAGCGTGCGCGCGTGGATCGCGCCGGTGACGCTCTCGGGCGCCGGGCCGCCGGCCGCGATGTTGTATTTCACGCCGAAGTCGCCGTCCTCGCCGCCGGGGTTGTGGCTGGCGGACAGGATGATCCCGCCGTCGGTCTTGCGTGCGCGGATCACCGCCGAGGCGGCGGGCGTGGAGAGCAGCCCGTCGCGCCCGACGATCATCCGCGCGGCGCCGTTGGCGGCGGCCATCTTCAGGATCGTCTGCGCGGCCCGCTCGTTGAAGAACCGCCCGTCGCCGCCGAGCACGAGCGTGCGGCCCTCGACGCCGCCGATCCCGTCGAAGACCGACTGGACGAAGTTCTCCAGATAGCCCGGCCGCATGAAGACGCGGGTCTGCTGGCGCAGGCCCGAGGTGCCGGGCTTCTGACCCTCGATCGGGCTGGTGGCGACGGTGCGGACGTGGGCGGGCGGCATCGGCTGTCCTTTCGGGCGGGCGGCGCGGAGGATGTCGGCGACGGCGGTCAGGCCGGGGTGGGTCGCCCACGCCTCGACGGGCGCGGCGAGACGACGGCGCCAGTTCGGGTGCTGGTCGACGTCGCCGGGCAGGTTGGACTGTTCGACCGCGCCGAGCGCGTCCTCCAGCGAGACCGAGACCATCGCCGGGGGCGCTTCGGCGAGCAGGCGATGGGCGGCGAGCATCACGCCGTCCTCGCCGTCAGCCGGCATGGCCTCGGCGCGCAGCATGCGGTGCAGCGCGTCGAGATCCTCGCCCCGATGCCATCGCGCGACCGAGGCCGCTTCGGCGTCGTAGTGGCCGAGCCGCTCGCGCCAGTCGATCTCGCGCCCGCGGAGCCACCCGCGCAGCGTCGGCGTGTCGTGGGTGCCGAAGCTCGCCAGCGTCTCGGCCGGCCAGCGGCGCGGCGGGCGGAAGCCGCGGCCGTCGCGCTCGAACTGCATCACCGCGCAGCCGTAGAGCCCGCTGTCGGCGAGCCGCCGGCGCAACCCGTCCGGCACCGTGCCGAGATCCTCGCCCACCACCACGCACCCGAGCCGCGCCGCCTCCAGCCGCGTGATCGCGAGCAGCGCGTCGACGGGAAAGGCGACGTAGCTTCCGGGCGCGTCCTCGGGCTTCCAGAAGGCGCGCATGAAGCCGATCACATGGTCGATGCGCACCAGCCCCGCGTGGCGCATCGCGGCGCGCAGCGTTTCGATGAAGGGCGTGAAGCCGTAGGCGCGCAGCCCGTCGGGCGAGAACGGCGCCAGGCCCCAGGTCTGCCCCTGCGGGGCCAGACGGTCGGGCGGCGCGCCGAGCGACACGCCTTGCGCGAAGGCGCCCGGCAGCGCCCAGCAGTCCGCCCCGTTGGGGCGCACGCCGACGGCGAGGTCGAGATAGAGCCCGAGCGCCATGCCGGCTTCGCGCGCCTTCGCCTGCGCGCCGGCGAGCTGGCTGTCGGCGACCCATTGCAGCCAGAGGTGGTAGTCGACCTCCTCCGGGTGCGCCGCGGCGAAGCCGCGCGCGAGCGGGGCGTCCGGCGCGCGCCAGCCCTCGGGCCAGCCGCGCCAGTCGACCCCGAGGCGGAGCGACAGCGCCTCGAACCGCGCGAAACGCTCGATCGGCGCGCCGCGCTCGATGATCCACGCCGCATGGGCGCGGCGGTCGGGGTCGGTCTCGGGCCGGGCGCGGAACGCGTCGTGGAGCGCGCGCAACACCGGGGCGGCCACGGCGTCCCGCGCCCGATAGCGCGCGCGGTCTCCCCGCCGCGCCTCCGCCATGCCTTCGGCGGCTTCGGCGAAGTAGAGCCGCGCCTCGGCGCAGGCCTCGAAGCCCGGGGCGCGGTCGGGCGCGATATGGCCGGGGTCGACGGCTATGCGGCTCGACGGGGAATAGGGGCTGACGCCGTCGAAGGCCGCGCCCCGGGCATGCACCGGATTGACGCCGAGGAAGTCGGCGCCGAGGCGCGCCATCTCGGCCGCCGCCGCGCCGAGGTCGGCGTAGTCGCCGACGCCGAGGCTGCGCGCGCTGCACAGGCCGTACAGCGGGGCCGTCGCCCCCCAGATGCGGTCGCGGCCCGAGACCGCCGCCACGCCGGGCGCCGATCGCGGCGCGACGATCACGAGGCAGGTCTCGCCGTCGCAGACGAAGCGATGCAGCCCGCTCGGGGGCGAGAGCCTGACAGTCCCGCCGCTGCGGCCTTCCTCTACGCCGCCGTCTTCGCGCTCCAGCCGCCACTCGGCGCCGTCGGGCGCGGGCAGGTCGGCGCGCGCTCCGGCGTCGATGACCCACTCCGTCGGCAGGCGTCTCGGGCGCGCCTCGGCCTCGCGCAGGCTCTCGGCGACCTCCGTGTCTGAGCCCGCCGCGACGCCCATCGCCGCCAGCAGCGCGCGCTTGGTCTCGGGCGGCGTCCAGTGCTCGACGCCTTCGATGTCCCGCCAGCTCGACGCGACGCCCTTCAGCGCGGCGAGGCGGTCGAGCGCCTCGCTCACGCGATGCGTTCCAGCGCGAAGGCGGCGATGCTGTCGGCGAACACCTCCTGCAACGCCTCGCCGGCGCATTGCGTCACCGGCGCGTCCGCGTCGGCGGTGTCGAGCGCGCGGGTCCAGACGCAGCCGGCCGGGGCGGCGGGCAGATGCAGGCTGGCGGGTTCGCCGCGGCCGTTGAAGGCGATCAGCACGGCGTCTTCGGTGGTCGCGTAGCCGGGCGCTTCGGCCGAACCACGCAGCAGCAGGCAGAAGCGGTCGAGCGTCGGGTCGCGCCAGTCGACGGCGCCGCCGTCGAAGGCGCGCCACGCGACGTCGGGCTTGCCGTCCTCGGGGCGCGTCTCGCCGTGCAGGAACAGCGACTGGCGCACCACGCCGTGGCGGCGGCGGAAGGCCGTCAGCCGCCGCGTGAAGGCCAGCAGGTCGGCGTCGGCGTTCGGCCAGTCCACCCAGCCGATCTCGTTGTCCTGGCAATAGGCGTTGTTGTTGCCCGACTGGCTGTTGGCGATCTCGTCGCCGGCCAGCAGCATCGGCGCGCCTTGCGACAGCAGCAGCGTCGCCAGCAGGTTGCGCCGCCGCCGGCCGCGCTTCTCCATGACCACCGGGTCGTCGGTCGGGCCTTCCCGGCCGCAGTTGTCGGAGTGGTTGTCGCCGTGGCCGTCGCGGTTGTCCTCGCCATTGGCCGCGTTGTGCTTCTCGTTGTAGGCGGTGACGTCGGCGAGCGTGAAGCCGTCGTGGCACGCGACGAAGTTCACGGACGACCACGCGCGCCGCCCGCCCTTGTCGAACAGGCCCGCCGAGCCGAGCAGCCGCTCGGCGAGGTCCTGCGCCGCGTGGGCGTCGCGCCTCCAGAACTTGCGGGCGGTGTCGCGGAACTGGTCGTTCCACTCGGCGAAGGGCGGCGGCCAGCCGCCGAGCTGATAGCCCCCCGGCCCGATGTCCCAGGGCTCCGCGATCAGCTTCACGCGGTTCAGCACCGGGTCCTGGCGCAGCGCGTCGAGGAAGCCGCCCTCGGCGTTGAAGCCGTGCACCTCCCGCGCCAGCGCCGTGCCGAGGTCGAAGCGGAAGCCGTCGACGCCCATGCGCTCGACCCACCAGCGCAGCGAGTCGAGCACCAGCCGCAGCACGAAGGGGTGCGCCGTGTTCAGCGTGTTGCCGCAGCCCGTGTCGTTGACGTAGCGCCGCGAGCGCCCCTGCTGCAGCCGGTAGTAGCAGGCGTTGTCGAGCCCGCGGAAGCTGACGGTCGGGCCGCGGTGGTCGCCCTCGGCGGTGTGGTTGTAGACCACGTCGAGGATCACCTCGATCCCGGCCGCATGCAGCGTCTTCACGGTCTTGCGGAAGCCGTCGATCCCGTTCGGGCCGAAGTACCGCGGCTCCAGCGCGAAGAACCCGATGCTGTTGTACCCCCAGTAGTTGCGCAGCCCCATCATCAGCAGGCGGCCGTCGTCCATGAAGGCGTGCACGGGCAGGAGTTCGACGGCGGTCGCGCCGAGGCTGGTCAGGTGCTCGATGATCGCGGGGCAGGCCAATCCTTCGTAGGTGCCGCGGAGGGCCTCGGGCACTTCGGGGTGAAGCTCCGTCAGACCCTTCACATGGGCCTCGTAGATCAGCGTGTCCTCCCACGGCGTGTTCGGCCGCTCGTCCCAGCCGTAGGGCTCGGGGTCGGGCGTCAGCACGCACTTCGGCACCGCGGGCGCGCTGTCGCCGTTCGAGCGCACGCCTTCGCCGAAAACGGGATCGTGCCCGATCAGCAGCGCGCTCGTCGGGTCGAAAGGGCCGGAGAGCGCGCGGGCGTAAGGGTCGAGCAGCAGCTTCGCGGGGTTGAAGCGGTGGCCGCGCTCCGGCGCCCAGACGCCGTGGGCGCGGAACCCGTAGAGCGCGCCGGGTTCGAGCCCGGCGACGTGGCCGTGCCAGATCGCGCCGGTGCGCTCGGGCAGCGGCAGCCGGGCGATCTCGCGCACGCCGTTCGGGGCGTACAGGCAGAGGTCGATCTGCTCGGCGTTCTCCGAGAACACGGCGAAATTCGCGCCCGCCTCGTCGACGCTCGCGCCCATGATCTCGGGCGAGCCCGCCGTGATCGAATACTCCGTCAATCGTCGCTCCCGTCCGCGCCTCCGGTCATCTCGGCCCCTCCGACAAGTTCGGAATAGAGCGCGGCGTAGCGCGCGGCCGACACTTCCCACCCGACGGGATGTTTCATCGCGCGCTTGGCGATCTGCGTCCAGAGGGGGCGGTCCGCGAAGGCGTCGCAGGCGCGGTCGATGGCGTCGGCGAGAAGCCCTGCGGCCACAGGCGCGAAGACGAAGCCCGTCGCCGCCCCGGTGCGCACCGCCGCGTCGTTCGCGTCGATCACCGTGTCGGCGAGCCCGCCCGTGCGGGCCACCAGCGGCGGCGAGCCGTAGCGCAGCGCATAGAGCTGGGTCAGTCCGCACGGCTCGAAGCGCGACGGCACCAGCACCGAATCCGCGCCGGCCTGCATGAGATGCGCGAGCGGTTCGTCGTAGCCGATCCGCACCCCGACGCGGCGCGGGTAGGCCGTCGCCGCGGCGCGGAACGCCGCCTCGAGGTCGTGGTCGCCCGATCCGAGCACCGCGAGCGTCGCCCCGCGCGCCAGCAGGCGCGGCAGGACCGCGAGAAGCAGGTCCACCCCCTTCTGCCGCGTCAGGCGGCTGACGAGGGCGAACAGCGGCGCGTGGTCCTCGATGTCGATCCCGAACCGGCCGGCGAGGGCGGTGCGGTTCTGCGCCTTGGCGCGGAAGTTGCGCACGCCGTAGGGCGCGGCGAGGTGGGGGTCGGTCTCGGGGTTCCAGACGTCGAGATCGACCCCGTTCAGCACGCCGACGAGATCGGCGCGCCGCGCCGCGATCACGCCCTGAAGGCCCATGCCGAACTCGGCCGAGGTCAGTTCGCGCGCGTAGGTGGGGCTGACCGCGGTGATGCGGTCGGCGTAGACCAGCCCCGCCTTCAGGAAGCCGACCTGCCCGAAATACTCGTAGCCCTCGGGGTGGAAGCCCCAGCGCGGCAGCGCCATCGCGTCGATCTCCGTCGACGGGAAGACGCCCTGGAACGCCATGTTGTGGATGGTCACGATGGAGGGCGGCCCGCCACGCTGATCCAGCTTGAGGTAGGCCGGGGCGAGCGCCGTCTGCCAGTCGTGGACGTGCAGCACGTCCGGCCGCCACCCTCCGATCCCGTCGCGCGCCACGTTGGCGGCGGCGCGGCTGAAACCCGCGAAGCGCAGGTGGTTGTCCACCCAGTCGACGCCGGCCTCGTTGATGTAGGGGCCTCCCGGCCGCTTGAAGAGGTGCGGCGCGTCGACCAGCAGCAGGGTGAGCCCCTCGGCCCGCGTCAGGTAGACCCGCTTCGCCCCGTCGACGCCGTAGACCTCGCCGACCTGCTCGGCGTTCGCGAGGATCGGCGCGAGCGGCCCGTAGGCCGGCAGCATCACGCGCACGTCGATGCCCTGCGCCGCCAGCGCCTTCGGCAGCGCGCCGGCGACGTCGGCGAGCCCGCCCGTCTTCACGAAGGGCGCGCATTCCGAGACGGCGAAGAGCACATTCATGGGCGGGAGGTTCCGGAGCGGCGGGCCTCAGCGGCCGAGCGCGTCGATCATGGGTTGGGTGATCAGCACCACGCCGTTCTCGGTGCGGCGGAAGCGCTGCGCGTCGCGTTCCGGGTCTTCGCCGACGACCAGCTTCTCGGGGATCACGACGCCGCGGTCGATCACGACGTTCTTCAGCCGCGCGCCGCGGCCGATCTCGCAGTAGGGCAGGGCGATCACCCGCTCCAGGGACCCGTAGCTGTGGCAGTGGACGCCCGTGAACAGCAGGCTCATCTTGACGCTCGCGCCCGAGACCACGCAGCCGCCCGACACCATCGAGCTGACCGCCATGCCCCGGCGCCCGTCCTCGTCGTGGATGAACTTGGCGGGCGGCGTGATCTCGGAATAGGTCCAGATCGGCCAGTCGGCGCTGTAGATGTCGAGCGCCGGCGTGAAGTCGGTCAGGTCGAGGTTCGCCTGCCAGAAGGCGTCGATGGTGCCCACGTCGCGCCAGTAGGGTTCGGTCTCGTGGCCGGTCATCACGCAGCTGTCCGCGAACCGATGGGCCATCGCCTTCCCGTGCTTCACGACATGGGGAATGACGTTCTTGCCGAAGTCGTGGTCGCTGTCGGGGTCCTCCGCGTCGCGCCTGAGCACGTCGATCAGCAGTTCGGTCTCGAACACGTAGATGCCCATCGAGGCCAGCGCGTGGTCGGGGTCGCCCGGTATCGCGGGTGGATCGGCGGGCTTCTCGACGAAGTCGATGATGCGTCCGGTCGCGTCCACATGCATCACGCCGAAGCCCGTCGCCTCCGCTCGGGGCACTTCCACGCAGCCCACGGTGACGTCCGCGCCGCTGGCCACATGCTCGGCCAGCATCAGGCCGTAATCCTGCTTGTAGACGTGGTCGCCGGCGAGGACGACGATGTGGCGCGGCGCGTAGCCCTCGATGATGTCGATGTTCTGCGTCACGGCGTCGGCGGTGCCGAGATACCAGTTGCGCTCGTCGACCCGCTGGGAGGCGGGCAGAATGTCGAGGCCTTCGCCGCGACCGGCCTGAAAGAAGCTCCAGCCCTGCTGCAGATGGCGGATCAGCGAGTGCGCCTTGTACTGGGTGGCCACGCCGATGCGCCTGATGCCGGAGTTGACCGCGTTCGACAGGGCGAAGTCGATGATGCGGCTTTTGCCGCCGAAATAGACCGCGGGCTTGGCGCGCCGGTCGGTCAGCTCGTTCAGGCGACTGCCGCGCCCCCCCGCGAGCACGAACGCCATCGCGTGGCGCGTCAGCGATCCGGTCTCGAGCCGGTCGATCGGCATGGGCGCCCTCCCGATTGCGGCGCTTCCGGCCGTCTGCTCCCGCGTCGCAGCATGGGCCGAAGGGTCGTCTTCATGCAACCAAATCCCGCTGCGCCGCGTTAATTTGTCAGCGTCGCGACGGTCGGTCTCCGGCCGGGCGGGGCCTCGGTTCGCAATTTGCGCCGAACCGCGTTAAGCAAGGGGCCACCGCCGTGACGGCGCCCGATCAGAACGGAAGACCCATGACAGACGCCCCCCACCTCGACCCCGCCACGGCCGACCGCATCGCCGCCGGAGACGAGTGGAACCTGTTCTCCGCCCTCGGGCGGCATCCGGTCGGCGAGAAATGGGCGCTCCGCGCCTTCGTGCCCGGCGCCGAGATGGTGGTCGCCCACGACGCCGCCACCGGCGCGAAGCTCGCCGAACTGTCGCCGGGCCCCCGCGACGGCTTCTTCGCCGCCGCCTTCGCCGACCGCCCCCCGCGCAGCCTGTTCCGCGCCACCCGCGGAGAAACCACCTGGGAGGTCGCGGACCCCTACCAGTTCGACCCGGTTCTCGGCCCGCAGGACGAGCACTACATCGCCGAGGGCTCGCACATGCGCCTCTGGCAGCGGCTCGGCGCGCATCCGATCGTGCACGAAGGCGTCGAGGGAGTCTCTTTCGCCGTCTGGGCGCCCTCGGCGAAGCGCGTCTCGGTCGTCGGCGACTTCAACGACTGGGACGGGCGGCGCCATGTCCTGCGCCCGCGCGGCGCGACAGGCGTGTGGGAGATCTTCGCGCCCGGCGTCGGCGAAGGCGCGCGCTACAAGTACGAGATCAAGGGCGTCGACGGCCGCCTCGGGCCGCTGAAGGCCGACCCCGTGGGCTTCGGCTCCGAGCATCCCCCCGCCAACTGCTCCATCGTGCGCGACCTGAAGGGTCACGGCTGGCGCGACGGCGAGTGGATGACCTCGCGCTGGAAGCGCCACCGCACCGACGCGCCGATCTCGATCTACGAGGTGCACCTGCCGTCGTGGCGGCGCGCGCCGGGCGGGCGGCCGCTCTCCTACCACGAACTCGCCGAACAGCTGGTGCCCTACGCGAAGGACATGGGCTTCACCCACATCGAGACCCTGCCGGTCAGCGAGTATCCCTTCGACGGCTCCTGGGGGTATCAGCCGGTCGGCATGTACGCCCCGACCATCCGCCACGGCACGCCCGGCGAGTTCCGCGACTTCGTCGACGCCTGCCACGGGGCGGGGCTCGGGCTCATCATCGACTGGGTGCCGGCGCATTTCCCGTCCGACCCCCACGGCCTCGCCCGCTTCGACGGCCAGCCCCTCTACGAACACGCCGACCCGCGCGAGGGCTGGCACCCCGACTGGAGCACCCACATCTACAACTACGGGCGCAGGGAGGTCGGCAACTACCTTATCGCCAACGCGCTTTACTGGATGAAGGAGCATCACGTCGACGGCCTGCGCGTCGACGCGGTGGCCTCCATGCTCTACCGCGACTACAGCCGCAAGGAAGGCGAGTGGATCCCCAACCGCTGGGGCGGGCGCGAGAACCTCGAGGCGGTCGACTTCCTGAAACGCATGAACACGGCCGTCTACGGCGACGACGATTCGGTGATGACCATCGCCGAGGAGAGCACCGCCTGGCCCGGCGTCTCGAAGCCGGTCGACGCCGGCGGCCTCGGCTTCGGCTACAAGTGGAACATGGGGTGGATGCACGACACCCTCGACTACATGCGCCGCGAGCCGGTCCACCGGCGCTACCATCACCACCAGCTGACCTTCGGCCTGCTCTACGCCTTCTCCGAGAACTTCGTGCTGCCGCTCAGCCACGACGAGGTGGTGCACGGCAAGGGCTCGATCCTCGGCCGGATGCCGGGCGACGACTGGCAGGCCTTCGCCAACCTCCGCGCCTACTACGCCTTCATGTGGGCGCATCCGGGCAAGAAGCTGCTTTTCATGGGCTCCGAGTTCGGCCAGCGGAGCGAGTGGAGCCATGCGGGCGAACTGGACTGGCGCGCGCTCGACGACCCGCTGCACGAAGGCGCGCGAAAGCTGGTGCGCGACCTCAACCGCCTCTACCGCGACACGCCCGCGCTGCATCAGCGCGACGCGCGGGGCGACGGGTTCCAGTGGATCGAGGCCGACGCCGCCGACACCTCGGTCTACGTTTTCGCCCGCTTCGGCGACGGCGACGCGGCGCCGGTCGTGGCGGCCTTCAACTTCACCCCCATCGAGCGGCCGAACACCCGCATCGGCGTGCCGGCCGCCGGGCGCTGGGTCGAGCGGCTGAACTCCGACGCCGCGGTCTACGGCGGCGGCGGCATCGGCAATCTCGGCGGCGTCGAGAGCGAGCCGGTGGGCTGGCACGGGCGCAGCGACAGCATCGAGGTGACGCTGCCGCCGCTCTCGGGGGTGTTCTTCGAACTGGCGCGCTGAGGCGCGTGATCCGCCGAGCGGCGCGCCGACGCGCGCGATTCTTTGATCGGCGCGCTGCGGCGCGCCGGCCGTTCTGGACACGCGGGCCGCGCCCGGGTATCGCCCCGGCGGTCTAGGAGCGGCCCATGACCAATCCCGAGAAAGACCGCGTCTGCGTCGCCGCGATCGCCGGCGCCTTCGGCGTGCGCGGCGAGGCGCGGGTGAAGTCCTTCACCGCCGATCCGCTGGCCTTCGCCTCCTACGCGCCGCTGGAGACGGAGGACGGGGCCCGCCGCTTCGACGTCCGCGTGACGCGGCCGGTTCCGGGCGGCTTCGCGGCGCGGCTGTCGGGCGTCCTCACGCGCGAGGACGCCGAGGCGCTGAAGGGCGCGCGGCTCTACGCGCCGCGCGACCGGCTGCCCGCGCTGCCCGACGACGAGTTCTACCACGCCGATCTGATCGGCCTCGCCGTCTTCGACGCCGGCGGCGTGGCGCTCGGCGCGGTGCGGGCGGTGCAGAACTTCGGGGCCGGCGACTTTCTGGAGATCGGCGGCGGGCCGAAACCGCTGCTCCTCCCCTTCACCCGGGCGGTCGTGCCCACGGTCGACCTCTCCGCAGGGCGCATCGTCGCCGACCCGCCGGAGGAGATCGTCGCCCCGGATTTCGGGAAGGACGAGGCGTGAGGACGCCGCCCGCCCGCTCCCACGGCCGCCTCGCGCCGCGCGTCTCGCTGACGCCGCGCTCGCTGATGGACGAGCCGCCGGCGCTGGCGGCGGCGTGGCGCGCGACGGTGCTGACGCTGTTTCCGGGCCTCTTCCCCGGCCCTTTGGGCGAAAGCCTGACAGGCAAGGCGCTTTCCGAGGGGGTGTGGTCGCTCGAGACGATGGACATACGCGCCTTCGCGCGCGATAAGCACCGCTCCGTGGACGGCCCCCCCGCCGGCGGCGGGCCGGGCATGGTGATGCGGCCGGACGTGGTCGCCGCCGCGCTCGACGCGGCGACGGCTGCGGGGCCGGGGCGGCCCGTGCTCTACCTCTCGCCGCGCGGTCGGCCGTTCCGGCAGGAACAGGCGCGGCGGCTGGCGGAAGGGCCGGGGGTCGTGCTGCTCTGCGGGCGCTTCGAGGGCGTCGACGAGCGGGTGCTCGAGGCGCGTGGGGTGGCGGAGGTCTCGATCGGCGATTTCGTCCTGACCGGGGGCGAGATTCCGGCGATGGCGGTGATCGACGCGGTCGTGCGGCTGTTGCCGGGGGTGCTCGGCAACGCGGCCTCGACCGAAGAGGAGAGTTTCAGCGCGGGGCTGCTTGAGGCCCCGCACTACACGAAGCCCCAGCTCTGGGAGGGGCGCGCGATACCGGAGATCCTCCTCTCCGGCCATCACGCCCGCATCGCCGAATGGCGGCGCGCCCGGAGCGAAGCGCTGACCCAGGAACGTCGTCCCGATCTCTGGCGGGCGCATGCCGAAGGCCATGCGGACCCGGTGGAAGGCCGAGAGCTCTCGGACGCGCCAATCTCCGCCGCAACAGGCGGGCAGACGAAGGATCGAGACCGATGAACATGATCGAACAGCTCGAGCGCGAGCAGATCGCCGCGCTCGCCAAGGACATTCCGGACTTCGGCCCCGGCGACACGGTGCGCGTCGGCGTGAAGGTCGTGGAAGGCACGCGCTCGCGCGTCCAGAACTACGAAGGCGTCTGCATCGGGCGCAAGGGCGGCTCCGGCATCGGCGCGTCGTTCACCGTGCGCAAGATCAGCTTCGGCGAAGGCGTCGAGCGCGTCTTCCCGCTCCACTCGCCGATCATCGACGCGATCACGGTGGTGCGCCGCGGCAAGGTGCGCCGCGCGAAGCTCTATTATCTGCGCGCGCGCCGCGGCAAGTCGGCGCGGATCGTCGAGAAGACGAACTACAAGCCGAAGGCGGACGCGGCGACCGCCGCCGAGTGAGCCGCGCTCACGGCGCGGCCGGCGGCCAGAGGACCGACAGCGCGAACGGCGCCGCCTCGAAAGGGGCGGCGCCGATCGTTTCGTCGCCGCCGAACGCGCCGCGCAGCGTCCACGCCCCGCCTGTCAGTTCGAACACCTCCAGCGTCCGCGCGTCCGGGTCGACGAACCAGAGCCACGCGACGCCGCGCTCCGCGTAGATGTCGCGCTTGGCGGTGAGGTCGGTGCGCCGCGTGCCGGGCGAGAGGACTTCGCACACCCAGTCCGGCGCCAGCGTGAAGCCCGCCACATCGGGAAACGCCGGCATCCGCTCCCGCCGCCAGCCGGCGATGTCGGGCACCAGCACGTCGTCGCCGAGGTGCAGCTCGGGCTCGACGAGGATCCACCAGCCGCCGGGGCCGTCGTCGTCATAGTCGAACCGGCCGCCGATCTTCGATGCGACCACCGATGACGCGCGCGCATGGCGCGACGCCGGCCGCGGCTGCAGGTGCAGCGCGCCGCGGATCAGTTCGGCGACCATATGCGGCGGCGCATCGAGCACGTCCTGATAGGTGGCGGTTTGCTTCACCGGAGCCGGATGGTTCATCGCGTCGTCCTCCTGGAAGGTATGGTAACGCGAAACGCGCTCCTGCGTCAGCCGATGGTCGCGAGCGCCGGGAAGGTCTCCAGCAGCCAGAACGCCAGCGCCTCGAAGCGGCCCGTCAGCATCAGGAAGCCGACGCCGACCAGCATGCCGCCCATCGCCGTCTCGACCTTGCCCATGTGCTGACGGAAGCCGCGCATGAAGCGCATGAACGGCCGCACGTAGAGCGCGGCGATCAGGAACGGCAGCCCCAGCCCCGCCGCGTAGACCGCCAGCATCGCCACGCCCTCGCCGATGGTGTCGCGCTGGCCGGCGAGGGCCAGGATCGCGCCGAGGATGGGGCCGATGCAGGGCGTCCAGCCGAAGGCGAAGGCGAGGCCGATCACGTAGCTGCCCGCCAGCCCGCGCCCCGAGGCCGCGCCCGCGTCGAACCGCGCCTCGCGGTAGAGCAGCGGGATGTGGTCCTGACCCGAATATTGCAGCGCCAGCGCGAGCATCAGGAACAGCACCAGCGCCACCCGGTTCTCGTCGATCGCCGCCACGATGTCGCCGCCCGACAGCAGGATCGCGCCGGCCCAGAGCGCCAGCATGATCCCCGCCGTCAGCACGGACTTGCGCAGCCCGATGAAGTGCTGGCCGAGCAGGAAGATCACCAGCCCCGCCCCCACCGCGAAAATGTGCTTGTTCATCAGCAGCGCCCGGCCGACGGCCGACGCTGTGGCCCCCAGCGTCACGAAAACCGTCGCAAGCCCGAGCACGAAGAACAGCGCCGACACGAAGACGCGCCGCGTGACGGCGTCGAGCGACAGCCCCGCCGCGAGCGTCGCGACGCTGCCGCCGAGCGCCACGGCCCCCAGCGTGTCGATCCGCCCTTCTGTGGCGATCAGCCGCCAGAAGGCTGCGGCCAGAAGCAGCAGCGCCACCAGCGACAGGCGCGACAGCAGCTTGTCGCGGCGCTCGGGCGCCGTCATCGACTCGATGCTCTGCCCGCTCAGGTAGGCGAGGTAGGGGGGCGCGAGCGGCAGCACGCAGGGCGAGAGGAAGCTCAGCACGCCTCCCGCGAAGGCCAGCGCCACGCCGAGTTCAAGTCCCATGCGTCGTATCCTTCAGCTGGTGCGCCCCGCACATATGGCGGCGGCGCCCGCGCGTCACTCGGTCAGGGTCGCGAGCCACGCCACCACGTCCTCGACGTCGCCCGCCGTCAGCCGGGTTTCGGGGAGAGGCGCGGCGTCATCATGGCCGTCCGCGTCCGGGATATCGTAGTACGCGGGTTTGGCGACACCCGGATCGACCAGAGCGTAGTTCACCACCATCAGCCTCAGCCGTCCCGCGTCGAGTCGCGACCCCACGCCGTCGAGCGCCGCCGCGCCGCGATGGCAGGCGAGGCATCCGCCGCGGGCCGGGTCGGCCGCGACCGCGGCCCCGCGCGCCGCGTCGCCCGGCGCGCCGGTCAGCGGCTCGGGGATCGAGACGCCGTCGACGACGACATAGGCTGCGGGATCACGGTCTCCCGCCGTCGCCGCGGCGGCCAGGAGGACGAGCCAAAGCGCGAGGCTGCGCACGTGCGTGTCTCCGTTCAGGACGCGCGGACCCTAAGCCCCGCGGCGCGGGGCGCCAATGGGCGGCCGCTTGCCGCGCCGGCGTCGCCGACCTAAGCCAGCGCCATGACCGAAGAAGTCGCCGACCTCGACGCGCGAGGCCTGCTTTGCCCGCTGCCGGTGCTCAAGGCGCGCAAACGCCTGCAGGGCCTTCCGCCCGGCGCGCTGCTGCGCGTGACGGCGGACGACCCGGCGGCCGTCGTCGACGTCCCGCACTTCTGCGCGGAGAGCGGCCATGCGCTCGTGTCGCAGACCGCCGGAGAGAACGGCGCGCAGGTCTATCTGATCCGCAAGAAGGGCTAGCGCGGCGAGAGGCGGCTCGGCGCGCCGGTCGTGGCTTGCGGCCCACACACGGCGGCGAACACAGGTGAAGAGCCTGTCAACCGGCTAAGCGGCCTACCGTCGCAGGTTCTGGCTGCGTAACGGGATGGCGACGAACTGGGGAGCAGGCTGCGCCCCGGAAGCGACTCGGCCGTGACTTCAGGGCAGTGGGAGGACATCGTGCGCGACGCGCCCGCGGAATTCGATGAGCCCACGGCCCACCGCCGGTTCTTCGAAACGGCGGTGGACATGCTGTGCATCGCCGATCTCGACGGCTTCATCCGCATGGTCAACCCGAGCTGGGAGCGGGTTCTCGGCTGGTCGGCGGACGAGCTCTGCGGCCGGCCCTATCTCGACTTCGTCCACCCCGACGACATGGCGGCCACGCTGGCCGCGGCGGACGCGCTGAACCGCGGCGAGTCCGTGGTGCGCTTCTCCAATCGCTACCGCTGCAAGGACGGCGGGTGGCGCTGGCTGGAATGGTCCTCCGTCGTCAAGGCCGAAGACGGGCTGATCTACGCCACCGTCCGCGACATCACCGGCGATCGCCGCGCCGCCGCCCACATGGCCGAGATCGAGCAGGTGTCGGGCGTCGGCACATGGGAGATCGACCTCGAGAGGCGCGTCGGGGCCTGGTCCCCGACGACTTGCGCGATCCACGAGATCCCGCCCGACACCACGCCGCCGCTGGAGGGAGGCGTGCTGTTCTACCCCCCGGAGGCGCGACCCGCGATCGAGTCCGCCCTGGACCGCCTGAAGGCCGACGGCGCGCCCTACGACCTCGAACTGCCTTTCGTCACCGCCAAGGGGCGACGCCGCTGGGTGCGCGTGACGGGCGCTGCGGAGAAGCTCGGCGGGCGCGTGATCCGTCTTTTCGGCACGTTTCAGGACATCACCGCCGCGCGCGAGCGGCAGGCCGAGATGGAGCGCCTCAGCGACGTCGCGCGGCGCACGACCAACATCGTCTCGGTCAGCGACGCGGAGTTGCGCATCGTCTGGGTCAATCCGGCCTTCGAGGCGCGCACCGGCTACACGCTCGAGGAGGTGCGCGGGCTTCGGGCCGGCGACTTCCTCAGCCGGGATCCGGAGAACGAGGAGGCCCTCCTGCGGATCCGCGCCGAACTGCTCGCGGGACGCGGCGCGACCGGCGAGGTCATCAACCGCGACAAGCAGGGCCGGGCGTTCTGGACGCGCCTCGACATCCAGCCGATCCGCGATCCTGACGGCGCCGTCACCGGCTTCATCAACATCGGCAGCGACATCACCGAGGAGAGGGCGCACCTCGAAGAGCTGCGCCTCAGCGAGCAGCGCCTCGCGGGCATCATCCGGGGCATCGACGCCGGGACGTGGGAGTGGAACGTCCAGACCGGCGAGTATCGCACCAACGCGCGCTGGGCGGAGATGCTCGGCTACACCGTCGATGAGCTCGAACCGATCTCCGCCGCGACCTGGGAGCGGCTGACCCACCCCGACGACATGGCCCCGCTCGAGGCGGCGCTGGCCGATCACTTCGAGGGCCGGGCCGACGCCTATCGCTGCGCGCTGCGCATGCGCCACAAGGACGGTCGCTGGCTCTGGGTGCTCGATCTCGGCCGTCTGGCGTCGCGCACGGCCGGCGGCGCGCCGGAGTGGGTGTTCGGCAGCATGATCGACATCACGGACCGCAAGGAGCAGGAGGCGGCGCTGGCCCGCGCCCGCGACAATCTCGCCGCCACCCTCGAAGCCCTTCCGGACCTTGTCTTCGAACTCGACGCGGACGGCCGTTACATCGGCTTTCACGCCAGCGCCGCCGATGTTCTCGCCGCCCCGCCCGAAGTCTTCATGGGCAAGCTGGTGGAGGACGTCATGCCGCCGGACATCGCCGCGCTCGGGCGGCGGGTCATGGCGGAAGTGGACGCGGCGGGCCGCTCGACCGGCCATCGCTATCGCCTCGACGTCGCGGATGGTCCGCGGTGGTTCGAACTGTCGGCGGCGCGGCGGGCGCCGATTGGGCGGGGCGAGCGCCCCGGCTACGTCATCGTGACGCGCGACGTGACCGCACGCATCGAGGCCGAGGCGGAGGCGCAGTATCGCAGAGACCTGTTGCAGGCGCTGTTCGACCTCATGCCCATAGGCATGGCGCTGACGGACTTCGAGACGGGCTTCTTCATCGACGCCAATCCCGCCTTCTTCAAGCCGCTCGGCTACGATCGCGCCGCCTTGCCGACGCTGCACTACAGCGACGTCACGGCGCCGCGATACGCCGACGTCTCCGCCGCCGCGATAGAGGCGCTCGGGCGCACGGGACGCTACGGACCCATCGAGAAGGAGCTGGTGCGCGCCGACGGGGAACTCGCGCCGGTCCGTCTGAACGGCGTTCTGGTCACCGACAACCGCGGGCGCAAGCTCATCGCGAGCGTCATCGAGGACGTCACCCAACGCAAGGCGCACGAAGCGGCGCTGGTCGCGGCGCGCGAGCAGGCGGAGGAGGCGAACAGGCTCAAGTCCCTGTTCCTCGCCAACATGAGCCACGAGATCCGCACGCCCATGAACGGTGTGCTGGGCATGGCGGCCGTGCTGGACGCGGCCCTCACGGACCCCGAGCACAAGCGCATGCTGCGGGTGATCCGCGAGTCGGGCGCGCTGCTGCTCGGCGTCATCAACGACATCCTCGATCTTTCGAAGATCGAGGCCGGCCGCATCGCGCTCGAGGCCGCGCCCTTCAGCCCGCGCGACGTCGCCGGGAAGATCGAAGGTCTCTACACCCTCAAGGCCACCGAGCAGAACATCGCGTTCTCCGTGATCGTCGCGGACGACACGGCGCCCGCGCGCCTTGGCGACCAGCACCGCGTGCTGCAGGTCATGCACAATCTGATCGGCAACGCGATGAAGTTCACCGAAGACGGCGCAGTGACGGTGCGCATCGGCGGGCGGGCTGACGAACCCCTTCAGATCGAGGTCACCGACACCGGAATCGGCATGACCGAGGACCAGGCCGCGCACCTTTTCGAGCCTTTCGTGCAGGCCGACGCCTCGACGACGCGCCGCTTCGGCGGCACCGGCCTCGGCATGTCGATCGTGCGCCGGCTGGTCGACGCGATGCGCGGTCGGATCACCGTCGAGACCCGGTCGGGCGAAGGCACCCGGATCCGCGTCAGCCTGCCGCTCGATGCCGTCGGCGACGCGGCGCCGGCGCCGGCGGCGGCCGACGCCGCGCCCTGCGCGTCGACGCCCATCTCGGCGCGGGTGCTGGTGGCCGAGGACAACGCCATCAACCAGATGGTCCTCGGCGCGATGCTGACCCGCCTCGGCGTCGAAGCCGTCATGACCGACAACGGCCGCGCCGCGGTCGAGGCCTACGCCCCGGACGCCTTCGACCTGCTGTTGTTCGACATCTCGATGCCGATCATGGACGGCTCCGCCGCCCTCGCAGCCATCCGCGCGCGCGAGGCCGAGGAGGGGCTGCCGCGCACGCCGGCGGTGGCGGTGACCGCCAACGCGCTGAAGCATCAGGTGGAGGAATGCCTCGCGAACGGGTTCGACGCGCACGTGCCGAAGCCCATCGACCCGGCGCGGCTCGAACAGACCTTGCGCGCCCTGCTCGCGACGCAGCGCGCGGACGCCGCCCCGTCTTCCTGATCCGGCGTCTTGCCGGCGTCGCGCCGCGTTCCTTCTGGCGGGCGACGCGCCGGGCGTCGTCGTCGTCGTGGCATGGGCGGGCTTGTGAACGGACCGCACGCCGCTCGGCGCCCTCGTCAGGTCGCGTGGGCGCCTGCGCCGCCGCCGCACGTCGCCGCAGCCGGCGCCGCCGCGAGCGGCAAGGTGAACTGGAACGCCGCGCCTCCTTCGGGAGCGGCCCCGAGGCTCAGCCGCCCCCCATACGCTCCACGAGCCTGCGGGCAAGGGCGAGGCGCGCCCCGGCGCCGGCGGGGCGGGTGTGCGCTTCGCGCGCGCCCTGACGGAACGGGCTGAACAGCGCCTCGCGGCCCGCCTCGGCGACGCCGGGCCCGCTGTCCCGGACCGTGATCGCGCGGCGCCCCGCCGTGTCGGGGCCGTGTCGGGCGGAGATGCGGCGACCGTCACGCCCCCGGCGTCCGCCCGACCATGTCCGAGAGCGCGTATCCCGTGGTTCGGACGAAAGCGGCGCTCACCCAGACGGTCTCGCCGGGCGCGTCGGCGATGATGGCGGCGTCGTTCGCCCGTTCGGCCACGACAGCGCGTCGGCGGGCGACCGTCTCGCTGTCTCGGAGGCGCCGGATCAGGTTCTCCCGACGCGCCGCCTCGAAGCACCCCCGCCACGCCGCGACCTGCGCCGCGTCCAGCGCCACGCGCTTGCGGTCGGTGCGGGACCAGTGCGCGCAACGGCCGCGCCGCTCGGCGCGGCGCAGGTCGAAGGGCGCGCGCGGGTGGGCCGGGGCGACGCAGGACGGCGCGACGGCGCGCGGCTCCGGATCCCCAGCAGATGTTCCGACGCACGGCTGCTCGCGTCGGACGGCGATGGGCGCGCCGGCCCCGTCCGGCATTACGACACGGCAGAGCCCGGCGCTGTCGGACGCCGGTTCACCGGAGGCCCCTCCGGCGTGGCGCCCGAAGGCGTCATCAAGGGCATGGCGCGCGCCGACACGGCGTCACTGTCGCGGATCCTGCGGCGGTGTGTTCTCAGACACTACATATCAAGCGGTTAAGTGTTCAGATCATTTGCGCTGCGGTAAATCGCGGACTGCGTGTAATTCGCCGACGATACACCAATACCAACAGGACTTGCGAGCGACCGTTGCGTCACGTGCGACGCGCCGATCGCCGATCCCGGCTTGGCGCGCGACCCCGGCTTTACCGGGCGTCAACACAGTCTGGTTTCAGATGCGCGCGAACGAAGAGGCCTCGACGACATGGCGACCTCCGCACGCACCGCGAGTCCGGCGCCTGGCGGCCCGAAGCCTTCGGGCCGGCTGAGGCTGTTTCTGCTCGCCCTGATCGTGCTCGCCAACGCGCTCGCCGCGGGTCTCAGCCTCCGCCTCTCCGACGGCGCGTTTGACGATCGTCTTTCGAACTGGGCGCAGGACCGGCGTCAGGCCTTCGACCTGCTCGTCGACCAGACGCTCGAAGAGATGCTTCTGACGGCGACGGTCTTCGCCCACGATCCGTCGCTTCACGCCATGTTCGTCGCGGGGCGCGCGGCCGTGGAGGTCGAAGGCGGCGGCGCGGGCGGCGCGCGGGCGGCCGCGATCCGCGACACCCTGCTGCGCCGCCTCGCGCCCGCATGGAGCATGGCGACGGACGAGTTCGGCATCCGCCAGCTGCACTACCACATGGCGCCGGGCGCGGTTTCGTTCCTGCGCGTCCACGCCCCCGCCTACTTCGGAGACCGCCTCGAAGGCCTGCGCCATGTCCTCGCAGACGCGATGACCGACGGGCGGCCGCGGCGCGGGTTCGAGCTCGGCCGGATCTATTCCGGGTTGCGCGGCGTGGTTCCCGTCTTCGCGCAACCCGGCGTCGCCGACGGCGCGCCGATCGGCACGATCGAGGTCGGCACGTCGTTCGACCGGATGCTGCGGAGGATGAACGGCGACGGCGTCGGCGCGGCGGTTCTGCTGATGGGGGATCGGGTCGACGCGGCGATGTTCGACAGCCGCTTGCCGCTCGTCGTCGACGGCGAGTGCCACTGCGTCATCGAGGCGACGACCGGCCCCGAGATCGCGGCTGTCATGCAGACCTTGGGCGACGCGCTGCTCGCGGCGCGCGCCGGCGGCGGCATCGTCCATGCCGAGGCGCGAGCGGGCGCCGAGGCGACTTTCGCCGCCGCGTGGCCGCTGACCGACTATCTGTCGGAGACGCGCGGCGCGACGGCGCCGGGCGTCGTCGTCGTCTGGCGCGACATCGGCGGGATGCTGGCCGATCATCGGCGCGACCGGCAGATCATCATCGGCGCGGCGGCGCTCTCGACCTTCGTGCTCGGCGCCCTGGCGCTGGCGGGGCTGCGCCTGGGCGTCCGCGCGCTCGAGGCCAAGGTCCACGCCGCCACCGCGGACATGGAGCGGGCCCTCACCGACGCCGAAACGGCGAACGCGGCCAAGTCGCGCTTCCTCGCCGCCATGAGCCACGACATCCGCAACCCGATGAACGGCGTCATCGGCATGGCCGAGCTGCTGGCGGCGACGCCCCTCGACCCCGAACAGACCCGGATGCTGTCGGCGATCCGCGCTTCGGGCGGCGTGCTGCTGGCGACCATCAACGACGTGCTCGACATCGCCCGGATCGAGGCCGGTCGCATGGCGCTGGAGGCGACGCCGTTCTCCGTCGAAGCGTGCCTCGACCGGATCCGCGCCGTGCACGAGGCGCCGGCGCGGCTGCGCTGCGTCACGCTCGACGTGTCGATCACCGGGGCGGAGCGCTGGCGTGTGGGCGATGCGCACCGCGTCGACGCCATCCTGCACAACCTTGTCAGCAACGCGATCAAGTTCACGGAGAACGGCCGCGTCGTCATCGCGGCCGACGCCGCGCGGCGCGACGGCCTCACCCTCTCGGTCCGCGACGACGGCATCGGCATGACGCCGGAGCAGTGCGCCGCGGTGTTCGCGCCCTTCGTGCAGGCCGAAAGCTCGACGGCGCGGCGCTTCGGGGGCACCGGCCTCGGCCTCTCCATCGTGAAGGGCCTGGTGGACGCGATGGGCGGCTCGGTCGCCGTGCGGAGCGCGCCGGGCGAAGGGTCGACCTTCACGGTGGAGTTGCCGCTCGCCGCGACCGCCGCAGTGACGGACAGCGCGGCGGCGTCCGGCCCGGCGCTGCCGCCGGGGTTCCGCGTGCTGATGGCCGACGACAGCGAGATCAACCGGATGGTGCTCGGCGGCATGCTCGCGGCGGTCGGCGCCGAGACCGTCGAGGTCGACTCGGGCGAAGCCGCGCTCGCCGCGGTGCGGCGCGACGGGCCGTTCGCCCTGATGATGCTCGACATCGTGATGCCGGGCATGGGGGGCGAGGAGACCCTGCGCGCGATCCGGGCGGCCGAGAAGGCGCTCGGGCGCCCGGCCGCGCCCGCCATCGCCTGCACGGCCAACGCGATGGCCGACCACGTGAAGGCCTACCGCGCCGCCGGGTTCGACGGCCACCTCGCCAAGCCGATCGCGCCGTCGGAACTCAAGGCGCTGCTTCAGATGTTCGCCGCCCGCGCGGACAGGCGGGGGAACGCTCCTCCGGGAACGAATCCCGGCAACCGCAACGCGACCATGATCGAGAGAGACGCCGCTACCCGCGCAGGCGCGCGCCTTCCGGATCGAACAGCGGTCGGGTGAAGACGACGGCGGGGCGCTTCTCGCCGAGGATCTCGATTTCGACCTCCCGCCCTTCCGCGATCAGGTCGACCGGCAGGAACCCGTTGGCGACCGAGACGCCGGCCCAGTGGGCGAAGCCCCCCGAGGTGCAGAAGCCCACGACGTCCCCGCCATGCCAGATCGGCTCGTCCGCGACCACGTCCGCGTCGCGCGCGTCGACGCGGAGGGTGCAGAGGCGGCGCTTCGGCCCCGTCTCCCGCTCGGCCAGCGCCGCGGCCCTGCCGATGAAGTCCGCGTTCTTCCCGTAGGCGACGAAGCGGTCGAGGCCGGTTTCGGCGGGTCGATAGTCGGGCCGATACTCCCGCATCCAGGCGCCGAAGCCTTTCTCCAGCCGCAGGCTCATCATCGCCCGCATCCCGAACGGCTTTAGGCCGAGATCGCCGCCCGCCGCCGTCAGCGTCTCGTGGAGCGCCACCTGCTCGGCGGCCGGAACGTAGATCTCGTAGCCGAGATCGCCCGTGTAGGAGACGCGCTGCACCAGCGCCCGCGACGCGCCGATGTCCAGCTCCCGCGCCGACAGGAACGGCAGCGCCGCCGTCGAGACGTCGCCGCGCGCGACCCGCGCCAGCAACGCCTGCGCCTTCGGCCCGGCGATCTGGAACCCGAGCAGGTCGAGCGACACGTCGCGCACGGTCACACCCGGCTCCAGGTGCGCCTCGAACCAGCGCATGTGATAGGCGCGCGCGGAATAGGAGGCGGTCAGGTGGAACCGCCCGCCGCCCAGGTTGGTGATGGTGAAATCGCCGATGATCTTGCCCTTGGGCGACAGCATCGCCGACAGGGCCACGCGCCCCTCCCGCGGCAGGCGGCCCGCCATGATCCGGTCGAGCCAGTCGGCGGCGTTCGGCCCTTCGACGCGGTACTTGCCGAAGTTGTGGATCTCGTTGATCCCCACCGCCTCCCGCACGGCAAGGCACTCCGCCCCCACCGCCGCGAAGGCGTTGGACCGGCGGAAGCTCGGCGTCTCGAACAGCGGCTCGCCTTCGGGGGCGAAGTAGTTGACGTGCTCCAGCCCGTAGCCGTGCCCGAACACCGCCCGCGCCGCCTTCCACAGCGGATAGGCGGGCGTCGTCTGGTGGGGGCGGGCGGCCGGCAGCTCCTCGTTGGGGTAGGAGACGGAGAAGCGGCGCTGGTAGTTCTGGCGCACCCGCGCGCGCACCAGCCCCGGCGTCGCCCAGTCGCCGAAGCGCGCCACGTCCATCGCCATCACGTCGCGCTCGGGCTCGCCCTCGATCATCCACTGCGCGAGGCTGAGGCCGACGCCGCCGCCCTGGCTGAACCCCGCCATCACCCCGCAGGCCGACCAGTAGTTGCGCAGGCCGGGCACAGGGCCGACCAGCGGATTGCCGTCCGGGGCGAAGGTGAAGGGACCGTTGATCACGCGCTTGATCCCGGCGCGCTCCAGCGCAGGGAAGCGCCGGAAGGCGAATTCGAGGCTGTCGCCGATCCGGTCGAGGTCGTCGTTCAGCAGCTCGTGCCCGAAGCCAGCCGGCGTGCCGTCGACGCCCCAGAGGTCCATCGCCTGCTCGTAGAACCCGATGCAGAGGCCGCGACCCTCCTGGCGCAGGTAGCTCTCGCCTTCGGGGTCCATGACGTGGGGCAGCTCGGCGTCGCGCTCGTAGACTTCGGGCGTGTCCTCGGTGATGAGATACTGGTGCTCGACCGGGTGGAGCGGCAGCCGCGCCCCCGCCAGCGCCCCCACCTCCCGCGCCCAGAGGCCGGCGGCGTTCACCACGTGCTCGGCGTGGATCGCGCCCTGCTCGGTCACCACGTCCCAGCCGCCGTCGGGGCGCGGGTTGGTCTCGATCACGGGGTTGCGCAGCACGATCTCCGCCCCCGCCATCCGCGCCGCCTTCGCGTAGGCGTGGGTCGTGCCGGAGGGGTCGAGGTGGCCGTCGAGCGGATCATACAGCCCGCCCAGCACGCCCTCGACGTTGGTGATGGGGGAAAGCTCGCGGATCTCCGCCGGGCTCACGATCCGGGTGTCCAGCCCCATGTAGCGGTGCTTGGCGTGCTCGGCCTTGAGGTAATCCAGCCGGTCCTGCGAGCCGGCGAGCGTCACCCCGCCCACATGGTGCAGCCCGCAGGACTGGCCGGTGATCTCCTCCAGTTCGCGGTAGAGGCGGATGGTGTAGCCCTGCAGCGCCGCCATGTTGGTGTCGGCGTTGAGCGTGTGGAAGCCGCCCGCGGCGTGCCAGGTCGAGCCCGAGGTCAGCTCGGACCGCTCGACCAGCATCACGTCGCGCCAGCCGAGCTTCGTGAGGTGGTAGAGCACCGAGCAGCCCACCACGCCGCCGCCGATCACCACCACCCGCGCATGGGTCCGCATCGTTTTCTCCTCAAGGGTTTCACGTGCTTTCGCGCCGACGGCCTGCGCCGTCTAGGATCGCAGCGACCCGGCGCGCCCCGAAAACGACCGCTTCAGAACAGCGCGCGGGGCAGGGAGGTCGCGAAGCCCGGCGCCAGCCACACGAGGCCGATCACCACGATCTGCAGCGCGATGAAAGGCGCGACGCCGGCGTAGATCTGCCCCGTCGTCACCTCCGGCGGCGCCGCGCCGCGCAGGTAGAACAGCGAGAAGCCGAAAGGCGGCGTCAGGAACGAGGTCTGGAGGTTGATCGCGATCAGCACCGCCAGCCAGATCGGATCGTGCCCCATCAGGATCAGCGCCGGCGCCACCAAGGGCAGCAGGATCACGCTGATCTCCACGAAGTCGAGGAAGAAGCCGAGCAGGAAGATCAGCGCCATCGAGAACAGCAGCGCCCCCGTCGCGCCGCCCGGCATCTCGGCGAGGATCGCCCGCAGCCGATGCTCGCCGCCGAGGCCGATGAAGACGAGGGAGAAGACGCTCGCGGTGATGATGGTCGCGAAGATCATCGCGGTCACGGTCATCGTCGCCTTGACCGTCGGCGTCAGCAGCGCCTCGCGCCGCATCCGCCAGAGCGCGCCGACGATCCCCGCGAAGCCGAAGACCGCCAGCGCCATGTACACCCCGCCGCGGATCTGGTCGGCAAGCGTCACGTCCGACCGTTGCAGCCGCACCGGCGCGACGCCGGCGCCGACCACCAGCGCGACCAGCGCCGCCGCGCCGCCGAAGATCAGCCATCGCGGCGCCCCGAGCCGCGCGCCCGCGATCAGCGTCGCGCCGACCGCCCCCACCGCCGCGCTCTCGGACGGCGTCGCGACGCCCCCGAGGATCGAGCCGAGCACGGCGAGGATCAGCAGGATCGGCGGCAGGATCACCGCGGCGATGCGGAGCGGGGAGGGATGGTCCGGCGCCTCCCGCATCGCCGGGGCGTCGGCGGGGAACAGGGCGGCGCGGGCCAGCATGTAGACGACGTAGACCGCCACCAGCAGCAGCCCCGGCGCCAGCGCCGCGGCGAAGATCTGGCCGACCGATATGGTCTCGATGGAGAACCGCCCCTGCTCGAACTGCGCGCGCTGGAAGGCGTTCGACATCACGTCCGACAGGATGATCAGGAGGGTCGACGGCGGGATGATCTGGCCGAGCGTCCCGCTCGCGCACACCACGCCCGAGGCGAGGCGCGGGTCGTAGCCGTTCCGCAGCATCGTCGGCAGGGCGATCATCCCCATCGCCACCACCGTCGCGCCGACGATGCCGGTCGAGGCCGCGAGCAGCGCGCCGACCAGCGCCACCGACACCCCGAGCCCGCCCCGCAGCCGCCCGAACAGGCGGCCCATGGTCTCCAGCAGGTCTTCGGCGACGCGGGATTTCTCCAGCACCAGCCCCATGAACACGAACAACGGGATGGCGATCAGCACGTCGTTGGTCATGATGCCGAAGACGCGCTGCCCCAGCGCGCCGAGCAGCCGCATGTCGAACTGTCCGAGCGCCCCGCCGAGCAGCGCGAACAGCACCGCCACCCCGGCGATCGAGAAGGCGACCGGGTAGCCGATCAGGATCCCCCCGATCAGCGCCGCGACCATCAGAAGGTCGAGCGGCAGGCTCATGTCTCGCGCCCCGCGAGGCGCAGCGCATCGCGAATCAGGCAGGCGAGCCCTTGCGCCAGCAGCAGCACGCAGAAGGCCGGCACGAGCGAGCGCAACAGGTAGGTCGCCGGGATGCCGCCCACGGAGATCGGCCCTTCGAGGATGGCCCAGGACCGCCGCACCATCGGCCAGGACCAGACCAGCAGCGCGATCATCGCGGGGGCGAGCAGGAACAGGTGGCCGAAGACGTCGATGGCCGCCCTCCCGCGGGGCGACGCCCTGGCGTAGAAAACGTCGACCCGCACGTGTCCGCCGACCAGCAGCGCGTAACCCGACCCGAGCATGAAAATCGCGGCGTGGAGGTAGAGCACGCTCTCGTTCGCCGCGATGGAGCTGACGCCGAACACGTAGCGCGCGAGAACCAGCGCGAACTGGATCAGCACCATCGCGAGCGCCGCCCAGCAGACGACGGCGCCGACGGCGCGGTTGATGGCGTCGAGAATGTCGGCGAGGCGGGTCATGGCGGCCATGGGAAAGGCGCGCGCCGGAGACGTCGCTCCGGCGCGCGATGGGTCACATGTCGTAGGGCAGGGCGCGGCCTTCCAGCTGCCCCTTGTCCGCGAACACCATGTATTCCGACATCAGCGCACGGTATTCGAGGAAGTTCTCGGTGATGCGCCGCACCAGCTCGTCGCCGTCCTCGCGCAGCTCAGCCATCACTTCGCCGGCCGCGTTCCCCATGGCGATCATCACGTCGTCGGGCAGGCGGCGGGCGATCACGCCCTCGTTCGCCACCAGTTCGCGCAGCGCGAGCGCATGCTTGGTGTTGTATTCGGTGGTCACGAGGTTGTACATGCTCTCCGCCGCCGAGGCGACGGCCGCCTTCAGATCGTCGGGCAGGGCGTTCCAGACGTCGAGGTTGACGGCGCACTCCTCGGCCGACGACGGCTCGCCCACGCCCGGCCAGTAGTAGTTCTTCGCGACCTGCTGGAAGCCGAGCGCCGAGTCCGACCAGGGCCCGATGAACTCGCCCGCGTCGAGCGCGCCGGTCTGGAGCGCCTGGAACATCGCCGGTCCGGGCATCGCCTGCACCGCCACGCCGAGCTTGGCCATCATCTCCGAGGCGAGGCCGGTGGTGCGGAAGCGCAGACCCCGCAGGTCGTCGACGCTCGCGATCTCGTTGCGGAACCAGCCCGCCCACTGCGGGCCCGAGTTGCCGCAGAGGAACGGTTTCAGCCCGAAGCGGGCGTACATCTCGTCGTAGAGCGCCTGACCGCCGCCGTGCTCCAGCCAGCCGTACTGCTCCTCGGCGCGCAGGCCGAAGGGCTGGGAGCCGAACAGCAGGATGCCCTTGGACTTGGAGCCCCAGTAGGCGGGCACGGCGTGGTAGATCTCCGCCGTGCCTTCGGCCACCGCGTCGAACACGCCCGGCCCCGGCACGATCTCGCCGGCCGCGAACAGCTCGACTTCGATCCGCCCGCCCGAGAGCGCGGTGATGCGGTCGGCGAGGATCTGCGCGGCGACGCCCGGTCCCGGCAGGTTGCGCGGCCATGCGGAGACGAGGCGCCAGCGGCGGACGTCCTGCGCGATGGCGGGGGCGGCGAGGCCCGCCGCGGCGACCGCGCCGACGCCCGCGGCGCCGAGGAATTCACGTCTTTTCATGCAGTCTCTCCCTTTTGTCGCGGAAGCCCGCGGGCGTTCTCCGTCAGTCGCGCAGGATGCCGGGCAAGTCGAGCCCGTGCGCCTTCGCGCAGTCGATGGCGATCTCGTAGCCGGCGTCGGCGTGGCGCATCACGCCGGTCGCCGGGTCGTTCCACAGCACGCGCTCGAGGCGCTTCGCCGCCGCCGGCGTGCCGTCGGCGACGATCACCATCCCGGCGTGCTGGCTGAACCCCATCCCGACCCCCCCGCCGTGGTGGAGGGAAACCCAGGTCGCGCCGCTCGCGCAGTTCAGGAGCGCGTTCAGCAGCGGCCAGTCCGACACGGCGTCCGAGCCGTCGCGCATCGCCTCGGTCTCGCGGTTGGGGCTGGCGACCGAGCCGCTGTCGAGATGATCGCGGCCGATGACGACGGGGGCCTTGAGTTCGCCCCTGGCCACCATCTCGTTGAAGGCGAGGCCGAGGCGGTGGCGCTGGCCGAGCCCCACCCAGCAGATGCGCGCCGGCAGCCCCTGAAACGCGATCCGTTCCCGCGCCATGTCGAGCCAGCGGTGGAGGTGGGGGTCGTCGGGGATCACCTCCTTCACCTTGGCGTCGGTCCTGTAGATGTCCTCGGGGTCGCCCGAGAGCGCGCACCAGCGGAACGGGCCGACGCCGCGGCAGAACAGCGGGCGGATATAGGCGGGCACGAAGCCGGGGAAGGCGAAGGCGTCCTCCAGCCCCTCCTCCTGCGCCATCTGGCGGATGTTGTTGCCGTAATCGACGGTCGGCACGCCCATCCGCGCCCAGTCGACCATCGCCGCGACCTGCACGCGCATCGACTGCTTGGCGGCCTTCTCCACCGCCTTCGGGTCGCTCTCGCGCCTGGCGCGCCATTCGGCGAGCGTCCAGCCCTGCGGCAGATAGCCGTTGACCGGGTCGTGGGCCGAGGTCTGGTCGGTCACCAGATCGGGCTTCACCCCGCGGCGCACGAGTTCGGGAAAAATGTCGGCGGCGTTGCCGAGCAGCCCGACCGACTTCGCCTCGCCCGCCTTGGTCCAGCGCTCGATCATCGCCAGCGCGTCGTCGAGCGTCTCGGCCTTTTCGTCGAGGTAGCGGGTGCGCAGGCGGAAGGCGATGCTGTCGGGGTTGCACTCGACGGCGAGGCAGCAGGCCCCCGCCATCACCGCCGCCAGCGGCTGCGCGCCGCCCATGCCGCCGAGGCCGCCGGTCAGGATCCACCGCCCCGTGAGGTCGCCGCCGTAGTGCTGGCGCCCGGCTTCGGCGAAGGTCTCGTAGGTGCCCTGGACGATCCCCTGCGTGCCGATGTAGATCCACGACCCGGCCGTCATCTGGCCGTACATCATCAGGCCCTTGCGGTCGAGTTCGCTGAAATGGTCCCAGGACGCCCAGCGCGGCACGAGGTTGGAGTTGGCGATCAGCACCCGCGGCGCGTCGGGGTGCGTGCGGAACACGCCGACGGGCTTGCCGGACTGCACCAGCAGCGTCTGGTCGTCCTCCAGCCCTTTCAGCGCCGAGACGATCGCGTCGAAGTCGCCCCACGTCCGCGCCGCCCGGCCGATGCCGCCGTAGACCACCAGTTCGTGCGGGTTCTCGGCGACGTCGGGGTGGAGGTTGTTCATCAGCATCCGCATCGGCGCTTCGGTCAGCCACGATTTCGCGGTGATCTCGGCCCCGGTCGGCGGATACACGTCGCGGGCGTTGCGGCGGTCGATCATCGGTTCCTCCCGAAAGCGTCGAGGCGGGCGAGGATGCGGGCGAGCACGGGGCGCAGCCGCGCGGCCTTCTCCGCGTCATAGGCGAAGGGCGGGGCTTCGGTCGCGAGGTGCGTGACCTGCGCCAGCTCCATCTGGATCGCGTGCAGCCCTTCGGCGGGCCGGCCGTAGGCGCGGGTGCACCACCCGCCCCTGAAGCGCCCGTTCGCGACCCATGAGAAGCCGGAGACGTCCGCCTCGGCGCAGGCCGCTTCCGCGATCTCGGGCGCGCAGGCCGCGCCGTCGACTGTCCCGATGTTCAGGTCCGGCAGCACGCCGTCGAACAGCCGCGGCACGCGACTGCGGATCGAGTGGCAGTCGTGGAGGATCGCCACGCCCCACCGCGCCTTCACCCGCGCCATCTGCGCCGCAAGGGCCGCGTGATAGGGCGCGTGGAAGGCGTCGCGCCGCGCCGCGACCTCGGCCGCCGTCGGCGGCTCGCGCCAGATGCCGTTCCCGTCGAAGTCGGTCAGCGGCACGAGGTCCGTCGTCGCCCGCCCCGGATACAGGCTCTCGCCCGAAGGCGGCCGGTTGGCGTCGATCACGTAGCGGTGGAAGGTCGCGCGCACCGTGGTCGCCGACGGCAGCAGCCCCTCGTAGAGCCGGTCCACATGCCAGTCCGTGTCCGTCAGCCGCAGCCCCGTCTCGTTCAGCCGCCCGCGCACGTCGTCGGGCAAGAACGTGCCCGCATGCGGAAAGCCGAGGATCACCGGCCCCTCGCCCTCGCGCACCGCGACGGGCGTCATGCGAGCCTCGGGAACAGATCGGCCCCCGCCGCCTCGACCACCGCGCCCGTTCGCACGAGGTCCGCCGCACGCGCCATGTCCGGCGCCAGCGCCCGATCGTCGGTGAGCGTCGGAACCTCCGCCCGCAGCCGAGCGAGGATGCGGGCGAGGGGGGCGCTGGTCGCGAGCGGCGCGCGGTGCTCCACCCCTTGCGCGGCGCAGAGCAGCTCCACCCCGAGGATCGCGGCGAGGTTCTCCGCCATCGGCATGAGCCGCCGCGCCCCGTGGGCGGCCATCGACACGTGGTCCTCCTGATTGGCCGACGTCGGCGTCGAGTCGGTCGAGCAGGGGTTGGCGAGGTGCTTGTTCTCGCTCATCAGCGCCGCCGACGTCACCTCCGCGATCATGTAGCCCGAGCACAGCCCCGGATCGGGCGTCAGGAACGGCGGCAGGTCGAAGCTCAGCGTCGGGTCGACCATCAGCGCGACGCGCCGCTGCGCGATGGCGCCGATCTCCGCGAGCGCCAGCGCGAGCATGTCCGCGGCGAAGGCCACGGGCTCGGCGTGGAAGTTCCCGCCCGAGACGATCAGCCCGGCTTCGGTCAGCACCAGCGGGTTGTCGGTGGCGGCGTTCGCCTCCGTCTCCAGCGTCGCCGCCGCCTGGCGCAGCAGGTCCATCGCCGCGCCCGTCACCTGCGGCTGGCAGCGGATGCAATAGGGGTCCTGCACCCGCGCGTCGCCCTCCCTGTGGCTTTCGCGGATCGCCGAGCCCGCCAGCAGCGCGCGCATGGTCGCCGCCGCCTCGATCTGCCCGCGGTGCCCGCGCAGCGCGTGGATCTCCGGCTGCAGCGGCGCGTCCGACCCCATGATCGCGTCGGTCGAGAGCGCGCCGGTCGCCAGCGCCGCCGCCGCGCACCGCCACCCCTCGAACAGCCCCGCCAGCGCGAAGGCGGTCGAGAACTGCGTGCCGTTGATCAGCGCCAGCCCCTCCTTCGCGCCGAGCGTCACCGGCGCAAGCCCGGCCTCGGCGAGCGCCTCGGCCCCCGGCAGCACGCGCCCGCCCACCTCCGCCTCGCCTTCGCCGATCATCACGGCGGCCATGTGCGAGAGCGGCGCGAGATCGCCCGAGGCCCCGACGCTGCCCTGCGCCGGGATCGCCGGCGTCACCCCCTGCGCCAGCATCCCCTCGATCAGCGCGACGATCTCCCACCGCACGCCCGAGGCGCCGCGGCCGAGCGACAGCAGCTTCAGCGCCATCATCAGCCGCGCCACGCGGCGCGGGATCGCGGGGCCGACGCCGCAGCAGTGCGAGCGGATCAGGTTGCGCTGAAGCTGCGCCGTCCGGTCGGGCGGGATTCGCACGCTCGCGAGCTTCCCGAAGCCCGTGTTGACGCCATAGACCGCTTCCGCGCCGCTCGCCGCCGCCGCGACCGCGGCCGCCGCCCGCTCCACCGCCGGCCGGCAGGCCGGGTCGAGCCGGGCGGGGGTCTCCGTCCAGTAGAGCGTCGCCAGCGCGTCGAGCGTGACCGCCCCCGGCGTCCACGTCAGCATGGCGCGCCCTTGACCCAGCGCGCGGCCAGCGGCGCGTCGCCGATGCGGTAGGCGAGTTCCGCCGGGTGCGCGACGTCCCAGACGCACAAGTCCGCCCGCATCCCCGGCGCGATCACGCCCCGGTCGCCGAGCCCCAGCGCCTGCGCCGCGACGCGCGTCACGCCCGCCAGCGCCTCCTCCGGCGTCAGGCGGAAGAAGGTGCAGGCCATGTTCATCGCGAGCGGCAGGGAGGTGAGCGGCGAGGAGCCCGGGTTGCAGTCCGTCGCGACCGCGATGGGCGCGCCCGCTTCGCGCAAGGCGGCGACCGGCGGCAGCTTCGTCTCGCGGAGGAAATAGAAGGCGCCCGGCAGCAGCACGGCGACTGTCCCCGCCGCCGCCATCGCCGCCACGCCGTCGGCGTCGAGCCACTCCAGATGGTCCGCCGACAGCGCCCCGCAGCGCGCCGCCAGCGCCGCGCCGCCCAGGTTCGACAACTGCTCCGCGTGCAGCTTCACCGGCAGCCCGAGCGCCTTCGCCCGGCCGAAGACCCGTGCGATCTGGTCAGGCGAGAACGCGATCCCCTCGCAGAACCCGTCCACCGCGTCGACCAGCCCTTCCGCCGCCGCCGCGTCGAGCGCCGGCAGACAGACGTCGTCGATGTAGGCGTCCGGGCGATCCCTGTATTCCGGCGGAACCGCATGGGCGCCGAGGAAGGTCGCACGCACCGTCAGCGCCCGCGCGTCGCCGACCGCCCGCGCCACGCGCAGCATCCGCAGCTCCGTCTCGACGTCGAGCCCGTAGCCCGACTTGATCTCGACGGTGGTCGCGCCGCCCGCGATCAGCCGGTCGGCGCGGGCGAGGGCCGAGGCCAGCAGCGCGGCGTCCGACGCCGCCCGCGTCGCCCGCACCGTCGAGACGATGCCGCCACCGGCGCGCGCGACTTCTTCGTAGCTCGCCCCTTCCAGCCGCATCTCGAACTCGCGCGCCCGGTCGCCGCCGAAAACCAGATGCGTGTGGCAGTCGATCAGCCCCGGCGTCACCAGCCGCCCATCGAGGCGCTCCAGAGGCGCATCGCGGAAAGCGGTCGGCAAATCCCCAGCCGGCCCGGCCCAGGCGATTCGCCCGTCCGTCACCGCGACCGCACCGCCTTCGATCAGCCCATAGGGCGGACCCTCGGGCGTCATCGTGGCGAGGATGGCGTCGGTCAGAACCCGGCGAGCGGACATGGGCGGCCCCGTTGCGGCGTTGAGGGACTTTGAACGCGGCGCGCAAATATGTAAACACATATCAACCAGGGGGAGGGCGCGATGCAGGCTTTCGAGATCCGCGCCGGGCGGGCGCTGCTGCCCGAGGGCTGGGCGCGGGACGTGCGGGTGCGCGTCGGCGCCGACGGGCGCGTCGCCTCGGTCGAGACCGGCGTTCCGGGCGACGGCGATCGCGTCCTGCTGCCCGCCCTGTCCAACCTCCACAGCCACGCCTTCCAGCGCGCCATGGCCGGCCTTGCCGGCTGGCGGGCGGCGGGGCGCGACAGCTTCTGGAGCTGGCGCGCGCTGATGTATCGCTTCCTCGACCGCATGACGCCGGAGGACGTCGAGGCCGTCTCCCGCTTCGCCTTCGTCGAGATGATGGAGAGCGGCTTCGCGGCGCTGGCGGAGTTTCACTACCTCCACCACCAACCCGGCGGCGCGCCCTACGCCCGCCTCGGCGAGATGGCCGAGCGCGTCGCCGCCGCCGCGGCCGATGCGCAGATCGGCCTGACGCTCCTGCCGGTCCTCTACTGCTGGTCGGGCGTCGAGCGCGGGGCGCTCGAAGGCGGCCAGCGCCGCTTCGGTTGCGACCTCGATCGCTTCGGCGCGCTGATGGACGCCTCCCGCTCTGCGCTCGGCGGCCTCGGCCCCGACGCCCGCCTCGGCTTCGCCCCCCATTCGCTGCGGGCGGTCGACCCCGAGAGCCTCGCCGCCGTCGCCGCCGCGTATCGGGACATGCCCCTCCACATCCACGCCGCCGAACAGCCGCAGGAGGTCGCCGCCGTCGAAGCCGCCTTCGGCGCGCGGCCCGTGGCGTGGCTGCTGGAGAACGCGGGCGTCGACGCGCGCTGGTGTCTGATCCACTGCACGCACATGACGGCGGCCGAGACCGAAGGCCTCGCGCGCTCCGGCGCCGTGGCTGGTCTCTGCCCGGTCACCGAAGCGGATCTCGGCGACGGGATCTTCAACGGCGTCGCCTACGCCGCCGCCGGCGGCCGGTTCGGCGTCGGTTCCGACAGCAACGTGCTGATCGGCGCCGCCGCCGAACTCCGCGCTCTCGAATACTCCCAGCGCCTCCGCGAGGGCGGCCGCAACATGATGGCGCGCGAGGAAGGCTCGGTCGGCGAAGCCCTCTACGCCGCCGCCCTCGCCGGCGGCGCGCAGGCCCTCGGGCGGGAGAGCGGCGCGATCCGCGCCGGCGCCTGGGCCGACCTCGTGGCGCTCGACGGCGCGGCGCCGGCGCTCGAAGGCCTCGCCGACGCGCAGATTCTCGACGGCTGGATCTTCGGCGAGGGCCGCGGCCTCGTCCGCGACGTCTGGGCCGCCGGGCGCCATGCGGTGCGCGACGGCGTCCACGTCGCCCGCGCCCGCGCCGAGGCCGGCTGGCGGGCGGCGCGGGCGCGGCTGCTCGCCCCGTGAACGCCTCCAAGCCCCTGATCTCCTACAAGGACGTCAAGGCCGGCGTCCTCGCCCGCATCCTGCGGCGCGACTGGCCTCCGGGCGCGCTGCTCCCCACCGAGGAGGCGTTGGCGCAGGACTTCGGCTGCTCCCGCGCCACCGCCAACCGCGCGCTGCGCGAGCTCGCCCGCACCGGCATCATCGAGCGTCGCCGCCGCGCCGGCACCCGCGTCGCCCTCAGCCGCCCCGAAGCCGCCATGCTCACCGTGCCGCTGGTGCGCGACGAGATAGAGCGCGCCGGCGGCGCCTACGGCTATGCGCTGATCGAGCGCCGCGAGACAGCCGCCGACGCAGCCCTCGCCGTCCGTTTCGAGACGGCGCCTGGCGCGCCCCTCCTGTTCGTGCGCTGCCTGCACCTCTCGGACGGCGCGCCGCACCAGCTCGAAACCCGCTGGATCGCCCTCGACGCCGCGCCCGCCGCCGCCCGTGAGCCTTTCGAGCGCGTGAGTCCCAACGAGTGGCTTCTGACCGAGACCCCCTACGACCGAATTGAGCACATCCTGACCGCCGCCGCCCCCGACGCCGACGAGCGCGCCCGGCTCGCCCTTGGCCCGGGCGAGCCCGTCTTCGTCATCGAGCGGCGCACATGGCGCGCCGGCGCCGTCGTCACCGCCGCGCGGCTCTCCCATCCCGCGTCCCGCTTCAGGCTGATTTCGCGGACGGACTGGGCGGCCTGACGCCGCGC
>RECW01000062.1 GCA_007693835.1 Paracoccaceae bacterium | reverse complement strand
TCACCCTCACCGGCAAGCTGATGCCGACGGTGATCGACGTGCTGAAGGAGGTCGACTTCCACTCCGAGGAGCTTCGGCCCGAGGATTTCGTCTACACCGGCTACAACGGCGTGATGTGCGTCGAGGCGGGCGGCCCGCCGGCGGGCACCGGCTGCGGCGGTTACGTCGTCGGCCAGACGGTGAAGCTGCTGAAGGAGCACCACCTGCTCGAAGACACCGACGTGGTGATCTTCGACGTGCTCGGCGACGTGGTGTGCGGCGGCTTCGCGGCGCCGCTCCAGCACGCCGACCGGGCGGTGATCGTCACCGCCAACGATTTCGACTCGATCTACGCCATGAACCGCATCGTCGCGGCGGTGCAGGCGAAGTCGAAGAACTACTCGGTGCGGCTGGCGGGCTGCATCGCCAACCGCTCCCGCGAGACCGACGAGGTGGACAAGTACTGCTCCACCGTGGGCTTCAAGCGGCTGGCGCACATGCCCGACCTCGACGCCATCCGCCGCTCGCGGCTGAAGAAGAAGACGCTGTTCGAGATGCCGGACGAGGACGACATCATCCTCGCCCGCAAGGAGTATCTCCGCCTCGCCGAGACGCTGTGGGCCGGGACCGACCCGCTGTCGCCGGCGCCGCTGCCCGACCGCGACATCTTCGAGCTGCTGGGGTTCGACTGATGCCCACGGTCACCTACGAGACCCGCAAGGGCCGGCTTGAGGAGTACTTCGACCGCACCGCGTCGGAGACCTGGGCGCGTCTGACGTCCGACGCGCCCGTCAGCCGCATCCGCGCCACCGTGCGGCAGGGGCGCGACGAGATGCGCGCGCTGCTGCTCGACTGGCTCGGCGCCGACCTGACCGGGCGGCGCATCCTCGACGCAGGCTGCGGCACCGGCGCGCTCGCGGTCGAGGCCGCGCGGCGCGGGGCCGAGGTGGTCGCCATCGACATCGCGGGCAGCCTCGTCGGCGTCGCCGCCGAGCGCGCGCCCGAGGATGTTCGGGCGCGGATCGATTTCCGGGTCGGCGACATGCTCGACCCGCACCTCGGCGCCTTCGACCACGTCGTGGCGATGGACAGCCTGATCCACTACCCGGCGGGCGACATCGCGCGGGTGGTCGCCTCGCTCGCCGGGCAGGCGTCGCGGTCGGTGGTGTTCACCTTCGCGCCGCGCACGCCTGCGCTGACCGTGATGCACGCCGTCGGCCAGTTGTTCCCGCGCTCCGACCGTTCGCCGGCCATCGAGCCCGTCGCGCACGAGACGCTCGTGGGCCTGCTCGGTCAGGCGCTTCCCGCCGCCCGCTGCGCGCGCACCCAGCGCGTCATGCGTGGCTTCTACACATCCCAGGCGCTGGAGGTGGCTCTGGCATGATACTCGGACAGAACCAGTTCAAGCAGGTCATCGAGTTCCTCGGGCCGAAGTGCCTGCCCTTCGCCGACGCGGCGAGCACAGAGCTGCCGCTGACGCGGCTGCTCCGGCTCTCGCTGTTCCAGTTCTCCGTCGGCCTCGCCGTCGTGATGCTGAACGGCACGCTGAACCGCGTGATGATCGTCGAGCTTGGCGTGCCGAGCTGGCTCGTGGCGCTGATGATCTCGCTGCCGCTGCTTTTCGCGCCGGCGCGCGCGCTGATCGGGTTCAAGTCGGATCACCACAAGTCCTTCCTGGGGCTGCGCCGCGTTCCCTACCTCTGGTTCGGCACGCTGATGCAGTTCGGCGGCTTCGCCATCATGCCCTTCGCGCTGATCCTGCTCTCGGGCGATCAGACCCTCGGGCCGCGCTGGGCGGGCGAGGCGGGTGCGGCGCTGGCCTTCCTGCTGGTCGGCGCCGGGCTTCACACGGTTCAGACCGCAGGTCTCGCGCTGGCCACAGACATCGCCCCCGAGCAGTCGCGCCCGCGCGTCGTGGCGCTGCTCTACGTGATGCTGATGGTCGGCATGGTGATCAGCGCCTCGACCTTCGGCTGGCTGCTGATCGACTTCAACAAGCTGAAGCTGATCCAGGTGGTGCAGGGGGCGGCGGTCGTCACCATCGCGCTGAACCTCGTCGCCCTGTGGGGGCAGGAGGCGCGGCGGCCCGACCTGACGCGCCACGACCTCGTGGAGCCCTCCTTCGTCGACGCCCTGCGTCAGCTGGCGGCCGAGCCGGGTGCGACGCGGCTGATGGTGGCGGTGTTCCTCGGTACGGCCGGGTTCTCGATGCAGGACATCCTGCTGGAGCCCTACGGCGGCGAAATCCTCGATCTCAGCGTCAGCGCCACCACGGCCTTGACCGCGATCATGGCGACCGGGTCGCTAATCGCGTTCGCTCTGGCGGCGTGGGCGCTGGGGAAGGGACAGGACTCGTGCAAGATCGCGGCCTTCGGCGCGATGGTCGGGGTCGTCGCCTTCTCGGCGGTGATCATGTCGGACCCGCTGGGCTCGCCCTTCCTGTTCCGGGTGGGGGCGTTCCTGATCGGCTTCGGCGGGGGCCTGTTCGGCGTCGGCGCGCTGACGGCGGCGATGACGCTGTCGGACGGCGGCGTGCGGAGCGGGCTCGCGCTCGGCGTATGGGGGGCGACCCAGGCGACCGGGGCCGGGCTCGCCATCGCGCTCGGCGGCGCGATCCGGGACATCGTGAGCGGCCTCGCCGTCTCGGGTCGGCTCGGCGAGGCGATGAACACCGCGGCGGCCGGCTACAGCGTCGTCTACCACATCGAGATCGGGCTCATGTTCATGACCCTGATCGCCATCGGCCCGCTCGTGCGCCACGGCGCGCCCCGCGCGGGAGACCAACGTCGCTTCGGTCTGGCGGAATTCCCGACCTGAGCATCTGGAGAGCGGAGGACCAAGCATGACCTTCTTCGGCAATTTCGACATAGCGCAGCTATCGCTATACCTATTCTGGGCGTTCTTCGCGGGGCTGATCGTCTACCTTCAGCGCGAGACGATGCGCGAAGGCTATCCGATGGAGTCCGAGGTGACCGGCAAGCCGTTCATGGCCGGCCCCTTCGGCGACATCCCCTCGCCCAAGGTCTTCAAGCTGCCCCACGGCGGCGGCGAAGTGCTCGCGCCCAACCCTGAAAAGGACGCGAAGGAGATCACGGACCGCAAGTTCGCGATGAAGCCGACGGCGACCTGGGGCGGCGCGCCCTTCGAGCCGACCGGCGACCCGATGGTCGACGGCATCGGCCCGGCGGCGTGGGCGGAACGGCGCGACGTGCCCGACGTCACGCTCCACGGCGACCCGAAGATCGTGCCGCTGCGCGTGGCCAACGACTGGAACATCGACGAGCGCGACCGCGACATCCGCGGCTGGCCGGTCTACGGCTGCGACGGCGCGCAGGCCGGCACGATCAAGGATCTGTGGGTCGACCGCTCCGAGTCTCTGTTCCGCTATCTTGAGGTCGATCTCGGCGGCAAGTCGGTGCTCTGCCCGATGACCTGCGCGCTGGTGCACGGCCAGAAGAAGATGATCACGGTCGACTCGATCCAGGCCGACCAGTTCGCCAAGGTGCCGAAGCTCAAGAAGGCCGACCAGATCACCTTCCTCGAGGAGGAGAAGGTCATGGCCTACTACGCGGGCGGCAAGCTCTATGCGAACCAGGCCCGTCAGGAGCCGTGGCTGTGAGCGAGTACCACTATGAACCGATCAGGGGCCTTCCGGGGCTCCTGCCGCGGGGCGAGAAGATCCTGTGGCAAGGCGCGCCTGACTGGGTGAGCCTCGCCCGCCGCGCCTTCCTCGGAACGCCGGTGGCGATCTACTTCGGCGTCCTGATGCTGTGGCGCTTCGTCGACAGCTTCGCGGCCATCGGGCTGCGCGCCGCGGCGATCCATGCGCTCTGGCTGGGGCTGGTGGGCGTGGTCGCCCTGGCGGTGATCGCCGTGCTGGCGTGGGCGACGGCGAAGTCGACCGTCTACACCATCACCAACCGGCGCGTGGTGCTGCGCGTCGGCGTGGCGCTGACCATGTCGGTCAACGTGCCGTTCAAGCGCGTGATCTCGGCGGGCGTGAAGCCGCTCGGCGGCGGCATCGGCGACATCGCCATGCAGATCGGCGGCGACGAGCGGTTCTCGTTCCTGATGCTCTGGCCGCATGTCCGGCCCTGGCGCTGGCGCAAGCCGGAACCGTCGCTGCGGTCGCTGCCCGAGGCCGACAAGGTCGCGCGCATCCTCGCCGAGGCGCTCGTCGACTACCAGCGCGAGCAGGGCGTCGAGGCGATCGCGACGATCCCCGCCGTCTCCGCCGACAAGACCCGGCCCCGTCCTTCGGGCGGCCTCGTGCCGGCCGAGTGACGACAGAACCCACAAGGGAGCCAGTCCATGCACGAGCACGCCCGGGACGAGACCATCCCCCGCTTTCTTCTGCGGTCCATCCTCGCGGTCATCGTGTTGTCCTTCGCGGCCGTGATCATCGGCCAGAACACCGGGCTGGGGCTGCGGATGACGCCCGAGTCCACCGCCGTCGAGCAGCGGCGTCTCCTGTTCGAGAACCAGCCCGCGGGCGAGACCATCGTGCGTGACAAGGACACGGGCCGCATCGTCGCATTGCTCGAACCCGACGGAGACGGCTTCATCCGGGGCGTGCTGCGCGGACTCACGCGGTCCCGGGCGACGATGCGGATCGAAGGGGAGGAAGTGTTCCTCCTCACGCTCTGGGAGGACGGCCGCCTCTCGATCGCCGACCCCGCCACCGGCGAGCGGTTCGAGCTCAACAGCTTCGGCCGGGACAATCTGAACGCCTTCGCGCGGCTCTTGGCATCTCGGGAGGAAAGCCGATGACCGACGCCCCCATCTTCTTCCGGCGACGCTTCGAGGTGCCCTGCACCGTAGAAGTCAGCCACACCTTCGAAAGCCTGCACGCGCACGTGGTGCTCGACGGAGACGTCAAGATCGAGCCCGGCGACGAGGTGCTGGTCCACGGCGCGCCCATCCAGGCGGCCTATGGCGAAGTGATCACGGAGCGGCGCACCGCCACCGTGACCCAGGCGACGATCTGGGAGCGGGTCTGGACCCGCATGACCGGCGATCTGGAGTTCATGGAGCTCTGCGAATTCAGCTTCTCCGAGGAGGCCCGCCTGTGAACGCCCATGCAGACATTCTCGAAGCCGCCGGCATCCGTCCGGGCGAGCAGAACGAAACCACGCGGATGGCGACGGAGACGACGCTGCTCAATCCGCGCTTCTACACCACCGACTTCGACGAGATGGACAAGCTCGACGTCACGCCGGTCCGCGAGGAGTGGGACGCGCTGATCGCCGAGATGAAGTCCGACCCCAACAAGGGCCACTTCAAGAAGACGGCCGACTGGGATGAGGTCGACTTCGAGGGCATGGATCCGGAGCTGCGCAAGGAGCTGATCGACTTTCTCGTCTCCTCGCTCACCGCCGAGTTCTCGGGCTGCGTGCTCTACAAGGAGATGAAGAAGCGCGGCACGAACGCCGACATCTGCGAGCTGTTCAGCTACATGAGCCGCGACGAGGCCCGCCACGCCGGCTTCATCAACGACGCGCTGAAGGAAGCCGACATCGGCGTCAACCTCGGCTTCCTGACCAAGGCGAAGAAGTACACCTACTTCAAGCCGAAGTTCATCTACTACGCGACGTATCTCTCCGAGAAGATCGGGTACGCGCGCTACATCACCATCTATCGCCACCTCGAGAAGCACCCGGACAAGCGGTTCCACCCGATCTTCAAGTGGTTCAAGGAGTGGTGCAACGACGAGTTCCGCCACGGCGAGGCGTTCAGCCTGCTGATGCGCGCCAACCCGCATCTGCTGTCTGGTTACAACAAGCTGTGGATCCGCTTCTTCCTGCTGGCCGTCTTCGCCACGATGCACGTGCGCGACATGGCGCGGCCGGCCTTCCACAACGCGCTCGGCGTCGACATCGAGGAATACGACCGCCAAGTGTTCCGCACCACGACGGAGATCTCGAAGCAGTGCTTCCCGGTCCAGCTCGACATCGACAACCCGAAGTTCTGGGAAGGGCTGCGGACGCTCAACCGCATCAACGTCGCCATGGCCGACTGCGAAGGCAAGGGGCTGGGCGGCAAGCTGCGCAAGGCGTTGCTGACGGCGCGCGCCGGCCTCGTGTTCGCAAGGCTCTACTTCCTGCCTGTCCACACATCCGAGCTGCCCGCGTCCTCGCGGCTGCAGCCCGCGTGGTGACATGACGGAGGCGTGGCTTCCCGCGCTCTACGCGCTTTTTCTGTGGTGGTTCGGCACCGGGGCCGTGCTGCTGATCGACCGGCTGCCGCGGCGCACGCGCCGGGGCGGCATGGTCTGGGCGACGCTGGCGGCGCTCGGCGCCCTCTACGCCGTCCACGCCACGGCCGAAGCGCGGGAGATGCAGGCGGCGCTGGTCGCCTTCACGGCGACCATCGTGATCTGGGGCTGGCACGAGCTCAGCTTCCTGAACGGCATGATCACGGGGCCGCGGCGGACGGCGTGCCCGCCGGGCGCGACGGGCTGGCTCCGGTTCCGCTATGCGACGGAGACGCTGATCCACCACGAGATCGCCATCGCCGTCACGGGCGTCGCGCTTCTGATCTGGCTCAAGGACGCGGCGAATCCGGTCGCGTTATGGACCTACGGGATCCTGTGGGCCATGCGGCTCAGCGCGAAGCTCAACCTGTTCCTGGGAGCGCCGAATGTCGCGGACGAGTTCCTCACCGATGACCTCGCGTATCTCAAGAGCTACTTCTCGCCGCGGCCGATCAACCTGCTGTTTCCGGTGTCGGTGACGGTGGGGACTGTGGCGACCGTGTGGCTCGCGCTCGCTGCGGGCCAGGCGACGACGTTCGACGCCGCGGCGCTCGGCATCGCGGCGATGCTGATGGGGCTCGGCACGCTGGAGCACTGGTTCCTCGTGCTGCCCTACCGGGAGGCGGCGCTCTGGCGCTGGTACACGACGAAGCGCGCCGAAAAGCGCGCCGAACGCGCCGCTGCGGCGCAAGACCTGTCGCCGCTTGCAGCGCCGACGATGCTTGGGAGATGAGCATGGACTTCGAGGGTTTCTTCCGGGCGGAGCTGGACAAGCTCCGCAACGAAGGCAACTACCGCGTCTTCGCCAATCTTGAACGCCACCGCGGCGATTTTCCGAAGGCCACGCGGCGCGCCGAGGGCGGCGAGCACAAGGTCACCGTCTGGTGCTCGAACGACTATCTCGGCATGGGCCAGCACCCGACCGTGATCGATGCGATGCACGGCGCGCTCGACCAGTGCGGCGCGGGCGCAGGCGGCACGCGCAACATCTCGGGCACCAACGTCTATCACGTCGAACTCGAGCGCGAACTCGCCGACCTGCACGACAAGGAGGCCGCGCTGCTGTTCACCTCCGGCTACGTGTCGAACTGGGCCGGCCTCGGCACCCTCGGCGCGAAGATCCCCGGCTGCGTGATCCTCTCCGACGCGCTGAACCACGCCTCGATGATCGAGGGCATGCGCCACAGCCGCGCCGAGAAGAAGATCTGGAAGCACAACAGCCCCGAGGATCTCGACCGCAAGCTGTCGGAGATCGAGCCGGGCCGGCCGAAGATCGTGGCGTTCGAGTCCGTCTACTCGATGGACGGCGACGTGGCGCCGATCGCCGAGATTTGCGACGTCGCCGAGAAGCACGGCGCCATGACCTATCTCGACGAAGTGCACGCGGTCGGCATGTACGGGCCGCGCGGCGGCGGCGTCGCCGAGCGCGAAGGGCTGATGCACCGTCTCACGCTGATCGAAGGCACGCTCGGCAAGGCCTTCGGCGTGGTCGGCGGCTATGTCGCCGGGTCGGCCGCGCTCTGCGACTTCATCCGCAGCTTCTCCTCCGGCTTCATCTTCACGACCGCGCTGCCGCCGCATGTGGCCGCGGGCGCGCGCGCCTCCATCGCGCATCTCAAGGAAAGCCGCGTCGAGCGCGAAGGCCAGAAGGCGGCGGTCGCCAAGGTCCGCAAGCGGCTCGACCAGATGGGCATCCCGCACATCCCGAACCCGTCGCACATCATCCCGGTGATGGTCGGCGACCCGGTGAAGTGCAAGTGGCTGTCGGACATCCTGCTGGAGAACTACGGCGTCTACATCCAGCCGATCAACTATCCGACCGTGCCGAAGGGCACCGAGCGGCTGCGGATCACGCCCTCGCCGCTGCATACGGACGCGGACATCGACCACCTTTGCCGCGCGCTGAACGATCTCTGGTCGCAGTGCGCGCTGGCGCGGCAGGTCGCCTGACGGGAGCCTTCCCATGCTCGACGCCACGGACGGGCGCCCCGGAGACGGGGCGCCTTTCGGTGTGGGGACGGCGCAGGCGGTCAGCCTGTCGCTGTTCCGCTTCGACACCCTCTACGAGAAGCACTGGGCGCTCTGGCAGATGCTGCTCTCGCGCTGGAAGCTGAAGGCGCTGCCCGACATCCAGTTCATGAAGATGGTCGGGGCGGGCACCCGCGAGGGCTTCTATCCCTATCCGAACTTCGGCGTCTACGGCGTGCTCGCCGCCTGGCCGTCGCTCGCCCACGCGCAGGCGCAGGTCGAGGGCGCGGCGGTGTTCCGCAACTACCGCCGCCACGCCGCCGAGGCGCTGACGCTCTACCTGACGCCGGTCCGCGCGAAGGGGCGGTGGAGCGGGCGCGAGCCCTTCGCCCCTGTCGAAACCCCGGAGACACCGCTGCCGGTCGCCGCCATCACGCGCGCGACGATCCGGCCGCGCCACGCCCTCTCGTTCTGGAGGCGCACCCCGGCCATCCGCGCCGAGATACCCGACCAGCCGCACCTGCTGTTCAAGCTCGGCATGGCGGAGTTTCCGTGGGTCAACCAGATCACCTTCACCATCTGGGACGATCTCGACGCCATGGGCGCCTTCGCCTACCGCCCCGGCGGGCCGCATTCGGAGGCTATCCATGCGGCGCGGTCGAACGGCTGGTTCGCCGAGGAGCTCTACGCCCGTTTCAAGGTGGTGGGGAAGGACGGCGCCTGGAGCGACGCGCCGCGTCTGTCGGCGATCTGAGCTGGATTCACGCCTCGCCGACCGCGGCCGCGGCGGCGAGGTCCCAGTCGGGCTCGATGGCCGGTTTGCCGTAGAGGTAGCCCTGCAGACAGTCGACGCCGAGGGCGCGCAATGCGGCCGCATCCTCGTGGGTCTCGACGAATTCGGCGACGGTCGCCATGTCGAAGTTTCGCGCGATGCCGACGAGGGTGTCGACGAACAGCTTGTTGTCGGCGTCCGTCGCCACCCCGCGCACGAAGCCGCCGTCGATCTTCACCCAGTCGGGCCGGAAGTCGCGGACGTGGCGGAAGCTGGAATAGCCGGCGCCGAAGTCGTCCAGCGCGATCGCCACGCCCATGGCGCGCACCGCGTCGAGGAACGCCTTGGTGCGCTCGGGCTCCACGACGGCCGCGCTCTCGGTGAGTTCGACGATCAATCGCTCCACGGCGCTCGGGTCCGCTGCGAAGGCGGTCTCCAACGTCCGCAACCAGGCGCGGTCATGCATGGTGCGCACCGAGACGTTGACGGAGAGGCGCTCGGTGGGGTGGGCGGCGAGCGCGTCGAGCGCGAGGCGCAGCACACGGCGGTCGAGCGCCCGCACGAGGTCGAGGCGCTCGATCTTCGGCAGGAACAGCCCGGCGGGGAGCCAGCGCCCCTCGTCGTCGAGCACCCGCGCGAGGCACTCGCGGAACGCGACGCGGGTCGGCGATCCCGCCGAGACGACCGGCTGGAAGGCGATCGCCACGCGGTCCTGCTCCAGCGCCCGCATCACGGCGCGCGCGCCCGCGCGCATCGCCGCCGGCGAGAGCGGAGAGGCGTCGGCGTCGTGCTCCGCGACGAAAAGCCCGGCCTCGCCGTCGCCGCGCGCCTCGTCGAGGGCGGCGAGGGCCGCGTCGAACGGCTCCGGCGTCGCGAGGGCCGCGGCGCGCGCGATCGCGGCGCCGACGGAGATCGTCACCGAGACCGGCCCGAAGCCGACGTCGAACGGCGAGGCGTTCACCTCGCCGCAGACAGCCTCGGCGCGGGCGCGAAAGGCGTCGCCGTCGTCGCCGACGATGACGGCGGCGAACTTCGCGCCGCCGATCCGCGCGAAGGCCGCCTCGGCCGGAAGGGCGCGGGCGACGCGCCGGCCCACGGCGCGGGCGAGCGCGTCGCCGGCGTCGTAGCCGTAGGCGCGGCAGAACTCGCGCAGCCCGTCGACGGCGAAGGCCGCGCAGACCACCGTCGTCTCCGTCGGCAGCGCTTCCGCGAGATCGGTGAGATGGGCTTGCAGCCCCGGCCGCCCGTTGCGGACCGCCAGCGCCGCTCCCGCGCCGTGCTCGGCCGCGCGCAGCACGCCGAAGAAGCGCGGCCGGCCCTCGCCGTCGTCGGCGAGGCGCACCAGCCGTTCATCGACGCCGGCCTCCCCCACCTGCGCCACTTCTCCGGGCGCGACCGTTTCGGCGAGGCGCGCGCGCGTCTCCGCGCCCACCGGGTCGCCGTAGCGCGCCTCGCCCGCCAGCCACCGTTGCACGCCGCGCGCGCCTTCGTAGAGATAAAGCCCGACGCCCGCAGCCTCGAGCGCCTCCGTCAGTTCACCGACCGTGATGGCGGGTCCCATCATCCAGCCCTCGACGCGACTCCCGAAACACGCTCCGAAGCTAGGGTTCGGGGGGTAAACGAAACCATAAAATTCGACTTTTCCGGAATGGCGCGCATCGTCTCAGCGGCCGAGCGCGGCGTCGAGCTCGGCGAGCCAGGCGGCGGGCGAGCCGTCGCTCGGCGCCCGCCAGTCGCCCCGCGGCGACAGCGCGCCGCCGCTGCTGATCTTCGGTCCGTTGGGCAGCGCCGAGCGCTTGAACTGGCTCGACCCGAAGAAGCGCGTCAGGAACACCCGCAACCAGCGCTCCAGCTCGTCGAAGGCGTAGGCGCGGCGCTCCGCCTCGGGGTGGTTGGGCGGCCAGTCGCCGCGCGCGGCGTCGCCCCACGCGCGCCAGAGCAGGAACAGCACCTTCGACGGGCGATGGCCGTAGCGGGTGAGGTGATAGAGGGCGAAGTCCTGCAACGCGTAAGGGCCGACGACCGCCTCGGTGCTCTGGGCCGGCCGGTCGCCGTCGCCGGGAACGAGTTCGGGCGAGATCTCGGTGTCGAGGATGGCGCGGAGCGTCGCCGAGGCGTCCGCGCCGTAGGCGCCGCGCGAGGCCACCCAGCGGATCAGGTGCTGGATCAGCGTCTTGGGCGCCGAGGCGTTGACGTTGTAATGGCTCATCTGGTCGCCGACGCCGTAGGTCGCCCACCCGAGGGCGAGCTCCGAAAGGTCGCCCGTGCCGACGACGAGCCCGCCGAGGTGGTTCGCCGCGCGGAACAGGAAGGAGGTCCGCGCGCCGGCCTGCACGTTCTCGAACGTCACGTCGTAGACCGGCGCGCCCGTCGCCGCCGGGTGGCCGAGATCGGCGAGCATCTGGCGGCAGGCGGGCGTCATGTCGACTTCGCTCGCCGTCACGCCGAGCGCCCGCATCAGCGCCCAGGCGTTCGCCTTGGTGTGGGCCGAGGTCGCGAAGGCGGGCAGGGTGTAGGCGTGGATGTTCGCCCGCGGCAGCCCGAGACGATCGATGGCCCGCACCGCCACCAGAAGCGCCTGCGTCGAGTCGAGCCCGCCCGAGACGCCGATCACCAGCTTCTCCACGCCCGTCGCCGCGAGGCGCTGGCGCAGCCCGTCGGCCTGTATCTCGTAGGCTTCGGCGCAGAGCGCGTCGAGGCGGGCGGGGTCCGCCGGCACGA
>RECW01000066.1 GCA_007693835.1 Paracoccaceae bacterium | reverse complement strand
CGGCGCGGTCGCGCGCCTCGCCGGCCTCCTCCGCGAGGGCGTGGGCTCGCTCATAGGCGTCGCGCGCCGCCGCAAGGCGCCCGGTATCCTGTCGGGCGTCGCCGCAGTCGATCCAGTACCAGAGGTTGTTCCGCGCGAGCGTCGCCGCGTCGCAGAGCAGCGGCCCGGCCTTCGACGCCTCGAAGGGATGGAACAGGGTCGCCTGCGCGTGCTTGGATCGCGCGGCCTCGCGGCGCAGCTCCTCCCGCCGGGCGTCGATCAGCGCGTCGATGCGCGCGAAGGCGTCGCGCGCCCCATCGAGATCGCTGCGGTTGAAGGCGTCGATGGCCGCGTCGATCTCGCGCCGCCATTCCGGGTGGGTGCGCCGGATCTCCTCGAGTTCGGCTTGCGTGCGCGCGACCCGCTCCCGCAACGCCGCCGCGGCGGCCGGCGCGACGAATCCTTGCGACTCGGCGACCGTCTGCACCAGCGCGGCGTCGATCTTCGGCATGGTCTGCCGGGTCGACCACCCTGTCGCAAAGATCGCAACCGCCACCACGAGCGCGACGCCCGCTGCTCCGAAACCTGCCGTCTGCACGATGGAGACATCTCCACCGGCGCGGATGCGGCCGATCAGCAGCGACAGGGCCCCGGCCTGAACCGCCCCGCCGCCTAGGCGTTTCCCGGCGGCGCCGTGACGTTCCTCAGCGTCACGTCCCCGCCATGCGCCGTCACGCTCGCGGCGCGCAGCCCCTCGATGTCCTCGGCGGCGACGTTGCGCGCGGCCTCGATGGCCCCCTGCACGTCGACGGCGTAGCGGGCGGTCTCGGCCGTCGGCAGGGCGGCGATGGCCGCCCGCAACGCTTCGACCCGTCGCGCGAGATCGTCGTCCGCGGCGATCTCGGGGCGGGCGAGTTCGGCCTTCACGCCCTCGGCGAAGCCGGGCTTGTCGAGCAGGTCGAGCCCCTGCACCCGGTGCGCGCCCGACAGCCGCGCCTTGACCGCGGCGAAGGCCGACGCCACCGCCTGCTTGCCGGCCTCGCCCGCGCCGGCCGAGGCGGCGAGCGCCGCGCCGGACGCCAGCAGCCCGTAGAGCATCGTCGCAAGGTCCATCCGCCGCCCCCCGCCGATTCGGTCGATGCAGGCTAGCACGCCGCCGACGCCGGCGGCGGGCGGCGACCCGTTGCGATCGCCTGACGTCTCCTCTGCGCCGCCCGCATGGCGGCCCTGCGCGCGCTCCGCTTGTTGCGTTGCAGCGCACGAGCCATCTTCCGTCGCGCAGGCAGGGCGGAGACGCGCCCTCCGCCTTTGGGGTCCCTCCGCGTCGGAGGACGGCCCGAACCAGAACAGGTGATGACATGACGACCCTTGTCGGCGCTGCGCCGCGCCGGACTTTTTCGTTCGCCCTTCCCACCCTCGCTGAAGCCCCGACGCGCGCGTTCCGCGCCTGGCGCGAGGCCTCGGCCCGCCGGGCGGCGTACCGGCGCACGTGCTTCGAACTCGGCGGGCTGACCGACCGCGAACTCGACGACCTCGGCCTGACGCGCTGGGAGATCGACGCGGTGGCGCGTCGCGCGGTCTACGGCGCCTGACGATCCCCCTCGGGCGCGCGGCCCGCGGTTGGTGAAGAAACCGCGGGCCAAGCGGCGCGCGCGGCGGTAGAACCCCACCGGGACAACCGCTCGGGAACGCCGCCATGACCAATCTGCGCCGCCGCCGCTGTGTGAAGATCGTGGCCACGCTCGGCCCCGCCTCCTCCTCGCGCGAGACCATCATGGCGCTGTTCGAGGCCGGGGCCGACGTGTTCCGCCTCAACATGAGCCACGGCAGCCACGAGGAGACCGCGCGCCGCCACGGCATGATCCGCGAGATCGAGCACGAGGTGGGGCGGCCCATCGGCATCCTCGCCGACTTGCAGGGGCCGAAGCTCCGCCTCGGCGTGTTCGGCGACGGGCCGGTGACGCTGGCCGAGGGCGACGGGTTCCGCCTCGACCTCGACGAGACGCCGGGCGACGCGCGGCGCGTCCATCTCCCCCACAGGGAGATCTTCGAGGCGCTCGAGCCGGGCGCGCACCTGCTGATCAACGACGGCAAGGTGCGCCTGCGCGTCGAGCGCTGCGACGGCGAAAGCGCCGAGACCGTCGTCGAGGTCGGCGGCGTCATCTCGGACCGCAAGGGCGTCAACGTGCCGGACGTGGTCCTGCCGCTGGCGGCGCTGACCGAGAAGGACCGGCGCGATCTGGAGTTCTGCTGCGCCCTCGGCGTCGACTGGGTGGCGCTGTCGTTCGTGCAGCGCGCCGAGGACGTGGTCGAGGCGAAGGAGCTGATCGCCGGGCGCTCCGCCATCGTCTCCAAGATCGAGAAGCCGGCGGCGGTGACGAACATCGAGGCGATCGTCGAGGCCTCCGACGGGGTGATGGTCGCCCGCGGCGATCTCGGCGTCGAACTGCCGGTCGCGCAGGTGCCGCAGATCCAGAAGAAGCTGGTGCGGCTCTGCCGGCGCAAGGGCAAGCCGGTGATCGTCGCGACGCAGATGCTCGAATCGATGATCACCGCGCCGGTGCCGACCCGCGCGGAGGTCTCGGACGTCGCCCACGCCATCTATGAGGGCGCCGACGCCGTGATGCTGTCGGCGGAATCGGCCGCCGGCGAATATCCGGTCGAGGCCGTCGCGACGATGAACTCGGTGGCGGAGACGGTCGAAGCCGACCCGATCTACCGCGAGATCATCGAGGCCTCGCGCACCAAGTCGCTCGGCACGACGGCCGAGGCGATCATGTCGGCCGCGCGCGAAGTGGCGGAGACGATCAAGGTCAACGCCATCTGCTGCTTCACCCATTCGGGCCGCACGGCGATGCTGGCGGCGCGGGAGCGGCCGCGGGTGCCGATCCTCGCCCTGACGCCGTTCAAGACCACGGCGCGGCGGCTCTCGCTGGTCTGGGGCCTGCACTGCGCGGCCGTGGAGGAGGTGGAGCGCTTCAAGCTCGCCGTGGTCAGCGCCGCCCGCGTCGCGAAGCGCGACGGGTTCGCGTCCGAGACGGACAAGATCGTGGTCACCGCCGGCGTGCCTTTCGGTCAACCAGGCACGACGAACATCCTCCGCGTGGCGCTCGCGGACGAGCGGGCGATCTACGAGGGCGAGCCGGCTTGACGCCTTCCGGCGCGGCGCCTATACGACGCGCTCCGATTTTCGGGCGCGGCGGCCGTGGCGTCGCCCAACAGAGTGCGCGCGGCGCACGGCCCTTTGATGCGAGGTGAGAGATGTCGCGCCGTTGCGAGCTGACGGGCAAGGGGGTTCTGACCGGCCACCGCGTCAGCCACTCCAACATCAAGACCAACCGGCGCTATCTGCCGAACCTGAACGTCGTGACGCTCGACAGCGAGACGTTGCAGCGCCGTTTCCGGTTCCGCATCGCCGCCTCCGCCCTGCGCACGGTCGACCACCGCGGCGGGCTTGACGCCTTCCTGCTGAAGGCGAAGGACGACGAGCTGAGCCCGAAGGCGCTCATGGTCAAGAAAGAGCTTCTCAAGGCTGTGGCGACCTGAAGTCCGGGCGCTCGTCCCATGGTCGCGCCCCACAGGCTCGACCAAATGTCACGACACTGTGATCTGCGCCTCCGCGGCGGCTAAGCGCCGCGGAAAGGCTCGACCTTTTTCGTGTCTTCGCGCCGCCGTGACGCACCGGTCGATCAACATTGTTGAAACACCCGTTCAAGTCTTCTACCCACGCCGTTAAGCGCGATTTCAACCAGAACGCGCATCGAACGAGGGACAGAACGGATGAGCGACGCCGGCGACGGCTCCTCGCGACGGCACGCTGGCGTGCTAGGCGAGAAGACGATCTATGTCCGTTCCGGGGCGCGGGTTCATGTCGCGCGCTTCTCGTCGGGACTTCAGGCGTGGATCGTCGCCGGCGGGTGCGCCCTGACGGTGTGGATCGCGGCGGCGACCGGCCTCGCCGTCCTGGATCGCCTCGACCGCTCGGATCAGGAGGCGGCGCTGCAGCGGCTGACGGCCGTATACGAAGCGCGCATCGCCGCGCTTGAGGCCGCTCTCAACACTGCTGCGGACGATCGGCCCGACGACGGCGCCGCCACGGCGTCGGCGGACGCCCCGGCGAGCGGCGACAAGGCTTTCGCCGCCGCCACGGCGAGCCTGCGCGACAGGCTCTCGGCCGTCGCCGCGGAGCGCGACGCCCTCGCGGCTTCGGCCGCCGCCGCAGCCGCGGAGCGCGCGGCTCTCGCGGCCGCGCTGGCCCACGCGCAAGCCGAACGCGACGAAATCGCCGACGCCCTCTCGCGCGTCGCGGCGGCTCTCGGGGACGCGGCGGCGGAGCGCGACGACGCCGTGGCGCAGGCCGCGCGGATCGAGCAGGCGCTGAGCGCGATCGAGGAAGGCCAGGAGCAGGCGCGCGACCGTCAGCAGCAGCTGCTCGCCCGGATCGAGGAGGCGGCGGAGGCGAGCATCGGCTCGCTCGGCCGCATGCTCTCCCGCGCCGGGGTGGACGTCGACGCCATCATCCGCCAGCTCCGCGGAGAAAGCGGCGCAGCGGGCGGCCCGTTCGTGCCGGCGCCCGAGGAGGTCCGAAGCGCCGCCGAACCGGAGCGCGTGATCGCCGTGATGTCCGATCTCGAGAAGATCGCCCTTTTGCGCGAGGCCGCGGGCCGCCTGCCGTTCGCGGCGCCTGTCCGCAACCCGCGCTTCACCAGCGGGTTCGGCCGCCGGCGGGATCCGATCAACGGTCGGATGGCGCTGCATTCGGGGCTGGACATGGCGGGGCCCCGCGGCACGCCGATCCTCGCCCCGGCCGACGGCGTCGTGACGTTCGTCGGCCGGATGAGCGGCTATGGCCTCACGGTTCGGATACGCCATGACTTCGGCTTCGAAACCCTTTACGCCCATCTGAACCGGACGCGGGTTCGAGTCGGCGATCGCGTGTCCCGCGGCGCGCGCATCGGCGACATGGGCCGCACCGGCCGCGCCACCGGCGTCCACTTGCACTACGAAGTCCGTGTGAACGGCGCTCCAGTCGACCCCATGAAGTTCATCGAGGCAGCCCGCCATGTTCTCTAAGCCGAAGATCAACGACCCCATGGAGCCTTCGCGCCCGGAGGAGAAGAGCCCGGCGCCGACCTTCGCCGCGCCTCCCCCGCCGGCCCCCGCGGCCGCGCCGAAGCCCAAACCGGCCCCGTCCACCATCTCCTCCGATCTCACCGTGACCGGGAACATCGTCACGACCGGCGATCTGCAGGTGGACGGCGCCATCGAGGGCGACATCCGCGCCCACCTGCTGACGATCGGCGAGGCGGCGACCATCTCCGGCGAGATCGTCGCCGACGACATCGTCATCCACGGCCACATCCGCGGCCGGGTGCGGGGCCTGAAGGTGCGCCTCACCTCCACCGCGAAGGTCGAGGGCGACATCATCCACAAGACCATCGCGATCGAGTCCGGCGCGCATTTCGAGGGCTCGGTGCAGCGCCGCGACGACCCGCTCGGCGAAGGCAAGCCCGCGCCAGCGCCGAAGCCGGCGCCGAAGGCTGTCGGCGGCGAGTGATCCTCGACGGCGCCTCAGCTCAGCTTTCGGCGCGCGCGTCGTCGAGCGGGCAGGGGGCTCCGGCCCTCTCGCACTTGCGCCGGTAGGCCGTCTCCCAGGCCCAGAAAGGCCGTTCGAGCGCCGCCTGCTGGCGCTCGAGCGCCGCGACGAAAGCCGCCATCTCCTTTCGGTCGAGGCGTTCCGACCGCCTCTTCTGCGCCTCGGTCATCCCGCATCCGATGCAGTGGCCCTTGAGCTTGTATTTGCAGACGTCGATGCAGGGGGTGACGGCTTTCGACACGCGCGCTCTCCGATGGGAGCTCTCACCATCGAGGTGTCGAGGACGCCGGGTCAATGCGACGGTCCGCGCGCCGCTTGGCGCCGAAGGCGCCGTGCGCTACCCGATGGCGCTGAACCGGAACGCCGCCCCATGACCGCATTGTGATCCCGCCATGAACCTTTTCGCCGAAATCCGCGGTCTTGTGCTCGACGCGCTCTCGGGGATGGTCGCCGACGGCGCGTTGCCGCCCGATCTCGACATCGCCGTGGTCTCCGTCGAGCCGCCCCGCGACCCCGGCCACGGCGACATGGCGACCAACGCCGCCATGGCGCTGGCGAAGCCGGCCCGCATGGCGCCCCGCGCCCTCGCCGAGGCGCTGGCGCCGCGGCTCGCCGCCGACCACCGCGTGGAGACGGCGGAGGTGGCGGGGCCGGGCTTCATCAACCTCCGCCTCGCGTCCTCGGTCTGGCGCAACGCGGTCCGCGCGGCGCTGGAGGCGGGGCCTCTCTTCGGCCGCTCGGAGATGGGGGCGGGTCGGCGCGTCAACGTCGAGTTCGTCTCCGCGAACCCCACCGGTCCCCTCCATGTCGGCCACACCCGCGGCGCCGTATTCGGCGACGCGCTCGCCGCGCTGCTCCGCTTCGCCGGGTGGGAGGTGACGCGCGAGTACTACGTCAACGACGGCGGGGCGCAGGTCGACGTCCTCGCCCGGTCGGCGTATCTCCGTTACCGCGAGGCGCGGGGAGAGGCGGTGGAGATCCCCGCCGGCCTCTACCCGGGCGACTACCTCAAGCCGGTCGGCGAGGCGCTGTCGGAGCAGTTCGGCGACGACCTGATGGACCTGCCCGAGGAGTCGTGGCTGCCGGACGTGCGCGAGTTCGCCGTCGAGCGCATGATGGACGCGATCCGCGCCGACCTCGACCTGCTCGGCGTCCGGATGGACCGCTTCTTCTCCGAGCGCGCGCTCTACGACACCGGGCTGATCGAGGCGGCGCTGAAGCGGCTCGACGAAGCGGGCCTCATTCACGTGGGCGTGCTGGAGCCGCCCAAGGGCAAGACGCCGGAGGACTGGGAGCCGAGGCCGCAGACGCTGTTCCGCTCCACCGCCTACGGCGACGACATCGACCGCCCGCTCAAGAAATCGGACGGCCAGTGGACCTACTTCGCCCCCGACATCGCCTATCACTTCGACAAGATCGAACGCGGCTACGACCTGCTGATCGACGTCTTCGGCGCCGACCACGGCGGTTACGTCAAGCGTATGAAGGCCGCCGTCGCCGCGCTGTCGGCGGAGCGCACGCCGCTCGACATCAAGCTCATCCAGCTTGTCAGGCTGTTCAAGGACGGCGAGCCCTACAAGATGTCGAAGCGCGCGGGCAGCTTCGTCACGCTGCGCGACGTGATCGAGGAGGTGGGGCCCGACGTCACCCGCTTCGTGATGCTGATGCGCAAGAACGACGCGCCGCTCGACTTCGACTTCCGCAAGGCGACCGAGCAGTCGAAGGACAACCCGGTCTTCTACGTGCAGTACGCCCACGCCCGCGTCGCCTCGATGCTGCGGCTCGGCGCCGAGGCGGGGGTGGCGACGGAGGACCGGGCGCTCGCCGCGGCGGACCTGTCGCTGCTCGCGCACCCGGCGCAGCTCGCGCTCGCGAAGAAGGTCGCCGAGTGGCCCCGGCAGGTCGAGCAGGCCGCGGCGAGTTTCGAGCCCCACCGAGTCGCCTTTTTCCTCAACGACGTCGCGAGCGCGTTCCACGCGCTCTACAACCTCGGACGCGACGAACCGGCCTTGCGCGTGGTGCAGCCGGACGACCCGGCGGGCACCGCGGCGCGGCTCGCGCTCGCGCGCGCCGTTTCGGTTGTCATCGCGGCAGGACTTGGTATCCTCGGCGTGACGCCAGCTGAACAGATGTAGCGAAAAGCTGCGCGATGGCGTCGCGAGCAGGACACGCGCGGCGGCGACCGTCGCGCCCGGTGAACAGGCGGCCCGAGCGCATGCGGGACGAAACCTATCTGGATCACGCCGATACGGTGAGCGCTGCGGCGTTTTCGCGGTCGGCGTGGCGCGCGGCGGTCGGCGCGGTCGCGTCTCTCGCCCTGCTTGGCGGCGTCGTCACCTGGACCTATCGGCTCGGCGTCCGCGACGCGCAGGCGGTCCCCGTCATCCGCGCGCTGGAGGGGCCGGCCCGCATCCGGCCGGATGATCCGGGCGGCGCCCGCTTCGCGCATCAGGGCATGTCCGTGTACGGGGCCCTCGCGGGCGTCGCCGACACCGCGCCCGAGACGGCGCTCGCCCCGCCGCCGGAAGCCCCGGCCGACGAGGACAGGGCGCCCGTGGAGCTTGGGAGCGTGGTGGACGCCGTGGACGAACTCGACGCCCTCGTGGCCGCCGCGCTGCTCGGCGACGACCCGGTCGGCGCGCCGGAGCCCGCCGTGCTCGCGCTCGTCGATCCGGCGCCGCAGGCCCCGGCCCGCAGCCCCGCGCCGCCGCGGCTCGGCGCGGTGATCGTCGCGGCGCAGGCTCCGGCCGCCGCCGCCGGCGCCCCGGCGGTCTCCTACGCCGGCGACGCGCCGACCGGGCCGATGATCCAGCTCGGCGCCTATCTCACGCCGCAGGACGCGTCGCGCATGTGGCGCGAGATCAGCGGCCGCAACGGCGACGTCCTCGCCGGTCGAGAACCCGTGCTCGGCGTCACGGAGCAGAACGGCCGGACGCTCCACCTGCTCCGCGCCGCCCCCTTCGAGTCCCTCGACGAGGCGCGCGCGCTCTGCGGCGCGATGCGCGCGCGGGGCGAGGATTGTCTTACAGTGAGGCCACGCTGATGGCGCCGCGCGCGATCGTCTACGGTCTGGAAGGGCCGGCGCTCACCGAGCGCGAGTATGCGTTCTTTCGGGACGCCGACCCCTGGGGGTTCATCCTGTTCTCGCGGAACGTCCGCGACTACGACCAGTTGGTGACGCTGATCGCCGAGTTGCGCGGCTGCGTCGGCCGCCGCGCGCGGATCTTCGTCGATCAGGAGGGCGGGCGTGTTCAGCGCCTCGGGCCGCCGACGTGGCGGGCGTGGGACGACGTCGCCGCGATGATCCGCGGCCTCGACGACGCCGCCGCCGACGAGGCGCTGCGCCTGCGCTACCGGCTGATCGCGCGGGAGCTCTGGCGCTGCGGGATCGACGTGAACTGCGCCCCCGTGCTCGACGCGCCCGCCCCCGGCGCCCACGCCGTGATCGGCGACCGCGCCCTCGGGTCCGACGCGGCGACTGTGGCGCGCCGCGGGCGCATCGTGGTCGACGCCCTGCTCGCCGGCGGCGTGCAGCCGGTCATCAAGCACATCCCCGGCCATGGCCGCGCCGCCGAGGACAGCCACGAGACGTTGCCGGTCGTCGGCGCGCCAAGGGCGGACCTCGAGGCGACGGACTTCGCCGCCTTCCGTCCCTTCGCCGACGTCGCCTTCGCGATGACCGCCCATGTGCGCTACGACGCGATCGACCCGACCGCCTGCGCCACCTTCTCCCCGCGCGTGATCTCGCTGATTCGCCGCGACATCGGCTTCAAGGGGCTGATCCTGACCGACGACCTGTCGATGGGCGCGCTCGACGGCCCGGTGGCGAGCCGGTGCCAGCGCGCGCTCGCGGCCGGGTGCGACGTCATCCTGCACTGCTCGCCCGACATGGCCGAGATGGAGGCGGCGGCGGAGGCGACGCCGCTGTTCGACGGCGCGACCCTCGCCAAGGCCGAGGCGTCCCGCGCGCCGGCGCCAGAGCCGTGGGAGGGCGACGACGTGATGGCCGCGCAACTCGAAGCCGTCCTCGCCGGAAAGGCGCATGGCTGACGACTTCGCGCCCGGTTTTCCCTCGGGCGCGGTCGCGCCCGAAAGCGACGACGCGGAGGCGCTGCGTCTCGACATCGAGGGGTTCGAAGGGCCGCTCGACCTGCTGCTGACGCTGGCGCGCAGCCAGAAAGTCGATCTCCGCCGCGTCTCCATCCTGCAGCTGGCCGAGCAATACCTGCGTTTCGTCGCCGAGGCGCGGCGGCTGCGCATCGAACTCGCCGCCGACTGGCTGGTGATGGCGGCGTGGCTCGCGTTCCTGAAGTCGCGCCTCCTGCTGCCCGCCGCTCCCGCCGACGGCGGCCCGTCGGGCGCGGAGATGGCCGAGCGCCTCGCCCGCCAGCTCGAACGGCTGGAGGCGGTGCGCCGCGCAGCCGAGCGTCTGATGGCGCGCGACCGCCTCGGCCGCGACTTCTTCGCCCGCGGCGAACCCGAAGCGCCCGAGGACGCGCGGAGCACCGCCTGGGGCGCGACGCTGGCCGACCTGCTGAAGGCCTACGCGGGCGTCCGCACGCGCGAGGCGTATCAGCCGCTCCACATGCGCCGCGCGCCGGTCTACACGCTGGAGATGGCCTTCGAGCGCCTGCGCGCCGCCCTGCCTGGCGTGCGGGACTGGGCGACGCTGGCGCTGTTCCTGCCCCACGAGTGGATCGACACGCCCCAGCGCCGCCGCAGCGCCATCGCCTCCACCTTCGTCGCGGCCCTCGAACTCGCCCGCCGCGGCGAGGCGGAGCTGCGCCAGGAGGCGCCCTTCGCCCCTCTCCACCTGCGCCCGAGGACGCCATGAGCGACGGCGATCTGGACCGCCTGTTCGACGCCCCCGAACCCGCCGAGCAGGAGCGGATGGTGGAGGCGCTGCTGTTCGCCGCCGCCGAACCGATGACGCTGCGCATGCTCGCCGAGCGGATGCCGGCGGGGTCGGACCCGAAGGCGGCGCTCGAACGCCTCGCGGCGCGCTATGTCGGGCGCGGCGTGGAGCTGCGCCGCATCGGCGAGGCCTGGGCGTTCCGCACCGCGCCCGACCTCGGCTTCCTGATGCGGCGCGATCTGGTCGAGCACCGCAAGCTCAGCCGCGCGGCCATCGAGACGCTCGCCATCGTCGCCTATCATCAGCCCGTCACCCGCGCCGAGATCGAGGAGATCCGCGGCGTCGCGGTCTCCAAGGGCACCCTTGACCTGCTGATCTCGCTCGACTGGGTGCGGCTCGGGCGGCGGCGCCAGTCGCCGGGCCGCCCGGTCACCTACGTCACCACCGACGCCTTCCTCGACCATTTCGGGCTCGAGAGCGCCCGAGACCTGCCGGGGCTGCGCGATCTGCGCGAGGCGGGGCTGCTGGCCGACCACGCCGGCGGCGGCGCCGAGCCGCCGCGCGGAGACGACGACCTTTTCGGCTGAACCGACCGCCGACATTGACCCGGCGCGCAAAAAATGTGCTGGTGCGCGCGCTGAAGGGGCGCGGCGGAGACGCCCCGGACGGGAGCGGCGCCGATGGTCGATATCGCCACGCGGGTCCATGACCACACCTGGAAGATCGACCCGATCGTTCGTTCGGTGATCGACACCGATTTCTACAAACTGCTGATGGCGCAGAGCATCCGCCGCCACAACCCCGACACCCGCGTCACCTTCAGCCTGATCAACCGCACGAAATCCGTGCCGCTCGCCCGGCTGATCGACGAGGGCGAACTGCGCGAGCAGCTCGACCACATCCGCGGCCTGTCGCTCAGCCGGGGCGAGTCGACCTGGCTGCGCGGCAACACCTTCTACGGCAAGCGCTGGATGTTCACGCCCGACTTCATCGAGTGGCTGGAGGGGTTCCGCTTCCCCGACTACCACCTCGAAAGGCAGGGCGAGCAGTGGGCGCTGACCTTCGAGGGCAGGTGGTGCGACGTCACCATGTGGGAGATCCCGGCGCTGGCCGTCATCATGGAGCTGCGCTCGCGCGCCATGCTGCGCGAGATGGGCAAGTTCGAGCTTCAGGTGCTCTACGCCCGCGCCATGGCCCGCGTCTGGGAGAAGATCGAGCGCCTGCGCAAGCTCGACCGCTGCGGCATCGCCGATTTCGGCACCCGCCGGCGCCACAGCTTCCTCTGGCAGGACTGGTGCGTGCAGGCG
>RECW01000094.1 GCA_007693835.1 Paracoccaceae bacterium | reverse complement strand
CGCCGCCGCGTCGCCGACGGCCGCGCGCGCCCCTGACGCCCCGCCGGCGCCGCCTGCGCGCCGCGAGGCGAAGGGCGTGCGCGACGCGTCCGAGGCCGCCGGTCGCGGACCATCCAGGCGGCCAGGTCTTCCGTGAACGTCCCGGCGTCGGTCGCCTCGACAGCTGAGGATGTGCGAGACCCCCTTCGTCTGCTATCCGGGCGTTCGCGAAGATGGGAGGAACGTCATGAAGTTCGGCACGAGCGGATTGCGCGGCCTCGTCGCGGACATGACCGACGCGGTGGTCGCCGGCTACGTCTTGGCGTTTCTCGCGCATCTTGCGGGCGAGGGCCGCCCAGCGGCCTTCGTGCTGGTCGGACGCGATCTGAGGCCGAGTTCGCCCGGGATCGCCGCCGCCTGCCGCGCCGCGATCCGCGCCGCGGGCGTCGACGCCGTCGATTGCGGGGCGCTGCCGACCCCGGCGCTGGCGCTCGAGGCCGCCGCGCAGGGAGCGCCTGCGATCATGGTGACGGGCAGCCACATTCCCTTCGACCGCAACGGCCTCAAGTTCTACCGACCAGAGGGCGAGATCACGAAGGCGGACGAGGCCGGGATCCTGGCCGCCCGCGGCCGCGTCCCGGCGCCTGCGGCCCGACCCGGCGGCGAACGCGCCGACGCGCAGGCGCTGTCGCGCTATCGCGCCCGCAATCTGGACTTTCTGGGTCAGGACGCGCTCGCGGGGCTGACGATCGGCGTGCATCAGCACAGCGCCGTCGGGCGGGATCTGATCGCGGACGCGCTCTCCTCGCTCGGGGCGCGGATCGTGGCGCTCGGCCGCGCGGACGTCTTCGTCCCTGTCGACACCGAAGCCGTGAGCGCCGAGGACGCCGAGCAGGCGCGGATCTGGGCCGCGGAGCACCGCCTCGACGCGCTGGTGACCACCGACGGCGACGGCGACCGGCCGCTGATCGCCGACGAGCGCGGCGTCTTCCTGCGCGGCGACGTCGTGGGGCTGCTCGCGGCGCGCAGTCTCGGGGCCGACGCCGTCGCGACGCCGATCTCGTCGAGCACCGCGCTGGAGCGGTCGGGCTGGGTCGCGCGCGTGGCGCGCACGCGCATCGGCTCGCCCTTCGTGATCGAAGCGCTGGAGCGGCTCGCGGCGGAGGGCGCGCGCCTGCCCGTGGGGTACGAGGCCAATGGCGGATTCCTGCTCGGCGCACCCGCGCCCGCGCCCGGCGGCGGGACGATCGCGCCGCTGCCGACGCGCGACGCGCTGCTGCCGATGCTCGCCCTGCTCGGCGAGGCGGCCCGGCGCACGGCGCCGCTCTCGGCGCTCGTCGCCGAGGCGCCCGCCCGCGTCACCGCCAGCGACCGCCTGACCGGGATCGGCGCCGAGCGGAGCGGGCCCTTTCTCGAGACGCTGGCCGCCGATCCGGCCGTGCAAAAACGGCTCGCCCGGGCGATCGGCGTCGAGGCCGTGCTGTCGGTGAACGCGCTCGACGGCGTGCGGCTGACCCTCTCGGGCGACGAGATCGCCCACCTGCGCGCCTCGGGCAACGCGCCGGAGCTCCGCGGCTACGCCGAAGCCGCCGATCCCGACCGCGCGGTCGCGCTCGTCGCGCGCCTGCTGGCCGCCGCCCGGGCGGAGCTGGACCGCCCCCGGGACGGCCGGTGACCGCGGCTCGCCCGGGGTCCGGGTCCGAGTTTTACGCTGTCTTGAGCGACGGGCGCCGTATAGACTCGGCTTCGGCGGTCAACGGGTACGAGCGTTCATGATCATTCCTGTCATTCTCTGCGGCGGGTCCGGCACCCGCCTCTGGCCTCTGTCGCGGCGGGACTTCGCCAAGCAGCATGTGCCGATCCTCGGCGGCGGCTCTCCGTTCCAGCGGACGCTGGCGCGGGTGGCGGCGGATCCGGTCTTCGGACGCCCGCTCGTCGTGACGGGCGCGGGCGGCCGGTTCATGGCCGCCGATCAGGCCGCCGCGGCGGGCGTCGCGATCGACATGCTGATCGAGCCCGAGCCGCGCGACACCCTGCCCGCCATCGCCGCGGCCGCCGAATGGGCCGCGCGGCGCGATCCGGACGCCGTGGTGCTCGTGCTGCCGTCGGATCACCTGATCCCCGATGCGGCCGCCTTCGCCGCCGCCGCCCGTCGGGCGGCGGCGATCGCGGCGGCGGGCGATCTCGTCGCCTTCGGGCTGACGCCCTCGGGGCCCGCCACCGGTTACGGCTACATCCGGCCCGGCGCGGCCCTGCCGTCCGGGGTCCGCCGCGTCGCCGCCTTCGTCGAGAAGCCGAACGCCGAGCGCGCCGCGCGCCTGATCGCCGAAGGCTGCCTCTGGAACGGCGGCATGTTCTGCTTCGCGGCCGGAGCCGGCCGCGCAGAGATCGCCGCCCGAGCCCCGGAAGCCGCCGCCGCCGTCGCCGCCGCGCTCGACGGCGCCGTCGAAGACCTCGGCGCGCTCCGCCTCGGTCCGGCCTTCGCGGACGCGCCGAAGATCTCCTTCGACTACGGCGTGATGGAGAAGACCGACCGGGCGGCGGTGGTCGAGGCCGATTTCGGCTGGTCCGATATCGGCGACTGGCGCGAGCTCTGGGCGCAGTCGCCGAAGGACGCGACGGGCGTCGCGCTGGAGGGCGACGCGGTGGCGGTCGACTGCCGCGACAGCTATCTGCGCAGCGACGGCCGGCTGGTCTGCGCCATCGGCGTCGAGGGGCTGGCGGTGGTCGACACGCCCGACGCGGTGCTGGTGGCGCCGCTCGATCGCGCGCAGGAGATCAAAGGGCTGGTCGCGACGCTCTCGGCCGGCGGCCGGCGCGAGGCGACCGAGCCCGCGCGCGTCCACCGGCCTTGGGGCTGGTACCAGACAATGGATCTCGGCGACCGCTTCCGCGTGAAGCGCATCCAGGTCGCGCCGGGCAAGAAGCTGTCGCTGCAGAAACACCACCATCGGGCCGAGCACTGGGTGGTGGTGCGCGGCACGGCGGAGGTGACCCGCGACGACGAGGTGATCCTGCTGCGCGAGAACGAGTCGGTGTTCCTGCCGCTCGGCTGCGTCCACCGCCTCGCGAACCCGGGCAAGATCCCCGTCGAGATCATCGAGGTGCAGACCGGCGCCTATCTCGAGGAGGACGACATCCTCCGCTTCGAAGACGATTTCGGAAGGGGGTGAGATGGCGACCGTCCTCGTCACCGGCGGCGCCGGCTATGTCGGCTCGCACGCCTGCCGCGCCCTCGCCGAGGCGGGGCATGTTCCGGTGTGTTTCGACGACTTCCGCACGGGATGGCGCGCGGCCGTCCGGTTCGGCCCTCTCGTCGAGGGGCGCCTGCTCGACCGCGCCGCGCTCGACGCCGCCTTCGCCGCGCATCGGCCCGAGGCGGTGATGCATTTCGCGGCGCTGTCGCTCGTGGCCGAGTCGGTCGCCGAGCCGGGGCGCTACTGGCGCGAGAACGTGGGCGGCACGCTCACTCTCCTCGAGGCGATGCGCGACGCGGGAGTGGGGCGGCTGGTCTTCTCCTCGACCGCCGCCGTCTATGGCGACTCCGACCTAGCCCTCATCCCCGAACACGCCCCGCAACGCCCGACCAATCCCTACGGCGCCACGAAACTCGCGGTGGAGCGGATGCTCGCCGATTTCGGCGCGGCGCACGGCCTGCGCGCCGTGGTGTTCCGCTACTTCAACGTGGCCGGCGCGGCGGCCGAAGCGACCATCGGCGAGCAGCACCGGCCCGAGACGCATCTGATACCGCTGGTGCTCGAGGCGGCGCTCGGCCGACGCGAGGCGATCGTCCAGCATGGCGACGACTATCCGACGCCCGACGGCGCCTGCGTGCGCGACTACATCCATGTCGGGGATCTGGCCGAGGCCCACCTGCTCGGTCTCGAGCGTCTGCTGCGGGGCGGCGAGAGCCTGACGGCCAATCTCGGCGTCGGACGAGGGTATTCGGTGCGCGAGGTGATCGAGCGCGCACGCGCCGTGACGGGTCGGCCGATCCCGGCGCGCATCGGCCCCCGCCGGCCGGGAGACCCGGCGCGCCTCGTCTGCGACCCGGCGCTGGCGCTGGCCGAGCTGGGCTGGCGAGCGAGGCGCTCCGACCTCGACCGCATGATCGCCGACGCCTGGACCTGGGCGCAGGGCGCCGGCTACGACGCCTGAGACGTGTCCCGCCTCAGCATGACGGCGCGGCGCGGGAAGCGCGCCTTGCAGGCTGGGGGCTTGCGCCGCGGCGGAGGGCGGGCTACCTACGGCTTCACGAAGCGAATGACCGCAGTCCCTTGGGTTCAGAGGGTCAAAAAAGGTCTGCGCATCGGTGTCGCGGGGTGGAGCAGCCCGGTAGCTCGTCAGGCTCATAACCTGAAGGTCGCAGGTTCAAATCCTGCCCCCGCAACCAAAATATCCAAACAACACAAGTGCTTGATAGTCCTTCCGCACGGGAGGCCTTTTGCAAGCCACGCCCATGTCAACGCTGTGTCGACAGCACCCCGACGCTCCGTGCAAACGAATGGCGCCGACTCCCCGCTTGATCTGTCGCCGCCGCCCAGCGTGACGGCGCTTGCTTGCGGAGCGCAGCTACGCTTGGATCGAAGTAATTCTCGGTCGCGCCCCCGCTGGTCCCTCAGTCATGATGAGGACCTCAGAACGCGAACCTGATAAGCCGGAACGGCTCCAATCGCCTGTCCGCCGCGTTGAAACCTCGGCGGTCGCGGATTAGGACCATATCGGGGTCGACAGCTGGCGCATGGCGCGCTCAGGGCTCGCGACGTCGAGCCCGGCCGGGGATTGGAGCCGTGATCAGTTTTCAGGTCGGCGCCATGCGCGCGTCACCGGCGATTCCCGTTCTGCCGCCCGTTCTGCCGCGCTGGCCGAGTCCGCTCCGCGGGCGAGCGTCCGAACGTCCGCCCGAGCGCCATGACGGCGTCGCCATGGCGCTCGGGCGCATCCGGGCCGAGGCGCTGTTCTGGCCTGCGGTGCGCGCGAAGGCGGCCCGACCCCGGGCGGTGGCGCTGTCGCGAGAGGCGCTCGCCGCGGCGCGCGCCGCCTTTCCCGACGCGGACATCGCCGTCCGCCCGGATCTCGCGGCCGTCGATCCCGAACGTCTGGAGGCGGTGTTCGCATCGCCGGGGGCGGGCGCCGAAGACGAGGCGCCGGCGCTCGTCTGGGCCACGCTCGTCTGGGCCACGCTCGGCGGGATCGCGACCCCCGGCCGACCGGCGCCCGATGCGGCGGCCCTGCTTGCGGGAGCCGAAGGCGTGTCGCCCTGGACCGGCGAGCCCCTGACGCTCGCCGAGGCCGTCGACGCGCAGGCGCTGCTGCGCGCGCGCGCCATGGCGGCGCGGGGCCCGCTCAGGCTCGTCGGCATGACGCGCTGGAAGCGCCGCTGCCTCGCGCCCTTCCTCACCGGACCGGACGGGCCGCCGGTCGCCGCGCGGTCGGGGGCGGGGCGAGGGGCGGTCCTCTGGGGCGGCGGCGCGGCGGCGCACGACGCCGCCCTGCGCGTCGAGGACGGATTCCTGCGCTCGGTCGGGCTCGGGCTGCGGCATACGCCGCCGCTCTCGCTGACCATCCGCGCGGGAGCGCCCCATTTCGACGCGACGGCGCCGAACGCCTTCGACGCGACGGTCGCCGAGGCCGACTTCACGCCCGGACTGCTCGCCCGCGCGGCGCGGCTCCGCGCGGCCGTCGCCGCGCTCGGCGTCACCAAATACAATCTCGGCGGCGACGAGGCTCTGCCCGACCGCGCCGACCGAGAGGCGGTGCTGGTGCCGGGGCAGGTGGCGACCGACGCCTCGATCCGCCTCGGCGCGGGCGCCGTGCGGACCGATCTCGCGCTGCTCGAAGCCGCCCGCGCCCGGTTTCCCGACGCCTTCCTGCTCTACAAGCCCCATCCCGACGTCGCGACCGGGTTGCGCGCAGGCGCAGCCGCGCCCGAAGCCGTCGCCCGGCTCGCCGATGCGACGGTGGTCCGCGCCGACATGGCGGCGTGCCTCGCCTGGTGCGACCGTGTCGCGACGATCACCTCCCTGACCGGCTTCGAAGCCCTGCTGCGCTGCAGGGCGGTCACGTGCTTCGGTCGGCCTTTCTACGCAGGCTGGGGACTGACGGACGATGCGGATCCGCCCCCGCGCGCCCGGCGCCTGACCCTCGACGAGCTCGTGGCTGCGGCGCTGATCCTGCATCCGGTCTACGTCGATCCGGCGACCCGCCTTCCGTGCCCTCCGGAGATCGCCGTCGCGGCGCTCGCCCGTCAGCGCGCGACGGCGAGGCGGCCGACCGCGCGGGCGGTCCGTCTCTGGCGCGACGTCGTCTCCTGGACTCTCAACAGGTTCTGAGGCGTCGTCTCGGTCGGCGCTCCCCCGACGGTCCTGTGTCGATCGGCTTCGGAACGGGGAGCGCGGCCCCTGCAGGAGGAGGACGGCGGGCGCCCCGACGGTCGCACTGCGCCCCGTCTGAGCGCGCGGGCGACCCCGGAGATGGCGAACAGGACCCGGCGACGCGCCTTGACGAAATCTCCGCGCGATGTGGTCCTTCCGCAGCGCGCGGTCCAGCCGGCGCCTGCCGTCACGAACTCAGGCGCACCCCGCGCCCGCAGGCGACAAAGAACGGGTTGGCGCGGTCGCACTTGCCGTAGAGAAGGGGCGTGTCCGAACCGAGGACGAGCGTGCGCCCGCCGGCGGCGCGCAGCACGGCGTCGGCCGCGGCGGTGTCCCACTCCATCGTGCGGCCGAGGCGGGGGTAGAGGTCGGCCTCGCCGGCGGCCACCAGGCAGAACTTGAGCGAGGAGCCCGCGCTGCGGAAGGTTCCGACGCTGTAGCGCGCGACGTAGGCGTCGGTCGCGGCGTCGCGGTGGGATTTCGAGGCGACGACGCGCAGCGCCGCGTTGTCGGCGTCGGCGACGGCGATCGGCGCGGCGGTTCCGTCTTCGCGCTCCTCGACGGCCCCGCCAGCGGGATCGGTGCGGAACAGCCGCCCGACCGCCGGCGCGAACACCACCCCCGCCACCGGTCGGCCGTCCTCGATCAGCGCGATGTTCACCGTGAAGTCGCCCCGACGGTGCACGAACTCCTTCGTGCCGTCGAGCGGGTCGACGAGGAAATGCGTGCGGCCGGCGCCGAGATCGTGGCTCTCGGCGCGCTCCTCGGTCACCACGGGGATGTCGGGCCACGCGGCGGCGAGGCCGTCGACGATGACGCGGTCTGCGGCGAGGTCGGCTTCGGTGACGGGGCTCTCGTCGGCCTTGGCGGCGACCTCGAAGTCCCGGGCGTAGACCGCCATGACGGCGGCGCCCGCCTCGCGGGCGAGGCGGACGAGCGTCGCCGTCATGGCGTGGTCGCGCATGGCGCCGCTCAGCCGATCAGCCCGAGGGCCTCGAGCTTCAGCATCACGTCCTGCGCGCAGTCGTCCGGCGCCACCTGAACGGTGTCGACGCGCAGCTCCGGCGTCTCCGGCGCCTCGTAGGGGTCAGAGATCCCGGTAAACTCCTTGATCTTGCCCTCACGGGCCAGCTTGTAGAGGCCCTTGCGGTCGCGCCGCTCGCACTCCTCGATGCTGGTCGCGACGTGCACCTCGACGAAAGCGCCGTACTGTTCGACCATGGCGCGCACGTCCTTGCGCGTCTGGGCGTAGGGCGCGATCGGCGCGCAGATGGCGATGCCGCCGTTCTTGGTGATCTCGCTCGCCACATAGCCGATGCGGCGGATGTTGAGGTCGCGGTGCTCCTTTGAGAAGCCGAGCTCGGAGGACAGGTGCTTGCGCACCACGTCGCCGTCGAGCAGCGTGACCGGCCTGCCGCCCAGCTCCATCAGCTTGACCATCAGCGCGTTGGCGATGGTGGACTTGCCCGAGCCGGAGAGCCCGGTGAAGAACACGGTGAAGCCCTGCTTCGCGCGCGGCGGCGAGGTGCGGCGCAGTTCCGCCACCACTTCGGGAAAGCTGAACCAGTCGGGGATCTCGAGCCCCTCGCGCAGGCGGCGACGGAGTTCGGTGCCGGAGATGTCGAGGATGGTCATGCCCTCCTCGACCTCGTCGCGCGGCTGATACTCCGCACGCTCCTGCACGTAGACCATCTGCTTGAAGTCGACCATCTCGACGCCGATATCGGCCTCGTGCTCGCGGAACAGCTCCTGCGCGGCGTAGGGGTCGTAGAAGTCCTCGCCCTTGCTGTTCTTGCCGGGACCGGCGTGGTCGCGGCCGACGATCATGTGGGTCACGCCGTGGTTGCGACGGATGATTCCGTGCCAGACCGCCTCGCGGGGTCCGCCCATGCGCATGGCGAGATTCAGCAGCGAGAGATGGGTCGTCGCCGCTGGGTACTTGTCGAGCACCGCCTCGTAGCAGCGCACGCGCGTGAAATGATCCACGTCGCCGGGCTTGGTCATGCCGACCACCGGGTGGATCAGCAGGTTCGCCTGCGCCTCGCGCGCCGCGCGGAAGGTCAGCTCCTGGTGCGCGCGGTGGAGGGGGTTGCGCGTCTGGAACGCCACCACGCGCCGCCATCCGAGCTTGCGGAAATAGGCGCGCAGCTCGTTCGGCGTGTCGCGCCGGGCGCGGAAATCGTAATGCACGGGCGGCTGAAGTCCGGTCACGGAACCGCCGAGATAGACTGGCCCGGCCTTGGCGTGGAGATAGTCGACCGCCGGATGCGCCCGGTCGTCGGCCCCGAACACCTTCTCGGCTTCACGCCGCTTGTCGGGCGTCCACTTGTCGCTGACCGACAGGATGGCGAGGATCACCCCCTCGGCGTCGCGCAGCGCGACGTCCTGCCCGGGCTCGACCGTCGCGGCGAAGGCCTCGGAGACGTCGAGCGTGACCGGCATCGGCCAGAGCCGGCCGTCCGCGAGACGCATGCGCTCCACCACGCTGTCGTAGTCCGCCTCGCCGAGGAAACCGGTCAAGGGATGGAAGCCGCCGTTCATCAGCAGTTCGAGATCGCAGAGCTGGCGCTGCGTCAGATCCCAGGACGGCAGCTCCGCCGCCTGAAGCTTGAGCTTCGCCGCGCTCTCCGACGACACGTAGAGTTCGGGAATGGGCGTCATGTTCGGGGAGATCTGCGGCATCGGGGCGCTCTCTGTCGGCGGCGGGCCAGGCTGTCGCGCAGGGCAATGCCGCAAAGCCTGTGGAGAAGCAATGTACGCGCGTGAAAAATGTTGCGGTGCGGCAGGACCGGAACGAGCGCTTCGCGGCGTCGCCCATGAGAGCCGCCGAGCGGTCCGGGTTCGCAGGATCGTCTCGGCTTAGGTCCGGGCTGCGGCGGCGGAGATGGAGAAAATCCGACCAATCGCTCAGCGTTCGGAACGGAGGGCTCGAACGGCGCGGGACGCTTCCGATCCGGTCGAACCGCTAAAGCCGGCTGGGGCGGCGCAGGATGCGCTTCGCGATCCGCGTGGCGCCGGCGCGGGCGGCGCGGGCGGGACCCTCCACGAACCGGTCGAGCATCGCCTCGATCGGACCGAACGGCGCCAGATCGCCCAGAACCTCCGCCGGGAACCGGTCCTGCGCCGCGTCCGGCGCGACGCGGCGTCCTGCCGTGCGGTTGGAGACGTTGCCGTCATGGATCACCTGAAGCCACCCGCCGGGGCCGGGGATCTGGATGACCGGGCCGTAGTCGGCCATGTCGAGATGCGGGATAGAAGACGCGGTCCGCGTCTCCGCGCCCCAGGGCTCGAGCTGACTCGCGAAGGCGTTGGCGGGATGCCTGTGCGCATAGACCCGGCCGCCGTTCAGCAGGAACCCGTTCGTGAAGTTGAACGAGGCGCGCGCCCCGTCGAAGGGCGCCACCGCGGCCTGCAGGCGCTCGACATGATCGCGCGCCAGGGCGTCGTCGTTGTCGAGCCGCGTCGTCAGCAGGCGCGGCGCTGTCTCGCCGAAGGTCTCGCGGATCGACCGCGGCCAGCCCTCGCTGAGAAACAGCGGCGTGTAGTAGGGCGTGAACGGCCGGACCTCCCGGCAGCGCTCGATCCGCTCGCGGAACGAAGCGGGCGTGTCGACGTCGAAGTAGACGATCCAGTCGAAGTCCTGCCGCGTCTGCGCCGCCATCGAGGGCAGGCAGTACCGTTCGAACAGGTCGAAACGACCGGAGAGCCATCCCGGACGGATGCGGATCGCGCTCTCCCGACCGGGCGTCGCCAGGTTGAAGCGGGTCATCACGACGTGCTGGAACGATTCGGGCGACATGAAACCCAGATGACTGCTCTATACTCAAAATTCCTTATCGAGTTCGAGCGCGAGGAGCAATCTGAACGCAAGCGAAATGCTCACACCACCTTCTTGTAACATGCCGCCGCCATGGCGCCCAAACTGCTGATCAGGAGCAGGGCTGGAGCTGGCAAAGGCACAAGGGGTATGTTCTGAGCCCCATTCTCGTCGAAAAATACGGTTTTACCGTTGAATACATCAATTTTAAAATCACCAGGGAACGCAAACTCGTAAAATAAAGCGTCTAGATACGCCTCGTCAATATAAGTGTAGGTTACGCTTGGTCCATTAAAGTAAAATTTAAAACTGCGCACATCGTCAGGCTTTAATGTAACACTCCCATACAACCCAGTGAAGATATTTGCGTATTTGCTATAACCGGCATTTAAAAAATCAAGATTTATAGAATGAAAAATGGTTCACCAAAATCTAATTTGGTGAAATAAGATCCTTCAACATAAAACTCTGCATCATTAATTTCACCAGGAAATTTCACCGATTGTATTATTTTATCGTCAGATAAATCTTCAAGGTATAGTTCTAAAACTATATCATTTTTAACAACTTTCCAAACATCACGCAGGTGCGGATCTCTCACGCTCTCAAGAGAAGCTTCAACATAGGGCCCACTGCTAGCCCGCATCTCTCACGAATGTCTGGTGCATCGGGGCGGTTGATCGGTAAAGTGTAAGTGCGAACAGACACTTGCGCCGACCGACCGGAAGCCCCCGATGCCGACAGAGTGTAGCCTGAAGTCGATGAGTTTTGCACGCGTCGATGGACGCGCCGTGGTGGCGGATTTCGGCGGCGGCGCGATCACCTCGGACGCGGGCGCGCTGCTGCTGGGCGCCACGGACCGGGCCATCCGGCTGGTCGACCGCTTCGCCGCCTGCTTCAGCGATGGCCGGATGCCGGGGCGAGTGAGCCACGACGTGGCGACGCTGGTCGGCCAGCGCGTGTTCGGCATCGCACTCGGCTACGAGGACCTGGTCGACCATGACGACCTGCGCCGCGATCCGGCCCTCGGCGCAGCCCTCGGTCGGATCGAGGCGCGCAGGCCCGGCCTCGCGCCGCTGGCGGGCAAGAGCACGCTGAACAGGCTGGAGCATGCGCCGAAGGGGCCGGACCGCTACCGCCGCATCGGCCACGACCCTGCCGCCATCGAGGCGCTGTTCGTCGAGTTGTTCCTCGACGCGCACGCAAAGCCGCCCGCGCGCATCACCCTCGACCTCGACGCCACCGACGACCCCATCCATGGGCAGCAGGAAGGGCGGTTCTTCCACGGCTACTACGGCGGCTACTGCTACCTGCCGCTCTACATCGTCTGCGGCGACCACCTGCTGGCCGCGAAGCTGCGGCGCGCCAACATCGACGCCAGTGCTGGCGCCACCGAGGAGATCGCCCGCATCACCGCGCAGATCCGTGCGCGCTGGCCCCGCGTGAAGATCCTGCTCCGCGCCGACAGCGGCTTTGCCCGCGATGAACTGATGACGTGGTGCGAGGCCAACAAGGTGGACTTCCTGTTCGGCCTCGCCCGCAACGCGCGCCTCGTCGACCACATCCATGTCG
>RECW01000140.1 GCA_007693835.1 Paracoccaceae bacterium | reverse complement strand
CGTCGAACAGGATGCCGCCGCCGCGACCGGCCGAGGTGAAGGCCGTGCGGGGCACGCGGGGCAGGGCGGTGCGCTGGGCGCCCGAATGGGTGCCGATCTCGATCTGCCCGAAGGAGCCGGAGACCGTGCCGCCGAAGCCGTCGTTGATGATCGAGCCGTCGCCGTCGTTCAGCAGAACGAGGTAGCCGCCGAAGGTGAGGCCGTTGTCGGCGACGATCGTCGCCGAGATCTCGGGCGACACGCGGTGGATCAGCATCTCGTTGTGGCGCACGACGCTCGTGTCGACATAGGCGCCGCCGATCACCACACCGCCGCCGACGGAGACGTCCCACTCCTGCGCGACCGCGGCGCCCGAGGCCCCGGCGATCACGAGCGCGGAGGCGCCCATCATCATCTTTTTCATGTTCAGTCCCTCGCTAGTTGTCGATCTTCTCGTCGAAGACGCGACGTCTTGACGGCTCTGTCATCCACACGGGGGGCTTCAGGGTCAAGCGGCGCGACCCGCCCGTGGCCACGCCAAGGGGCGTTGTGACTTTCGCACAACAAGGCTGCGGGCGATCTTCACCCGGACGCGCCGCCGCTCTAAGAAGGCGCGCGACAGGACGGGGAGGACGCCGTGAGACCGAAGACGTTCGCAGGCTTGCCGATGGCGGCGGCGATGGCCGCGGCCCTCTCCGCATGCGCCCGCTCAGGGCCCATCGACACCGACATCCGCGAGGTCACGCGGGAGCCGCTCGTCGTCACCGAAGGCCGCATCACGGACATGGTGCGCGACGGGCAGGGCGGGCGGCCCTCGACGCGACGCCCCGATCAGGGGATCGCCGGCAACGTCAACCGCTTCCTGTGGCGCGCGTCGCTCGACACCCTGAGCTTCCTGCCGATCGCCTCGACCGACCCGTTCTCCGGCGTCATCGCGACCGACTGGGCGACGAGCCCGGGCAGCCCCGACGAGCGGTTCAAGGTCACCGCCTACATCACCGACGTCACGCTCGACCCGACGTCGCTCCGCGTCGCCGTCTTCCGCGAGACGCTGAACGGGGCCGCCTGGGTCCCGGCGCCCGTCGCCGGCGAGACGCCGCGCCAGATCGAGGACGCGATTCTCGTCCGCGCCCGGCAGCTGCGCCTCGAGGAGCGCCAGGCGGCCGGCTGAGGCGCGGCCCGCGCGACGCCCGCCCGCGCGACGCCCGTTGAAACCGCCCCGGACCGACCGTAAGACGGCGGCGCACTCCGGGAGATTGACGCATGGCCCGCTACGACCCCCAGACCGTCGAGCCGCGCTGGCGCGCGGCGTGGGACGAGAAGGCCTGCTTCCGCGCCGAACGCGACCCCGCGCGCCCGAAATACTACGTGCTCGAGATGTTCCCCTATCCCTCGGGGCGCATCCACATGGGGCATGTCCGCAACTACGCCATGGGCGACGTGGTGGCGCGCTTCAAGCGCGCCCGCGGCTTCAACGTGCTCCACCCGATGGGCTGGGACGCCTTCGGCATGCCCGCCGAGAACGCCGCCATCGAGCGCGGCGTCCACCCCGCCAAGTGGACATACGAGAACATCGCCGCGATGCGCGCGCAGCTTCAGGCGATGGGGCTGTCGCTCGACTGGTCGCGCGAGATCGCGACCTGCGACCCGGAATACTACGGCCGGCAGCAGGCGCTGTTTCTCGACATGCTGGAAGCCGGCCTCGTCTACCGCAAGGCGTCGATGGTCAACTGGGACCCGGTCGACCAGACGGTGCTGGCCAACGAACAGGTGATCGACGGCAAGGGCTGGCGTTCGGGCGCGCCCGTCGAGCGGCGCGAGCTCACGCAGTGGTTCTTCCGCATCTCCGCCATGGCGGACGACCTGCTCTCGGCCATCGACGGGCTGGAGCGCTGGCCCGACAAGGTGCGCACCATGCAGCGCAACTGGATCGGCCGCTCCGAGGGCCTCCAGCTGCGTTTCGAGATGGTCGCGAACGCCCTGCTGCCCGACTGGCGCGATCTGGAGGTCTACACCACCCGCCCCGACACCCTTTTCGGCGCCGGGTTCTGCGCGATCTCGGCCGACCACCCGCTCGCCCGCGCGCTCGAGCCGAAGCTGCCCGGCCTGCCCGAATTCGCCGCCGAGTGCCGCCGCCTCGGCACGTCGGAGGAGGAGATGGAGACCGCGGAGAAGGCGGGCTTCGACACCGGGCTCCGCGTGCGCCACCCCTTCGACCCCGACTGGACCCTGCCGGTCTACGTCGCGAACTTCATCCTGATGGACTACGGCACGGGCGCGATCTTCGGCTGCGCCGCCCACGACCAGCGCGACCTCGATTTCGCCCGCAAGTACGACCTGCCGGTGATCCCCGTCGTGGCCCCGACCGACGCCGACCCCGCGACCTTCGCCGTGGGCGACGAGGCCTACGTCGGGCCGGGGCGGCTGATCAATTCGCGTTTCCTCGACGGGATGACGGTGGAGGAGGCCAAGGCCGAGACCATCCGGCGCATCGCCGAGGCGGGGCGCGGCGAGGCGCGGGTGAACTACCGGCTGCGCGACTGGGGCGTTTCGCGCCAGCGCTACTGGGGCTGCCCGATCCCGGTGATCCACTGCCGCGAATGCGGCGTGGTTCCCGTGCCGAAGGATCAGCTGCCGGTGCGCCTGCCCGACGACGTGACGTTCGACCAGCCCGGCAACCCGCTGGAGCGCCACCCGACCTGGGCGCGCTGCCTCTGCCCGCGCTGCGGCGGGCCGGCGCGGCGCGAGACCGACACGATGGACACCTTCGCCGATTCCTCGTGGTATTTCGCGCGCTTCACCGCGCCGCACGCGGAGACGCCGACCTCGGCCGAGGACATCGCCTACTGGATGAACGTCGACCAGTACATCGGCGGCGTCGAGCATGCGATCCTGCACCTGCTCTACGCGCGGTTCTGGTGCCGGGCGATGGCGCGGACAGGGCATCTGCCGCCAAGCGCCGTCGAGCCCTTCGACGCGCTGTTCACGCAAGGCATGGTCTGCCACGAGACCTATCGCAGCGCCGACGGGCGCTGGCTGACGCCGGACGAGGTGGAGCGGTCGGGCGAGGGCGCGGTCGAGACGGCGACAGGCCGCGCGGTCGAGGTCGGCCCCTCGGTCAAGATGTCGAAGTCGAAGAAGAACGTGGTCGACCCCGAGCGCATCATCGCGACCTACGGCGCCGACGTCGCGCGCTGGTTCATGCTCTCCGACAGCCCGCCCGAGCGCGACGTGGAGTGGACCGCCGCCGGCGCCGAGGGCGCCGCGCGCCACATCCAGCGCGTCTGGCGGCTGGTCGACGGCGCCGCCGACGCGCTGCCCGGCCCCGGCGCGCCTTTCGCCGACGACGCGGCGACGCTGGCGCTGCGTCGGGCCACGCACCGGGCGATCGCGGCCGTGACCGCCGACATCGAGGGCTTCGCCTTCAACAAGGCGGTGGCGCGCCTCTACGACTTCACCAACACGCTGGCCAGGGCCGGCGACGCGCCGGGCGCCGCGCTGCGCGAGGCGTTCGAGACGTATGCGCTGCTGACCGCGCCGATGACGCCGCATCTGGCGGAGGCGCTCTGGGCGCGTCTCGGCCGCGCGACGCTCGTCGCCGAAACGCCGTGGCCGGCGGCGGACCCGGAACTGACCAAGGCCGACGAGATCCGCATCGCCGTTCAGGTGAACGGCAAGCGCCGCGCCGAGATCGCCGTCGCCCCCGACGCCGACAATGCGGCGGTCGAGGCGGCGGCGCTCGCCGACCCCGATGTGGCGCGGGCGCTCGGCGGCGCCGCGCCGCGCAAGGTCATCGTCGTGCCGGGGCGGATCGTGAATGTGGTCGTCTGACCGGCCCACGCGCCGCGGCGCGCTGGGGTTGGTCCTGGCCGTCGGCGGCTGCGGCTTCCGCCCGCTCTACGCGCCGGACGCGGGCGGCGGCGCGCTCCACGGGCAGGTGCGGCTCGAAGGCGTCGAGGGACGGGAGGGATACTATTTCCGCCGGGCCCTGCGGCGGCGCCTCGGCGACCCTGCGTCCGACGCCGCCTATACGCTCACCGTCGCGCTCACGTTCAGCGAACGCGGGCTCGCCATCACGCCGACCGACGACATCACCCGGGTCGACGTGACGGGCGAGGCCCGCTACGCCCTGACGCCCCACGGGGCCGAGACGCCGACGACGCAAGGCGTGGCGCGATCGGTCTCCGCCTACAACACTCTCGCCAACCCCTACGCCACCCGGGTCGCCGCGGACGACGCCGCCCGGCGCATCGCCGAGGATCTGGCGACGCGGGTCTTCCTGCGCATCGCGGCGGCGGCGTGAAGGCCAAGGCGGCCGAGATCGCCCGTTTCTGCGCCGCGCCGCCGTCCTCGGCCGTGGGCGCGCTGATCTACGGCGAGGACCCGTCGGTGGTCGCGGCGCGGCGCGAGGCGCTGGCCCACGCCGTCGTCGGCGCGCAGGGCGAAGCGGAGATGCGCCTCGAGCGCCTCGCCGCCCCCGTGCTGCGCCGCGACCCGGCCGCGCTCGACACGGCGCTGCGGGCGCGGGGCTTCTTCGCCGGCCGGCGCTGCGTGGTGCTGACCGAGGCGGCCGACCCGGATGCGCCGGCCGTCGCCGAGGCGCTGGCGGATGCGGCGGGGCCCGAGGCGTTTCTCGTGGTGACCGCAGGCAGCCTCGCGGCGCGCTCGCCGCTGAGAAGAGTTTTCGAGGAGGCGAAGGCGGCCTGGGCGCTGGCCTGCTACGCCGATCCGCCGCGCGGGGCGGCGTTGCGTGAGTGGTACGCGGCCGCCGGGGGCGGCGCTGCCGAGTCGGAGGCGCTGGCGGCGCTCGAGGCGCTTGGACAGGCTTCGCCGCCCGAGGCGATCCGGCGGCTGGTCGAGACGCTCGCGCTCTACAAGCTGGGCGACCCCGCGCCCCTGTCGGCCGCCGACGTCGCGGCCCTCGCGCCGCTCGAGTCGGACGCGGTGGTCGACGCGCTGGTGGCCGCGGCGGCGGACGGTCGCCCCGCGGCGGCGCGTCTGGGTCCGGCGGCGCCGGAGGCTGTGGTGGCGGCGCTCCGCCGCCATTTCCGCGCGCTTCACGGCGTGCTGGCGACGATGGAGGCCGAACGCTGCGCCCCCGAGGCGGCGGTGGCCAAGCAGCGCCCGCCGGTGTTCTGGAAGGCGCAGAAGCCGCTCGCGGCGCAGGCCCGGCGCTGGCGGCTGCCGCAGGCCGAGGCGGCGCTGCGCCTGCTGCACGAGACTGAAGCGGACCTGCGCGGCGGCGGCTGGCTGCCGAAACGCGCCATCGCCGAACGCGCGCTCATCCGCATCGCGATGATGACGGCGCGCTGAAGAAGTTCAGTCGCGCAACGCCGATTCGTTCAGCCCGTCGGCCAGCAGGTTGAACCCCAGCACGAGCGACGTGATCGCGAGGCACGGAAACAGCGCCATGTGCGGGAACACCATCGCCATCTGGCGCGTCTCGTTCACCATGCCGCCCCAGTCGGGGTTCGGCGGCGGCAGGCCGAGGCCGAGGAAGCCGAGCACCCCGATGGTGATGGTCACATAGCCGATCCGCACGCAGAAATCGACGATCAGCGGCCCCCGCGCGTTCGGCAGGATCTCGACGAACAGGATCCGCCACACCGGCTCGCCCCGCGTCTCCGCGGCCATGACGTATTCGCGGTTGCGGATGTCCATGGTCAGACCGCGCACGATGCGCATGATCGCGGGCGCCGAGGCGAAGATGACCGCGATCAGGATGTTGGCCCCCGACGAGCCGATCACCGAGATGATCACCACATAGAGCACCAGCACCGGAAAGCTGAGGATCACGTTGGAGACGAAGCTCAGCGCGTCGTCCACCCAGCCGCCGCGATACCCCGCGAGCAGCCCCATGCTCGCCCCGAAGGCGTAGGCGAGCAGGGTGGCGAGCGGCGCGTAGAACAGCACCGTCCGCGCGCCGTGCATGATGCGGCTGAGGATGTCGCGGCCGATGACGTCGGTGCCGAGCCAGAACGTGCCGCAGTCGAGCCCGCCCTCCACGGCCGGGCAGATCGCCGCCGCGGGCGTCTGGCCGAGCATGGTGGCGGGCGCGAGGATCGCCGGGCTCATCGGCCGTTGCAGGGGCGTCAGCGTGGCGTTGGGCGGAAACGGCGCAAGGATGTCGGCGCCCAGCGCGATCACCACCCAGAACAGCACGATGGTCGCGCCGATGATCGACAGCCAGCTTTCGCCGATGGTGCGGACCGCCCGCCCGAGCAGGGTGCGCCGCGCCATCAGCCGACCCGGATCCGCGGGTTGAGCACGGCGTAGCCGATGTCGGAGATCGCCTGGCTGATCACCGCCACCGCCACCGCGATGATCGCGCAGGCCTGCACCATGTAGATGTCCTGAAACAGCGACGCCTCCAGCAGCAGCGCGCCGAAGCCCTTGTAGGCGAAGAAGAACTCCACCACGATCACGCCCGAGAGCAGCCAGTTTATCTGCAGCACGATCACCGTGTAGGGCGCGATCAGCGCGTTGCGCAGCGCATGGCGCATCACCACGCTCCAGTGCGACAGGCCCTTGAGCCGCGCCGTGCGGACGTAGTTGGAGCGCATGACTTCGGCCATCGAGGCGCGCGTCAGCCGCGCGATGTAGCCGAACCCGTAGGTCACCAGCACCATCACCGGCAGCACCAGTTGCCAGGGGTCGAAGCCCGCCGCCATGCCGCTCGTCCCCGGCAGCCAGCCCAGCCAGAACACGAACACGGCGCTGAGGAACACGGCGGAGGCGAACTCCGGGATCGAGGTGGTGACCACCGAGGTGACCGACACCACCCGGTCGAGGAGCCGGCCTTCGTGGACCCCCGCCAGCACGCCGAGGCTGAGTCCGAGGAGCGCCATGGTGGACAGCACGATCGCCGCCAGCAGGCCGGTGTTGGCCAGCCGCGGCCACAGCACCTCGCCCACCGGCCGGCGGAACCGCAGCGAGTCGCCGAAGTCGCCCTGCAGGATCGACCCGAGCCAGCGCAGGTAGCGCGTCAGCGCCGGATCTGTGTAGCCGTTGACCTCAAGCCAGATGTTCCGCTGCTCCTGCGTCGAGAACGGGCCGAGCACCTTCACCGCCACGCTGTCGACGTCGAACTCCAGCAGCAGGAAGATCAGCGCCGAGACGACGAGCATCGTCGCGAGCATCAGCGCTGCGCGGCGCAGGATCAGCAGCGCCATCGGCTCAGGCCGCGGGGCGGGGGAAGGGAGCGAGGGGCAACGGCGGCCCTCCGTCGTGCGGCGTGCAGCCGGGCCGAGGGCGGCCCGGCGCCGTGGTCAACCTGCGATCAGGCGCGGACGCCGAAGGTGTCGGCGTGGATGTAGAGGCCGGGGTTCAGCTCGAAGCCCACGACGCGCTCGTGGTAGGCGACGAAGGTGGAGCGCCAGAGCGGCTGCACCATCGGGCCTTCCTCCTGCATCAGCGTCTGGATCTCCGCCATCACCGCGCGGCGTTCTTCGACGTCGAGCGTCGCCTCGGCCTGGTTCAGCAGCTCGTCGAAGCGCGCGTTGGCGAAGCCCGACTCGTTCCACGGCACGCCCGAGCGGTAGGCGAGGCCGAGCGCCATGACGCCGAGCGGGCGGTGGCCCCAGCTGGTGAAGCCGAACGGCACCTTGTCCCAGTTGTCCCAGAACTGGGGGGTGGGCACGATGTTGATGTTCACGCGGATGCCGGCCTCGGCCATCTGCTGCGCCATCGCCTGCACCGTCTGCAGCTCCCACGCCGGGTCGCGCTTGGTGACGATCTCGGCGTCGATGCCGTTCGGGTGGCCCGCCTCGGCGAGCAGCGCCCGCGCCGCCTCGACGTCGCGCTCCATGAAGGGCAGTTCGGCGTACTCGGGGTGCATCGGCGCGACGTGGTGGTGCTCGCCGGGCGCGCCGAGGTTGAAGTGGCCGAGCTCCAGCAGCCGCCGCGTGTCGACCGAGAGGCGCATCGCCTTGCGCACCCGCGGGTCGTCGAAGGGCGCCTGGTCCACCTTGACGCGGGCGACGGCGGTCTGGCCGGTCAGCGCCTCGTAGATCTTCAGGAAGGGCAGGGTGCGGTAGGTGTCGAGCTGGCCGACGTCGCCTTCGTAGATGCCGTCGACCTGCTGCGAGGCGAGCGCCGCCGTGTAGGCCATCGCCTCCTCGCCCACGTCGACGAACACCACCTCGTCGAGGAAGGCCGGTCGGCCCCAGTAGCCGTCGTCGGTCCGCTTGCGCTTGATCGCGCGCTCGCCGACCGAGTGCTCGACCAGCTCGAAGGGCCCGGTGCCGTTCGAGCCGACCCCGTAGACGCCGTTCTCCTCGGGGTCGAGGATGTGGAAGGGGTAGTGGTAGAGGTGCTCGGGCACCGCGATCTGCGGCTGGCGGAGGTTCAGCCGCACCGTCAGGTCGTCGACGATCTCGATGGCGTTGGCGTCCCAGAGCGTCATCCGCCCGTCGTCGTCGGTGTTAAGCATGTAGCCGGCCATCAGGCCCGCCACCGACGAGCCTGTCTCGGGCGCTAGCAGCCGGCGGATGTTCCACTCGACGTCCTCGGCGGTGAAGGCGCGGCCGTTGCGCCACGTCACGCCGGGGCGCACCTTCAGGTCCCAGGTGCGCAGGTCTTCCGAGGCTTCCCACCCCTCCAGCAGCCAGGGGCGGGTGATGTTGTCGGGGCCGGTCTTGGTGAGGAACTCGCAGACGCCGCGCGCGAGGTTCGACTTCTGCGGCCAGTCGTACTGCGCGGGGTTCGAGATGTCCTGCACGCCCATGGCGATGCGGACAGTGCCGCCCATCGGGATGTCCTCGGCGCGGGCGCGGCCGGGCAGGCCGGCCGTCTTCGCCGCGACGCCGGCCGAGACGCCGATCAGCGCCGCGTAGCGCACGAACTCGCGCCGCGACAGCTTGCCTTCGGCGAGCTGTCGGCGCAGCAGCGCATAGTTGCTTTCGGAGAAGGGCTTGCGGGGCATGTCGTGTTCCCTGTCGCGTCGCGCCGACCGTCGCCGGCGGCTTTTCATGGTTCTGGACCGCATCCAAGCTTGCCCGCCCGACAGGCGCAAGCCTTAACTGCCCCGCCGCGCCGCCGTGCGACGTCTTGAGGAGAAAGCTTCGCCATGAAGATAGCCGCGGTGCGGGCCACGCCCGTCCTGATCCCGCTGGAGGCGCCCTACGTCTGGGCCTACGGCGTGCTCGACGGGTTCTCCAAGACCATCGTCGAGATCGAGACGGCGGACGGCGCCGTGGGCATCGGCGAAGCGCCGAGCCACGGGTCGGCGGCGATCATCGACCGCTGGGCCGAGCGGCTGCGCGGCCGCGACCCCATCGACATCGCCGGGGCGGAGCTTGCGTGCCTGCCGTTCCAGCGGGGCGTCCAGTCGATCACCGAATTCGACCTGCTCGGCGCCTGGGGCGGCGTCGAGATGGCGCTCTGGGATCTGCGCGGGCGGCTCTGGGGCCGGCCGGTCGCCGACCTGCTCGGCGGCGCGGTGCGGCGCGAGATCCCGTTCACCGACTATTTCTCCTACCGCCTCGCGCAGGACGGGAAGGGCGGCGAGGCGTCGGTCGAGGCGGTGGTCGACTACTGCCTGATGCTGCGCGAGGCGTTCGGGACCACCTTCTTTGAAGGCAAGGTCTCGGACCCGGACGTGGGCGCCAACATCCGGCTGGTCGGGGCGCTTCGCGACGCGCTCGGCCCCGATGCGATGATCCGCATCGATTCGAACCAGGCGTTCAGCGTGCCGACCGCCGTGCGCCTCGCCCCCGCCTTCGAGGAGTTCGGCGTGCGCAACTGGGAGGACCCGGTCGCGGGCATGGAGGAGATGGCGCGGCTCCGCCCCCGCACCGCCATCCCGTTCTCCTCGCACAACACCGATCTGCCGAAGGCCCTGCGCCTCGGCGCGCCCGACGCCATCGTGTCGAACGTGGCGGGCTTCGGCGGCTTCACGCGGATGCTGCGGTTCGTCTCGGCCTGCGAGGAGATGGGCGTCGACTTCTGGTGCTACTCGGGCGATTCGGGCCTCGGCACGGCGGCCTACCTCCACGCCTGCGCCGCCCACCCCCACATCCGAGAGCCGAACCAGTCGCTGCTGCGGATGCAGCCCTTCGACGTCATCGCCGAAGGCCCGCTCGCGCCGCGGAACAACGTGCTGGCGCTGCCCGAGGGACCCGGCCTCGGCGTGACGCTCGACCGCGACCGCCTCGCCTTCTGCGCGCGCCTGCTGGTGGAGCGCGGCGCGCCGGACAAGCACCGCGACCCCGCGCGCCCCGGCGTCCATCGCCGGATGCCGCTGGTCTGATCCGCGCCGGTCGCAGCTCAGGCGTCCGCCGTGCGCTCGGCGAGGGCCGCGGCGATGCGGGCGGCGAGGCGGCGGGCGGTCTCGGTCTTGCTGAGGCGCGGCCAGGTCTCGGCGCCCTCGGCGTCGATCAGGATCACCGCGTTCTCGGTTCCGCCCATGATTCCGGTTCCGGCGGAGACGTCGTTCGCCACGATCCAGTCGCAGCCCTTGCGCCGGCGCTTCTCGGTCGCGTGGGCGACGACGTCGTCGGTCTCGGCGGCGAAGCCGACCACCAGCGCCGGGCGGCGGCCGGGCGGCAGGGCGGCGACGGTGCGCAGGATGTCGGGGTTCTCGACCAGCGCGAGCGCCGGCGGGCGGCCCGAGCCGTCCTTCTTCATCTTGCGCTCGGCCGCCTCCGCCGCCCGCCAGTCGGCGACGGCGGCGGCGAAGACGGCGGCGTCGGCGGGCAAGGCGGCCTCGACCGCCGCGAGCATCTCCCGCGCCGTCTCGACGCGGACGACCTGCGCGCCCTTCGGCGGCGGCTCGTTCGTCGGGCCGCTCACCAGCGTCACCGCGGCCCCGAGCGCCGCAAGGGCCTCGGCGATGGCCGCGCCCTGCCTGCCCGACGAGCGGTTGGCGATGTAGCGCACCGGGTCGATGGGCTCGTGGGTCGGCCCCGAGGTCACCACCACCCGCCGCCCCGACAGCGGCCCGCGCGGCGGCGCGAGCAGCGCCTCGACGGCGGCGAGGATGGCGGGGGGCTCGGCCATGCGGCCGGGTCCGGTCTCGCCGCAGGCCATGTCGCCGATCTCGGGGCCGACGAACGCGGCCCCGTCGGCCGCCAGCGTCTCGCGGTTTCGGCGGGTCGCGGGGTGCTCCCACATCCGCACGTTCATCGCCGGCGCCAGCAGCACGCGCTTGTCGGTCGCCATCAGCAGCGTGCTGACCAGATCGTCGGCGTGCCCGCCCGCCATCTTGGCCATGAGATCCGCCGTCGCCGGCGCCACCACCACCAGATCGGCGGCGCGCGACAGCTGGATATGGCCCATCTCGGCCTCGTCCGTGAGGTCGAAGAGGTCGCGATAGGTCTTGGCGCCCGACAGCGCCGCGCAGGAGAGCGGGGTGACGAACTGCTCGGCCGCCCGGGTCAGCGCGACCGTCACGCCGGCGCCGCGCCCACGCAGCAGGCGGATCAGCTCCAGCGCCTTGTAGGCGGCGATCCCGCCGCCGACGCAGAGCAGGACGCGCTTGTCCGCCAGCGCGTCCATGGCCTCAGCCTGCGGCGGTTTCTGCGGCGATCTCGGCGCGGGTCTTCCGCCCGCGCTCGGTCGCGCTCTTCAGCTGGCCGCAGGCGGCGAGGATGTCCTGCCCCCGCGGCGTGCGCACGGGCGAGGCGTAGCCCGCCCGGTTCACGATCTCGGCGAAGGCCTCGATCCGCTCCCACGACGACCGCTCGTAGGGCGCGCCGGGCCAGGGGTTGAACGGGATCAGGTTGATCTTGGCGGGGATGCCCGCGATCAGCCGCACGAGCTGCTTCGCGTCGGCGTCCGA
>RECW01000078.1 GCA_007693835.1 Paracoccaceae bacterium | reverse complement strand
TTCTTGCCATACATGCTCTTCTCGGCCCAGACGCCGTAGCGTTCGCAGACGTCGCCCTCGGCGTCCGACAGCAGGATCACGCCGAGCCCATGCTTGGCCTTGAACTTGTCGTGGGCGGCCACGCTGTCCTTCGACACGCCGATCACCACCGCGCCGGCGGCCTCGAAGTCCGCGGCCTTTTCCGTGAAGCCGACCGCCTCCTTGGTGCAGCCCGAGGTGTCGTCCTTGGGATAGAAGTAGAGCACGACGGTCTTGCCGGCGAAATCGGCGAGCCTGGCGCGCCCGCCGCCGTCGCGCGGCAGGTCGAAGGCCGGGGCCGGAGCGCCTTCGGTCACTGAGTCGGTCATGGCGTGTTCCTCTTGTTCGGCGCGCGGCGTAAGGTGCGGGCGCGACGGGTTTCGGCGCGAGAACATACGCCGCGTCCGTCATGGTCAAGCCCAGGAGGCGCATCTCGCCCATGGCCCGGCGTCCGTCAGGCGGCGCGGCGGCGCGGTTCGGCAGACCCGGCCGGGCCGACCGTGCGCGCGCCGCGCGCCTTCTCGGGCGGATGGCGGCCGGCGCGCTGGCGCTGCTTGTCGTCGGCGCCGCCGCGCTCTGGGCTGCGCTCGCCCGCGGACCCATCGACATTTCGGACGCCATCCCCCGGATCGAGGCGGCCATGGCGCGCGCCGACGCGCGGCTCGAGATCGGCGCGGCGCGCATCGCCTTCTCCGCCGGCGACGCGCCGCGCCCCGGGCTGGAGGTCGACCACCTGCGCCTGCTGGATGCGTCGGGCCGCGTGCTGTTCGCGGCGCCGAACGCGCGGATCGACATAGGCCCGCTCGACATGCTCGACGGCAGGTTCCGGCCGCGGCGCGTGACGGCGCGCGGCGTCTCGCTCGTGGCGGTCCGGTCGGAGGACGGGCGGCTCTCGGTCGCCGGCGTCGGGATCGAGGGCGACCCGGCGGCGGCGCTCGAAGCGGAGATCCTCGCGCTCGACGCGCTCGGCGAGATCGTCCTCAGCGATGTCGCCCTCACCTTCGACGATCGCCAGGCGGGGAGGGCGTGGCGCGCCGACGGCGCCGCGGCCCGGTTGCGCCGCACGGCGGAAGGCGTCGCCTTCTCGGTGTCCGCGCAAGCGGACGGCGCCGGCGGGCGCGTGGCCGCCGCCTTCGCCGGCTCGGTCGGGCCGGACGGCGCAGGCCGCGCCGCCGGCAGCGTCGCCGGGCTCACCGGCGCCGACGTCGCCGCGCTCTGGCCGGCGTCGAGGGCCTTCGCCGACGTCGACGCGGCGGCGACGCTGGACCTGGCGCTGGAGACGGGACCGGGCCTCGCCCCCGTGTCGCTGGACGTGGCGCTCGCGGTGGGGCCCGGCCAAGTCACGATGGGCGCCGGAGCTCAGGGCTTCCGACGGCTCGCCGCAGCGGCGACGGTCGATTTCGCGACGCGCACGGCGCAGGTCAGGCGCTTCGCCGTCGACGCCGACGGGGGGACGGTCGAGGCGACGGGAGAGGCGGCGTTGACCGCCGACGGGTCCGTCACGCTCGACGTCGACCTTCACGCCCTCGCGCTGCGCGACCCGCGCCTCGTGGCCGCGCCGGTCGCCTTCGACGGGGGTCGGGCGCTCGCGCAGGTGCGGACCGCGCCGCTCTCCGTCGAGATCGCCGACCTGCGGCTGTGGTTCGGGAGCGCGACGCTGGCGGCCGCCGGCGCCGTCACGCGTGACGGCGGCCCATGGCGGGGCGCCGCGCAGGCCGTGGCCGAGGGGCTCGACGTCGAAGCGCTGCTCGCCCTCTGGCCGCCGGGCGCGGCGCCCGGCGCGCTGCGCTGGATCGCGGCGAACGTCGCCGAGGGGCGGATAGAGCGCGCCGACGCCGGGGCGGTCTTCGACGCCGAGACGGCCGACTTCGGCCTCTCCTTCGCGTTCTCGGAGGCGACAGCGCATTACTTTCGCCCGCTGCCGCCCATCGACCGCGCGTCGGGCTGGGCGACGCTCGACGGCGACGTGTTCTCGCTGACGCTCGGCGCGGGCGGCGTGAGCGCGGACGTTGGCGGGCGGATCGACCTCGCCGGCTCCTCGGTGACGATCCCGGACGTCTACGGGCCCGACCCGGCGGCCGAGATCGCGGCCGTCGGGTCGGGGCCGTTGCCGACGATCCTCACGGTGCTCGACAGCCCGCCGCTCGGCTTCGTCGGCGCGCTCGGCCTCGCGCCCGGCGCGGTCGTCGGCGCGGTGGAAGCCGTCACACGGCTGCGCTTGCCGCTGCGGCGCGATCTGCCGCTCACGGAGGTGTCGGCGGAGGCGACGGCGCGGCTGACGGATGTCGCCGTGTCGCCGCCCGGCCTCGACCGGCGCATCACCGCAGACAGCCTCGCGCTTGCGGTCGACACCGAGGGGTTGAGGCTTTCGGGCGACGGCGCGCTCGACGGGGTGGCGCTGTCGCTCGCGTGGCGCGAGCGCTTCCGCCCGAACGAGACGACCGTCGAGGCGTCGGGCGTCCTCACGACCGATGACCTCGCCCGGTTCGGGTTGGATGCCGGCGCGGCGGCCTCCGGGTCCGTCGGCGTGCGCGCCACGCTCCGGCGCGCGGCGGGCGGGCCGGCGACGGTGGCGGCCGACATCGACCTCACGCGCCTCGCGCTCGACGCGGCGCCGCTGCCGTGGTCGAAATCCGCAGGCGCCGCAGGCCGCGCCACGGCGTCGGCGACGCTCGGCGCGGAAGGCGTGAGGCTGCGCGCCTTCGAGGCGACCGCTCCGGGGCTTGCGCTCGCCGGCTCGGCGGCGTTCGGGGCCGGCGGCGGCCTTCTGGAGATGACGCTCGACCGCGCGCGCATCGACGGGTTCGCCGACGCGACGATGGCGCTCTCCCGCGAGGGCGAGGCGTGGCGCGCCCGGATCGGAGGGGCGCTGCTCGACCTCGCCCGCCTCGCCGACGCGATCGACGGGGCGGCGACCGATGGACCGGAGGGCGGCGGGACGCCTTTCACGGCGGAGATCGAGGTGGACCGTCTCGGCCTTGGTCGGCTCTCCCTCTCTCCCGGCGCCGGGTCGGCGCGCCGAGACGCGGCCGGCGTGACGGCGACTTTCGACGGGCGCGTCGGCGAGGCGGGCGCCGTCCGCGTCGCCCTTGGCGAGAGCGCGCCCGGCGCTTTGCGCGTCGATGCGGAGGACGCCGGCGCGCTGTTGCGCGAGGCGGGCCTGTTCGCAGGCGGGGTCGGCGGGCGGCTGCGCGTCGACGCGGCGAGCGGCCCGCCGCTCACCGGGCGGGCGCGCATCGACGGCATGCGCGTCGTCGGGGCGGCGACCCTCGCGCGCCTAGCCGAAGCCGCCGACGCAGACGCCGCGGCGCGCGCCCTGCGCGACAGCGGCGTCGTCTTCGACCGCATCGAGGCCGAGTTCCGGCAGACCGGCGCGGGCGTCGAGGTCGAGAACGGGCTGGCGCGCAGCCCGCTGCTCGGGGTCACCTTCGCCGGCGGCTACGACGCCGCGCAGGACGCGCTCGACGTCTCGGGCGTCGTCACGCCGCTTTACGTGGTCAACAGCCTGCTCGGCAGGGTGCCGATCATCGGCGGCCTGCTGACAGGCGGCCCGGGCGAAGGCGTCTTCGCCTTCCGCTACAGCATCTCGGGTCCGGCGAGCGACCCGCGGATTTCGGTCAACCCGTTCTCCGGGCTCACACCGGGCTTTCTGCGCGGCATCTTCGACGGGGCGAGCGACGGCGAGCCGTTCGTGGAGCCGCCGGAGTTGCGCGCCGGCAGCCGCTGAGACCGGCGGCTCGTGCTCAGGCGAGAGACTGGCGGCCCATCGCGAGGAACTTGGCTCGGCGGTCGGCCCTGAGTTGCTCCGGCGTCAGCCCGGCGACTTCCGCCAGCATCGCGCCGATGGCCCGTCCGGTCTCGGCGATCGCCTCCGCCGGGCTGCGCTGGGCGCCGCCGACCGGCTCGGCGATCACGCGGTCCACCACGCCGAGCTTCAGCAGGTCCTGAGCGGTCAGCCGCAGCGCCGCCGCCGCCTCGCGCATCTTCTCCGCGTCCTTCCAGAGAATCGAGGCGCAGCCTTCCGGCGAGATCACGGAATAGATCGCGTGCTCCAGCATCGCGATGCGGTTCGCCGTGGCGAAGGCGACCGCCCCGCCCGAGCCGCCCTCGCCGATCACCACCGAGACCAGCGGCGCGCCGAGCGCGAGGCATTTCTCGGTGCAGCGCGCGATGGCCTCGGCCTGCCCGCGCTCCTCGGCGCCCTTGCCGGGATAGGCCCCGGGCGTGTCGACCAGGGTGATGACCGGCAGGCCGAAACGGTCGGCGAGGTCCATGAGCCGGATCGCCTTGCGATACCCCTCGGGCCGCGCCATGCCGAAGTTGCGCTCGAGCCGGGTGCGGGTGTCGCGCCCCTTCTCATGGCCGATCACGACGACGGGGCGATCCTCGAAACGCGCGAGCCCGCCGATCACCGCGCGGTCCTCGGCGAAGCCCCGGTCGCCGGCGAGCGGCGTGAACTCGGTGAACAGGGCGTCGACGTAGGCGAGCGCGTGGGGCCGGTCGGGGTGGCGCGCGATCTGGCACTTCGACCACGGGTCGAGATCGGCGTAGAGATCGGTGAGAAGCTTGCGGGCCTTCTCGTCGAGCTTGGCGGCGTCTTCGGCCACGTCCATGGCCGGATTGCGCGCGGCGAGCGCGCGCAGCTCCGCCGCCTTGCCTTCGAGCTCCGCGAGCCCTTTCTCGAAGTCCAGATACTGCCGCACGGGTCCCTCCGCGCGCTGATGACGCCGCGCATCCGGCGCGGCGCTTAGCGCTGCCGGGCGCTCAATGCAATGCGTCCCAGCGGCGTCGGGCGACCCCGGGGTGGAGTCTCCGCGCCGGATGCGCTAACCCTTGATGATCCCCACCCGGAGCGTTGCGATGCTTGTCCTCCTTCGTCTCGCGCTTTTTTTCGCCGTCATCTCTGGCGGCGCGCAGATCGCGCAGGCGCAGGCGCAGGCGCCCGACCCCGCGGCGGCGGCGCAGGCGCTGATCGAGGCGCTGCGCGACGACACGGCGCGCGCGGCGCTGATCGGGGAGCTGGAGCGGATCGGCGGCGCGCCAGCCGCCGACGAGGCCGCCGGCGCGCCGAGACACGCGGCGGCGCGGGTTGCGGCCGCGCAAGTCGAAGAGCCCGCCCCGCGGTCGCTCGGCGCCGTGCTCGCCGCCGCGACCATCGGGATCGTCGACCAGACGATGGCGGCGATGACGGATTTCCGGAACGGCCTTTCCGCCACATGGCGACGCCTGTCGCTGCTGGGCGGCAGCCGCGGCGGCGACCTTGTCGTCACTCTCGTCGACCTCGCCGCGCTGATCGCCGTCACGGCGGGCGTCTTCATCGCGCTGCGGCTGCTCGCGAACCGCGGCGTCGCGCGGCTGAACGCCATGGCGGCGGACGCGCCGCCCGCGCGGCGCGCCGGGCTGTTCCTCGGCACGGCGATCGTCCACCTCGCGCCCGCCGTCGGCGCCTGGGCGACCGGCTACGTGATCGCCGTCGCCTTCTTCGGCGAGGCGGGCCGCATCGGGCTGAACGAGTCGCTCTACCTCAACGCCTTCATCGTGGTGGAGGCGTCGCGGACGCTGTTCCGGCTGGTGCTGCAGCCGCGCGCGCCGCACCTGCGGCTGCTGCCGATGACAGACGCCACCGCCCGCGCATGGCGCAGGCGCTTCGGCGTCATGGCGAGCATCCTTGGTTACGGGGTGCTGCTCGTCACCCCGCTGGTGGCGCAGACGGTCTCGATCTTCACCGCGCGGGCCGTGGAGGTGATCGTCTTCGGCGGCGTTCTGCTGATCGCGCTGGTGCTCGTCATCCGCCACCGTCGCGACCCGCTCGAATACCTCAACAGGCGCGACAACGGCGATCAGGCCGACACGGCGCGCTACATCCTCAAGGTCGTCGCGCTCGTCTGGCACTGGGTCGCCGTGGCGTGGCTGCTGGTCGTCGCCTTCGATGCGGTGACGCAAGGCGGGAGCAACGTCGAAAACATTCTCATCGGCACCGGTCGAGTGCTGGCGGTGCTGACGGCGGGCGTCGTTGCGCATCTGTTGCTCGGCAGAATCGCGCAGCGCGGCGTCACCGTGCCGGAAAGCTTCGGTGAACAGGCCCAGATGGTCGAGGACCGGCTGAACGACTTCATCCGGCGCATCGCCGGCGTGGCCCGCGTCGCCGCGCTCGCGATCGCGGTCGGCCTCGCGCTCGAGGTGAGCGGCGGCGCGCCCGTCGCGTCGTTCCTCGCCGGCGTGCTCGGCGCCGACTTCGGCGCTCGGCTCGCGAGCGCGGCGCTTGTCGTCACCTTCGCCTTCGGCGTCTGGGTCGCGCTGGCGTCTTGGGTCGACTACAAGCTCGATCCCGGTCGGCGCGTGGCCGCCAACGCGCGGGAGCGCACGCTGCTCGTGCTGATGCGCAACGCCGTGACGGTGGCCGTCGCGGTGATCAGCGCCATGATCGCGCTCTCCGAGCTTGGGCTCGACATCGGCCCGCTGCTCGCCTCGGCGGGCGTGCTCGGTCTCGCCATAGGCTTTGGCGCGCAGCGGCTGGTCCAGGACATCATCACCGGCGTGTTCATCCAGCTCGAGAACGCGATCAACGTGGGCGACGTCGTCACGGTCAGCGGCACGACAGGCGTCGTGGAGAAGCTGACGATCCGCTCGGTGGCGCTGCGCGACCTGACCGGCACCTTTCACATCATCCCGTTCAGCTCGGTCGACATGGTGTCGAACTTCATGCGCGGCTTCGCCTTCCATGTCGCCGAGATGGGCATCGCCTACCGCGAGGACGTGGCGGAGGCGAAGCGCCTGATGTTCGAGGCCTTCGACGACCTCCGCGCCGACCCCGACCACGCCCGCGAGATCATCGGCCCGCTGGAGTGGCACGGCGTCACCGCGTTCGCCGACAGCGCGGTGATGGTGCGCGCCCGCATCCGCACCCGCCCCGGCAGCCAGTGGGGCGTCGGCCGGGCCTACAACGAGATGGTCAAGCGCCGGTTCGACGCCGCGGGCGTGGAGATCCCGTTCCCGCACATGACGCTCTGGTTCGGCGAGGACAAGACCGGCAAGGCCCCGCCGATGCGGGTCGCGGCTGCGACCGCCGCGGCGGCGGCCGCAGGCGCGGCGCTCGCGCCCGCCGAGCCGCCGTCGCCGCGCCCCGCGCAGGACGCCCCCAACGAAGAGGACGACGCCGCCTGACGCGGCGGCCGTCGCCGGGGCTTCGCTGCGGCGCAACGATGCGCTATCGACGCCGGGCGGCCCCGAGGCCGACCCAGCCAGGATGCGGACCCGATGCGCGTGCTCGTCGTGCACAGCCACCCCGACCCCGAGAGCTTCAACGCCGCCCTCTGCGCCGCGACCGTCGCCGCGCTGGAGAAGGCCGGGCACGAGGTGCGCCTGATCGACCTCTACGCCGAAGGCTTCGACCCGGTGCTGAGCCGCGAGGACTGGCGGGGCTACGAGAACCCCGAGACCAACGGCGCCGCGGTCGCCGACCATGTGGAGCGCCTGCGCTGGGCGGAAGCGCTGGTCTTCGTCTATCCGACGTGGTGGTACGGGCTGCCGGCGATGCTGAAAGGCTGGCTCGACCGGGTATGGCTGCCCGGCGTCACCTTCAGCCTGCCCCGCGACGGCGACATCCGCCCCCTGCTGACGGGCGTGCGCAAGCTCGGCGTCGTCACCACCTGCGGCGCGAGCTGGTGGCTGACGCAGATCGTCGGCGCGCCGGGGCGGAACCTGCTGCTGCGCGGCTGCCGTTTCCTGATGGCGCGGCGCTGCCGCACGGTGTTTCTCGCGCACTACAGCATGGACGCCTCGACGCCCGGCACCCGCGCCGCGTTCCTCGCGAAGGTCGAACGCGCCATGGCGCGGTTCTGACGCCGCGCTATGATCCCGGGCATGACAGTCACGCCCTTTCCCGCCGTCAGCCGCACGCCGATCGACGCGCAGGCCGACATCGCCGCCGTCGAGACGCTGATCGCCGGGCTCTCCGGCGTGATCGCGGCGACCGGCGGGGTCGCGGCGCTGGCCGGGCGCGATCTGCTTGAGACGGACGTGGTCGAACGGGCGGCGATGCTGACCGCGATGTACGACGACGGCGAAGTCGTCTTCGGCTGGCGCGACGGCCGCACCGGCGACGTGGCGAACGTCGTGCTGGAGCGGTTGGCCGCCGGCTCGGGCCGCATCGTCTGGCGCGCCGAGGTCTACGTCGAGGAGGACGCGGGCCATGCGCTGCGCGGGGCCTTCGTCGCGCGCGACCTCGCAGACGTCTCCGCGGCGCTGACGTGCGCCGCCGGCGAGGCGCTGGCCCGCCCGTTGCCGAAACCCGGCGCGGCGCTCGCCGCCGCCCTCGCATGACGCTGGCGCGCATCGCCGGCGCAGCGGCGGCGCACGGGCTCGGGGTGATCGGCGCGCTCCACCCGGCGCCCGAAGACGGCGCGCCGCCGGGGACGGGGACGCTCGTGCTCCTCGGCCCTGAAGGCGAGGCCATGTGGACGGCCTTCACGGCGAGCCCCGAGGCGACGGACGGCGCGGAGCACCCGCTCGACCGATGGTCCGAACGGGTGATCGGCGCGCTGGCGGCGGCGTTCGGCGGCGCGGCGGCGTTTCCCTTCGGCGGGCCGCCCTACGCGCCCTTCTTCCGATGGGCGCTGAAGGGCGCGCCGGTCTGGGGGTCGAAGCTCGGCATGCTGATCCACGCCGAGCGGGGCGTCTGGGTCTCGTTCCGCGGCGCGCTGGCCCTGCCCGAGCGCCTCGCGCTGCCCTCCAGGGCCGCCGTCGAGCGCCCCTGCGACCCCTGCCCGGCCCCGTGTCGAGCGGCTTGTCCGGTGTCCGCCTTCACCGACGCAGGCTACGACGCGGCCGCCTGCCGCGCGCACCTCGACCGCCCCGAAGGCGCGCCGTGCCGCGAGGGCGGCTGTCTCGCCCGCCGCGCCTGCCCGGTCGGCGCCGCCTTCGCGCCCGGTCCGGCGCAGGCGGCCTTCCACCTTGCCGCCTTCCGCGCGGCGGGACGGGACACGGGCGCTGCTTGACGACGCCGCGGCCGCTGACGCGTATGGCAGGCATGCGCCGTGTGATTCTGCTGCGTCACGCCAAGTCGTCGTGGGCCGACCCCGATCTCGCCGACCACGATCGGCCGCTCAACAAGCGCGGTCGCCATGCAGCGCCCTTGATCGGCGCCTGGCTCGCCGACCGGGGCTTCATCCCTGATCACGTCATCTGTTCGTCGAGCGCGCGGACCGTCGAGACATGGGGGCTTCTTCGCCCCGCCCTTCGGGTCGCTCCGGCGCCGGAAATCGAGCCGCGTCTCTACCACGCCGACCCCGACGCCATGCTCGATCTGCTCCGGGGCGCGCCGGATGCTGCGCAAACCGTCATGCTGATCGGTCACGAGCCGGGGATCGGCGCCTTCGCCGAGCGCCTGTCGGCGCCCGGCGCGCCGCCCGGATGCGCGCGCGCCTTCGCCAAGTTCCCGACCGCCGCCGCGGCCGTCATCGACCTGCCCGTCTCGCGGTGGGCGGAGACCGAACTGGGGGCAGGCCGGTTCCACGCCTTCGCGACGCCGCGCGATCTCGCCTGAAACCCGGCGGATCGCCCGAACGGGCTTGCCGGCGCGGGCCGGGCCGGCCACCTTGCGCGGCGTCATGCAGGAGGCTCCCGATGCAGGAACCGATCCAACTCTTCTACTGGCCGACGCCGAACGGCTGGAAGGTCGCCATCGCGCTCGAGGAGATGGGGCTGCCCTACACCGTCGAATATGTCGACATCGGCAAGGGCGACCAGTTCGCGCCGGATTTCCTGAAGATCGCGCCCAACAACCGGATGCCGGCGATCATCGACCCGGCCGGACCGGACGGCGCGCCGATCTCGATCTTCGAGTCAGGCGCGATCCTGCAATACCTCGCGCGCAAGACGGGCCTTTTCGGCGGCGAGACGGAGCGCGAGCGCGTCGAGGTCGAACAATGGCTGATGTGGCAGATGGGCGGCGTGGGCCCGATGGCGGGGCAGGCGCACCACTTCCTCACCTACGCGCCCGAGCGCATCCCCTACGCGATGGACCGCTACCGCAACGAGGTGAACCGCCTCTACGGCGTGCTCAACCGCCGGCTCGCCGATCGCGACTACGTCGCCGGCTTCTACTCCCTCGCCGACATGGCGATCTGGCCGTGGGCGCAGGGATGGGAGCGCCAGGAGCAGGACATCGCCCAGTTTCCCCACATGAAGGCGTGGCTCGACCGCATGTGGGCGCGGCCCGCGGTGAAGACGGCGCGCGCGCTCGGCGCGGAGCACCGGCGCGAACTCAAGGACGACAAGGCGGCGCAGGCGGTGCTGTTCGGCCAGCGCGCGCGGTAAGCCGGCGCGCATGGCGACCCGACGCCGCAGCGGCGGCGCGCGCCCTCGCGCCGCGCCGCCGCCGGCAGCATTGTCGGGTCGTGGTACCCGGAGCGCCGACTGTGGACATCGCCGATCTCGACCCGCGTTTCCTGCGGCTCACCTACGCCAGCCGCGCGGCGGAGTGGCTCTCGCGCGAAGACCTGCGCGAGATCGCCAAGGCCGCCCAGCGTCGCAACCGCAAGCTCGGCATCACCGGCCTCCTGCTCTACGTCGAGGGCGACTTCCTTCAGGTGCTAGAGGGGCCGACAGGCCCTGTCGAGCGGCTCTACGAAGTCATCGAGAACGATCCGCGCAACAAGTGGGTCACGCGCCTTTCGACCGAGCGCATCCTGCGACGCGCCTTCGAGGACTGGTCGATGGGATGTTTCGAGGTTGGTCTGGACGACATCGCGGGAGAAGCGTTCTTCATCCTCGACAGCGACCGCCCTCGCGTGCGACCGCGGTTCAGCGGCGACTTCTCCGTCTTTCTCGAGCAGTTCTACGCGCGCAACCGCGCGCGGGGTCAGGTCGAGGACTTCGCCCGGGCGCTGTGACGCGCCGTCGGCGCGGGGCGACGCCGCAGCGCGGTTCCGTGGATGCTCGTCATTGGAGGCTGCTCAAGATGACCGCGGGCGTGCTGCTGACCATAGGACACGGCTACGTCGCCTCGGCGCTTTCGCGCCTGCTCCTGCAAGATGGTTGGCGCGTCATCGGAACGACGCGCTCGACTGAAACGGCGGAGAAGCTCAGAGAAGGCGGCGTCGAGCCGGTCCTGTGGCCGCTGAACGACGTCGCCGCCACGCTCGCCGCGGCGGACCACCTCCTTGTCTCGACGCCGCCCGGCCCGGAAGGCGATCCGGCGTTCGTCGCGATGGCCACCGACCTCGCCCGCGAGGCGACTCGCTGGCGCTGGATGGGCTATCTTTCGACGACCGGCGTCTACGGCGACCACGGCGGCGCATGGGTCGACGAAGACACGCCGACGGCGCCGACCAACCCTCGCGCCGCAGCGCGCGTCGCCGCGGAAAGGGGATGGCTGCGGCTCTGGACCGAGCATGGGTTCCCGGCGCATGTGTTCCGGCTTCCGGGCATCTACGGGCCTGGACGAACGCCCTTCGCCCGCATCCGGGCCGGATCAGCGCAGCGGATCGTCAAGGCGGGGCAGGTGTTCAGCCGCATCCACGTGGGTGACCTCGCAGCGGCGCTTGCGGCGTCGATCCGCGCGCCTGCACCGGGGTCGATCTGGAACATCTGCGACGACGAACCTGCGCCGCCGCAAGATGTGCTCGGGTATGCGGCGCGGTTGATCGGCGCGCCGCCGCCGCCTGAGATCCCCATCGAAGCTGCGGACCTGTCGCCGATGGGACGCGAGTTCTATGCCGACAACAAGCGCGTCGCGAACGCGCGCATGAAACGCGATTTGATCTCAAATCTTCGCTATCCGTCGTTTCGAGAGGGTCTCGCTTCCTGCCTAGACGACTAG
>RECW01000141.1 GCA_007693835.1 Paracoccaceae bacterium | reverse complement strand
GCGCCGTCCGCCGCGCGCTGTCGCGCCGCCGCCGCGAGCAGGCCGAGGCGCGCGACCCCGCCGCGCGCCTCGGCGCCGGCGTCGAGACGCTCGTCGGCGGCCGGTTCGGCGGCGGGGTCGTCCGCCGACACGAGCCGCGCCGCCGAGACCGCCGCTCGGTCGCGGAAGCGCTGGATGGCGACCCCCTGCCCGTGAGCGAGGCGCACCAGCACGGCGCCCGCCGTTCGCGCGCCGAGCGCGTCGAACCACGACACGCCGATCGCCGCCGCGCCGGTCGACAGCGCGAGACCGCGCGCCGCGGCCACGCCGATGCGCGCGCCCGCGAAGCTTCCCGGCCCGGTGCACACGACGATGGCGTCGAGCGCGCGCGGAGATGCCGCCGCTTCTTCGAACACCTCGGCGATCATCGGCATGAGGCGCTCCGCATGACCCCGCGTCATCGCCTCGTCGCGCCACGCGACGGGCGCGTCGCCCGCGAACAGCGCCGCCGCGCAGCGGTCTCCGGCGGCGTCGAGAACCAGCAGCACGGGAGCGTGCGGCGTCAGAGTCCGACCGGACGGACTTCGGTCACTTCCGGGATGTAGTGACGCAGAAGGTTCTCGATGCCCATCTTGAGCGTCATCGTCGAGGACGGACAGCCGGCGCAGGCGCCGCGCATGTGCAGGTAGACCACGCCCTTCTCGAAGCCGTGGAAGGTGATGTCGCCGCCGTCCTGCGCCACCGCGGGGCGGACCCGCGTGTCGAGCAGTTCCTTGATCTGCGTCACGATCTCGGCGTCGGGCCCGTCATGGTCGGCGTGACCGGCCTGCGCCGCACCCTCCATCACGGGTTCGCCCGTCGCGAAATGCTCCATGATCGCGCCGAGGATCGCAGGCTTCAGATGCGCCCAGTCCATGTCGCCCTTGGTGACCGTGATGAAGTCGGCCCCGAAAAACACGCCCTCCACGCCATCGATGGCGAACAGCCGGCGCGCGAGCGGCGACGCTTCGCCGGCCTCGGCGGTCGGGAAATCCGCCGATCCTTCGGCCAGCACCGTCGAGCCGGGCAGAAACTTGAGCGTCGCCGGGTTGGGCGTCGCTTCGGTCTGGATGAACATGACTCGCGCCTCCGTTTGACGGTTCACATGCGCCGACGATGGGCGGAAATCAAGCGCGCGATCTGGAACAGTTCCAGATCCCTCACGCGATCTCGTCGATCTCGTCGAGCGTCAGCCCGCCGGGCACCACCGTGACCGGCACCGGCATCCGGCCCCCGCGCTTCGCGACGAGCGCGGAGACCAGCGGCCCCGGTCCTTCCCCTGCGATCGAGGCGCCGAGCACCAGCACGCCGATGGCCGGATCGTCCTTGAGGTGGGCGAGCACCTCTGCGGTCGCCTCGCCTTCGCGGATCACGAATTCCGGCAGCACGCCTGACAGCGCGCGCACCTCGTCGGCCAGCGCCGTCAGCCGCTCCTCCGCCTCGGCGCGCTTCTCGCGCTCCATCACTTCGGCGACGCCGGCCCAGTGATGGTATTCCTCCGGTTCGATCACGTAGAGCATGGTCACGCCGCCGTGCGTCCGCGCCGCCCGGCGCGCGGCGAAGCGCAGCGCGTTCATGCACTCCGGCGTGTGGTCGACCACCACGAGAAACTTTCGCATCCGTCGCGCCCTCCCGCGCCGGCTTGTCGCCGCCGGCGGCCTTTCAGCGTGGCGCCGCAGGGCTGCGGATGCAACCGCGACGTGCGCTCAGGCGCGGGAGCGCAGGAGCCCGACGCGGGCGTAGGCCTCACGCAGGATCGGTCGGGCGATCGCATCCGCCCGCTCGGCCCCGTCGGCGAGGATCGCGTCGATCCCGGCGGGATCGGCCAGCCATTCGCGCATCCGCCCGGCGATGGGCGCGACCTTCTCCACGGCGAGATCGGCGAGCGCCGGCTTGAACGCCGAGAACGGCTGTCCCGCGTATTGCGCGACGACCGCCGCCTTCGTCGTGTCGGCGAGGGCCGCGTAGATGCCGACGAGGTTGTCGGCGCCGGGGCGGTCCGCCAGACCCTGCACCGTCTCCGGCAACGGCTCCGGGTCGGTCTGAGCCTTGCGGATCTTCTTCGCGATGGTGTCGGCGTCGTCCGTCAGGTTGATCCGGCTGAGATCGGAGGGGTCGGACTTCGACATCTTCTTCGTGCCGTCGCGCAGGCTCATCACCCGTGTCGCGGCGCCTTCGATCAGCGGCTCGGGCAGCGGAAAGAAATCCGGCGCGTCGAAGTCCTGGTTGAACTTTGTCGCGATGTCGCGGGCCAGCTCCAGATGCTGCTTCTGGTCCTCGCCGACGGGCACGTGCGTCGCACGGTAGGCGAGGATGTCGGCCGCCATCAGGCAGGGATAGGCGTAGAGGCCGACGGAGGCGCCCTCGCGGTCCTTGCCCGCCTTCTCCTTGAACTGGGTCATGCGGTTGAGCCAGCCGATCCGCGCGACGCAGTTGAACAGCCACGCAAGCTCGGCATGCGCCGAGACCTGGCTCTGGTTGAAGATGATCGACCGGCGCGGATCGAGCCCGCAGGCGAGGAACGCGGCGGTCAGCTCGCGGATCGCCTGCGTCAGCGCGGCGGGTTCCTGCCAGACGGTTATGGCGTGCAAGTCGACGACGCAGTAAACCGTCTCCCAGTCCGCATCCTGCATCTCGACGAACCGTTTGACGGCGCCGAGATAATTCCCCAAGTGGAGGTTTCCCGTGGGCTGGACGCCCGAAAACACGCGCTTGGCATGCCCCTCAGCCGACATCATCCGCCGTTCCTTCCCGCCCGTCGCGCGCTCAGCCGTCGCGCGCGCGCGGCCGCTTGTTGGGCGCGCGGGTTATCGCCGCGGCCCCGGTTCCGGTCAAGCGGACGCCTTCGCCGGCCGGGAGGTTGCGAGCCCGTCCGCCTGCGCATCCATCCGCGCCGGCCGCTTGGGGGCGATCTGACATGAGAAATGGCGCGCCGCCCGTCGTGTGGGCCTTCGCCGCGATCTTCTTGGCGATCGAACTCATGCTGACAGCGTCGGACGTGGGTTATCTGCCGCGGGGCTGGCGCTTCGCCGCATACCAGCGCTTCGCCTTCTTCGACCTGTTCTTCGAGGCGTTCCGCAGCGGGCAGAACGTTCCGATCAACTTCTACTGGTCGTTCGTGACCCATGCGTTCCTGCACGGCGGATTCGCGCATCTCGGGATGAACACGGTCGTGTTCCTCGCCCTCGGCGCGCATATGTGCCGCGCCGTGGGCGAAGCGGCGATGGTGGGGCTGTTCTTCCTGACCGCCGCGGGCGGCGCGCTCGCCTTCGGGCTGATCGCGAACACCGGCCTCGCCTTCATCCCGATGGTCGGCGCTTCGGGCGCGCTGTTCGGCTTCCTCGGCGCCATCAAGCGGTGGGAGTGGCGCTACGTGCGCGAGCACCACCTGCCGACGCGGCGGTTCTGGAGCACCATTCTTGCGCTGGTGCTGATCAACGTGATCCTGTCGGTCGGCGTCGGGTTCGGCGGCGGCGGCGTCGCGTGGGAGGCGCACTTCGGCGGCTTCGTCGCGGGGTGGCTCGCCGCCGGCTTGCTCACGCCGCGCCGGGGCGCGGCGATAGGGCCGATCTGACCTGCGTCAGGACGAGATGATCGCGTAGAGGATCACGAAGGCGGCGAAGGCGCCGAGGCCGCGCCAGACCCATTTCACGACGTTGTCGATCCCGTCGCCTTTGAGCGCCTCGGCGAACAGCGCGTAGCCGGGGCCGAACCGGTCGGCGTTGGCGCGCAGCCGCGCGTTCGGGTCGGCGGGCGCTTCCGTGGTCTTGGTTTCGGCTTGATCGGACATTTGTCGGCCTCCTGCTCGCGTAGACGGCGCCGATCAGGGCGCCGCGTCCGACTGCGCGGCCTTGCGCAGCTCGAACTTCTGGATCTTGCCCGTCGAAGTCTTGGGCAACTCCCGGAATACGACGGTCCGCGGGGCCTTGTAATGCGCCATCCGGTCCCGGCACCAGGCGATCAGGTCGGCCTCGGTCGCCTCGGCCCCCGGCTTCAGTTCGACGAAGGCGCAGGGGGTCTCGCCCCACTTCTCGTCCGGCTTCGCGACGACAGCGGCGAAGGCGACGGCGGGGTGCTTGTAGAGCGCCTCCTCGACCTCGATCGAGGAGATGTTCTCGCCGCCCGAGATGATGATGTCCTTCGCCCGGTCCTTCAGCTGGATGTAGCCGTCGGGGTGGCGCACGCCGAGGTCGCCCGAATGGAACCAGCCGCCGGCGAACGCCTTCTCCGTCGCCGAGGGGTTCCGGTGATACCCCTTCATCACGACGTTGCCGCGGAACATGACCTCGCCGATGGTCTCGCCGTCGGCCGGAACGGGCGCCATCGTCTCGGGGTCGAGCACGTCGAGCCCGTCGAGCGCGGCGTAGCGCACGCCCTGCCGCGCCTTCTTCGCCGCGCGCTCGGCGGGTTCGAGGGCGGACCACGCGTCCTTCCACTCGTTCACCACTGCGGGCCCGTAGGTCTCGGTAAGCCCGTAGAGATGCGTGACGTCGAAGCCGGCGGCGTCCATGCCGGCCAGCACCGGCTCGGGCGGCGGCGCGGCGGCGGTGTTGAACAGCACGCGCTGCGGGAAGTCGCGCTTCTCGGCGGCGGGGGCGTTCAGCAGCGTCGCCATGACGATCGGCGCGCCGCAGAGGTGCGTCACCCCGTGGTCGGCGATGGCGTCGTACATCGCCTTCGCGCGCACGTAGCGCAGGCAGACATGAGTCCCCGCCACGATCGAGACGGTCCAGGGAAAGCACCAGCCGTTGCAGTGGAACATCGGCAGGGTCCAGAGGTAGACCGATCCCGGGCGCATGCCGGCGTGGATCACGTTGCCGGTGGCGAGCAGCGCCGCCCCGCGGTGGTGATAGAGCACGCCCTTGGGATCTCCGGTGGTGCCGGAGGTGTAGTTGAGCGCGATGGTGTCCCACTCGTCCGCCGGCGGACTCCACGCGAAACCGGGGTCGCCGGCGGCGACGAAAGCCTCGTAGTCCGTCGCCTCGGGGAAGACGCGCGGCGTGTCGATGGTCGGGTCGGCGTATTCGACGACGAAGGGCGCGGTCCTGGCCAGCTTCAGCGCCTCCGCCGCGAGGGGCGCGAGCTCCGAATCGACGATCAGCGCCTTCGCCTCGCCGTGGTCGAGGATGAAGGCGATCCCCGCCGCGTCGAGGCGGGTGTTGAGCGCGTTCAGCACGGCCCCGACCATCGGCACGCCGTAGTGCGCCTCCAGCTGCGGCGGCGTGTTGAGCAGCAGCGTCGCCACGGTGTCGCCGCGGCCGACGCCGCGGCCCGACAACGCCGAGGCCAGCGCCCGGGCGCGCGCGTAGAACGCGGCGTAGGTCGTCCGCTGGTCGCCGTGGATGATCGCCACGGTCTCCGGATGCGTGGTCGCCGCGCGCTCGATGAAGCCGAGCGGCGTCAGCGGCTGATGGTTCGCCGGGCGGCGGGCGAGGAAATCACTGTCGCTCATGCGACCAGTTAGCGCAGTCGTGCGCCACCGGGCAAGAGACGCCCGCGGCGCGCCCCGACCGCGACGGCGCCCTTGCGCCCTGCGCGGGGCGGTCTAGGCTCGCGGCGGCGAAGGGGAGGGCCGGGATGGCGAACGCGCTGGAGGGCCGCACGGCCATCGTGACGGGCGCGGCGAGCGGCGTCGGCCTCGCCGTCGCCGAGCGCTTTCTCGAGGAAGGCGCATCGGTGATGCTGACCGACGCCAACGAGGCGTTGCTCGCCGAGGAGGCCGACCGCCTCGCGCGGGGCGGCGCGCCGGCCGCGCGATGGTGCTGCGACCTGCGCGAGAAGCTCGGCGTCGCCAACCTGCTCGCTTCCGTCGCCGACAGCTTCGGCCCGCCCGACATCCTGGTGAACGCCGCGCTGAAGCCCGTGGGCGGCGACGTGCTGGACGCGGCCGAGGAGTCGCTCGACGCGGCCTACGAGGCCAACATCCGGTCGGTGTTCATGCTCAGCCAGGCGGTCGCGCGCCGCATGATCGAGGCGCGGCGGGCGAACCCTGAGCGCCCCGGCGGCGCCATCGTCACCATGACGTCGGTCGTGGGAGCGCGCACCGTGCCGGGGTTGCTGCCGTTCTCGGTCTCCTGCGCCGCCCTCGACCAGCTTACGCGCGCCATGGCCGTGGCGCTGGCGCCCCATGGGATCCGGGTGAACGGCGTGGCGCTCGGGCCGGTGATGACGCCGGCGCTGCGCGAGGCGCTGCGCGCGACCGACGGCCTGCGCGCCGCGATCCTGAAGGCGACGCCGCTCGGCCGCATCGGCGAGGCCGACGAGGCGGCGGCGGCGGCCGTCTTTCTCGCCTCGTCCGCCGGCAGCTTCGTCACCGGCCAGATTCTCGGCGTCGACGGCGGCTGGACGGTGCTGGACCCGCTCGCCGCGCCGACGGGCTGAGGCGCCTCAGCGGCGCTCGTCGTCTTCCTCGTCGTCGTCGCCGCCCGCGGGCAGGTTGAACAGCGAGTCCGGATCCACGTCGCGCAGGTCGCGGTCGGCGTCCTCGCGCGCGCCGAAGTCGGTCAGGGTGAAGTTCTCGAGGCCCGACATCGAGCTCGGCAGCTTCGGCCCGTCCTGCGCCGCGGCGAGCGACTGCTCGGTGGTCATCAGGCGCATCTTCTCCTCGTCGGTGAGGCTGGCGCCCGTCTCCTTGGCCCGCTTCGCCGCCGCCTTCTTCACCGCCTCGTCGAGCTCGGTCTGCTTGCAGAGGCCGAGCGCGACCGGATCGACGGGGCGGATGTTGGGCGTGTTCCAGTGGCTCTTGTCGCGGACGGCGGCGATGGTGGTCTTGGTGGTGCCGACCAGCTTCACGATGGCGCTGTCGGGCAGTTCGGGGTGATAGCGCACCAGCCATGCGATGGCGGCGGGGCGGTCCTGCCGCTTCGACAGGGGCGTGTAGCGCGGTCCCTTGCGCTTGGGCTCGGGCGCGAGCACCTGCGCCTTCTTCACCAGCTGCAGGCGCGCCTGCGGGTTGGACTCGCAGCGCTTCAGCTCTTCGCGCGTCAGCTGGCCGGTGAGGACCGGGTCGATGCCCTTGATGCCCTGCGCCACGTCGCCGTCTGCGATCCCCTCCACCTCCAGCTTGTGCAGGCCGGTGAAGACCGCGATCTGGTCGAAGGTCAGCGTGGTGTTGTCGACCAGCCAGACGGCGGTCGCCTTGGGCATCAGGGGCAGGTCGGTCATCGGTCTCTCCTCCGGGCGTCTCCTCCGGCGCCGCCGGTCGCCGGCGCGCGGCGTCGGGCCGGGCCGAAGACCGGAGGCGCGGGCGCGCTAGACGGCTTTCGATGGGAATCACAAGCCGTATATAAGGGCGCGCACGAGGAATAAAGGGGCGACGCATGGCGGCGACACGGCGTCCGAAGCTTCTCGTCGCGTTGGCGCTCGCGGCGATCGGCCTGGCGGGCAAGCCTGCGGCGTCGGCGTCGTCCGGCGACTTCGATTACTTCATCCTCGCCCTCAGCTGGACGCCGAGCTGGTGCGAAGCCGAAGGCGACGCCCGCGGCGCGGCGGTCTGCGACGCGGGCGCCGACCGCGGCTTCGTCGTCCACGGTCTCTGGCCGCAACGCGAGCGCGGCTGGCCCGAGTTCTGCCCCACCGACCGCCGCCCGCCGACGCGGCGAGAGACGGCGGCGATGGCGGACATCATGGGGGGCTCAGGTCTCGCATGGTGGCAGTGGCGCAAGCACGGCGTGTGCTCGGGGCTCGACGCGCCCGACTACTTCGCGCTCACGCGCGAGGCCTTCGCGCGCGTCGCGCTGCCTGAGACGCCTGTCGGCCGCGTGTCGCCGCGCGCGGTCGAGGAATCGTTCCTCACAGCGAATCCGGGCTTCGTCGCCGACGGCGTCACCGTCACCTGCCGCGACGGCCTGCTGCGCGAAGTCCGCCTCTGCTTCGACCGCGCCCTCGAACCCCGCGCCTGCGCGCCGGACGCGGCGCGGGACTGTCGGGCGCGGAACGTTCGCAAGCCGGCAATTCGATGAAACGGGCGAATGCCGATTGACTCGATCTTAACGGGTGCTTAACGTTCAACACACGCATAGGTTGTAGCTCCCGAAAGACACCCGAATGAAGGACAGCGCCAGCGGCTCTCCGAGCGCCGTCTCCGACGCCGATCATTCGGCGCGCATCGCGGCTCTGGTGGCTTTCATCGACTGGGCCGAGCGCGAGGCGGCCGATCTCGACGCCCCTGACTGCGGCGTCTGCCTGCAACTCGCGCGCATGGCGCTGAGCCGGCGTCGGGATAACGCCTGAGAAGGCGCGACCGCCCGCGCCTCAGGGGACCAGCACCAGCTTGCCGATGTGCGCCGACGCCTCCATGCGCGCATGGGCGGCGGCGGCCTCCTCCAGCGGGTAGGTCGAGTCCATCACCGGGCCTACGCGCCCGGCGGCGATCAGCGGCCAGACATGCGCGCGCAGGCTGTCGGCGATCGCCGCCTTCTCGCCGATGGTGCGCGGCCGCAGGGTCGAGCCCGTCAGCGTCAGCCGCTTGGTCATCACCTGCGCGAAGTTGAGCTCGGCCTTGGCGCCCTTCAGGAACGCGATCGACACGATGCGCCCGCCGTCGGCGGCGACGCGGACGTTCCGCGCGATGTAGTCTCCGCCGACCATGTCGAGGATGACGTCGACGCCGCGCCCGCCCGTCGCCTCGCGCGCCACCGCGACGAAGTCCTCGGCGCGGTAGTCGATGGCGCGTTCGGCGCCGAGGGTCTCGCAGACGCGCGCCTTCTCCGGGCCGCCGACCGTGCAGAAGACGCGCGCGCCGAAGACGCTTGCGAGCTGGATGGCGGTGGTGCCGATGCCCGAGGCCCCGCCGTGGACGAGAAACGTCTCGCCGGGCTTCAGACCGGCGCGGTCGAACACGTTGGTCCAGACGGTGAAGAAGGTCTCCGGCAGGGCTGCGGCCTCGGCCGGGCCGAGACTCTCGGGCCAGGGAAGGGCGTGGGACTCGTGGGTCAGCGCATATTCGGCGTAGCCGCCGCCGGGCAGCAGCGCCGTAACCCGGTCGCCCGGCCGCCAGAGCGCGACGCCGGCGCCGACCGCGACGACTTCGCCGGCCGCTTCGAGGCCGGGCAGGTCGGAGGCGCCTTTCGGCGGATCGTAGAGCCCCGCGCGCTGCAGGGCGTCGGGGCGGTTCACGCCGGCCGCGGCGACCTTGATCAGGATCTCGCCATGGCCCGGCGCCGGGATCGGGCGATGCGCCAGGCGCAGCGCCTCCGGGCCGCCGGGCTCCGCGATCTCGATCACCCGCATGGTTTCGGGGTGGATGCTCTCGACTTGGGTCATCGGCCTCTCCCTCGGCTGGCCCCTGTTGTCGCCGGTCGACGGGCCGCCTGTCCAGCGCGCGCGGCGTGTTGACCGGAGGCCCTTCGGTCTTTACCTGCGCTGCATGGCGCTCAGGACGATCCTCATCCACCCGGACCCGCGGCTGAAGCGGGCGGCGAAGCCTGTCGAGACGGTCGACAAGGCCATGCGCCGCCTGATCGCCGACATGTTCGAGACGATGTACGATGCGCCGGGCGTCGGGCTCGCGGCGCCGCAGATCGGCGTCGACGCGCGCGTGGTGGTGATGGACTGCGCGCCGAAGGACGGGCCGCGCGAGCCGCTGACGATGATCAACCCCGAAGTCGTTCGGACCTCCGAAGAGCTGAACGAGCACGAGGAAGGCTGCCTGTCGCTGCCCGACGTCTACGGGCTGGTGACGCGGCCGACCACCGTCGGGGTGCGGTTCCTCGACGAGACCGGCAAGCTTGTCGAGCGGGACTTCGACGGCCTGTGGGCCACCTGCGCGCAGCACGAGATCGACCATCTGAACGGCCGGCTGTTCATCGACTACCTCGGCGCCGCCCGGCGCATGATGATCACAGACAGGATGAAGAAGCTGAAGCGCGAGCGGGCCAAGGCCGCGGCGCACTGATGCGGCTGGCCTTCCTCGGCACGCCGGCCTTCGCGGCGCCGACGCTCGCCGCCCTCGCCGCCGCCGGCCATGACATCGCCGCCGTCTACGCCCAGCCGCCGCGCCCGGCGGGCCGGGGGAAGAAGCCCCGGCCCGGCGCGGTCGCGGCGCTGGCGCTGGAACGCGGTTTTCCGCTGCACACGCCGCGCACCCTGCGCGACCCGGCGGAGCAGGCGGCGTTCGCGGCGCTCGGGCTCGACGCCGCGGTGGTGGTCGCCTACGGGCTGATCCTGCCCCGGCCGATCCTCGACGCCCCGCGGCTCGGCTGCTTCAACCTGCACGGTTCGCTGTTGCCGCGGTGGCGGGGGGCTGCGCCGGTGCAGCGCGCGATCATGGCGGGCGACGCCGAGACCGGGGTCTGCGTGATGCGGATGGACGCGGGGCTCGACACGGGGCCTGTGGGCCTCGTCGCGCGCGCGCCGATCCATCCCGAGGACGACGCGGGCGCCCTCGCCGACCGCCTCGCCGCACTCGGCGCGCCGCTGATGGTCGAGGCGCTGGCGCTGGCCGAGGCGGGCATGCTCACGCTGACGCCGCAACCGGCCGAGGGCGCCTGCTACGCCGCCAAGATCGACAAGGCCGAGGCGCGCATCGACTGGACGCAGGACGCGGAGACGGTGGACCGCGCGATACGCGGGCTGACGCCGAACCCCGGCGCATGGACCGAGTTCGAGGGTGAGCGGCTGAAAGTGCTGAAGGCGCACCCCGATGCGGGAGAAGGCGCGCCCGGCGTCGCGCTCGACGACGCGCTGCTGGTGGCGTGCGGGCGGGGCGCGCTGCGGATCGACGTCGCCCAGCGGCCGGGGCGGGCGGCGATGGGGCGCGACGACCTGCTGCGTGGCCGCCCCGTTCCCGCGGGCGCACGGTTCGTCTGACGCGACAGGACCGAGGGGGAAGCGCGATGTTTCTGGTCTGGCTGCTGCTGGGCGCCGCGGGCGGCTACGTCTTCGGCTGGAAGAAGAAGACGGCGATGGGGCCGCTCGGCGACGCGATGCTCGGCGTGGGCGGCGGCGTCGCGGGGGGCGTGCTGGTGACCGGCATCGGCCTCGGCTGGCCGCCGCTGACGGCGCTGGGCGCCGCGGCGGGCGGGGCCGCGATGGTGGCGATGGTCGGCAAGCTGAAGGAATGAGGCGCGAACGCAAAACGCCGCGGCGGAGCCGCGGCGTTTCGTCTTGGTCGGACGCGGCGTGTCAGGCCGCCTGCGCCTTGCGCTTGCGCGCGCCCATCACGCCGAGACCGGCCATGCCCGAGAGCAGCAGCCATGCGGCGGCGGGCAGGGGGATCGGCTTCAGATCTTCCGTGCCGAAAAGCGTGATGTTCGACAACCCCGGGACGTTCCCGCCAGGGTTGAGAAGATCGGCCGTCGACCACGTTCCGCTGCGATTGCCGATGCTATTGAGGACCAAATAGCCCACGTTGGCGACGGCATTCTGGTTGTTCGGCGGCTGCGCGCCACCCTTGAGCACGAACACGTAGTGCGCGTCCGGATGCCACGTCCACGGGAACGTCAGTTCCCATGTGCCCGACGTTTCTCCCAGACCGGTGATCGTGAAGAATGCGCTCGACTCTCCGCCGTCGATCTTCCCGATCTCCTTCCAATTGGTCTTCCCGAACGCGCCGGTGCCGCCGAAGCCGTTCATGTCGGCTACGCTGACGTTCCCGTTCACATCGTCGCTCAGGCGGGGGATGCACTGACTAGACTCCACGAAATTCGCGGTGTTGCACGTCGCCGCGTCCGCCTTGTCGCCGATCCCGAACGCGACCAAAGCCGCAGCCGCGAAGGCACTCAACTTCTGGTGGAACATCTTTCACTCCCTGACTAGACCCCACGCCGGTTGGGATAACAGGTGAACCGGACCCGGTTCCTTGGACACTCGGTTGGGTTACGCGGCGATTGTCATG
>RECW01000181.1 GCA_007693835.1 Paracoccaceae bacterium | reverse complement strand
TCCATCTCCTCGGAGATGATGTCGCGGATCTGCACGAAGTTGCCGAAGCGCAGGCCGCGCGAGTTCTCGGTCGGCGGGTTCAGCAGCATCTGCTGGATCGAGATCTCGGCGCCGGGGTTCTCGTCATAGAAGCCCTGCTCGCGCGTCAGGTCCCAGGCGGCTTGCGTGATCGGCAGATAGCCGGTGTCCTGATGCCACTGGGCCTGCACCGCAGGGTCGGACACGAACTCGAAGAACCGCGCGACGCCCTCGTACTCCTCGGGCGAATGGCCCGACATCACCCAGAGCGTGGCCCCGCCGATGATCGAGTTCTGCGGCGCGCCCTCGACGTCGTCGTAGAAGGGCAGCATGCCGAAGCCCACGTCGAACTCGGCGTTGCGCAGCACGCCGGCGCGGCTCGCCGACGAGCCGAAGACGATGCCGCAGTCGCCCGCGTAGAAGGCCGGGAAGGCGTCGGGGCCCGGTCCGGGGCCGCCCCAGCGGAACGCGCCGGCGTCCTGCCAGGCCTTCAGGTTGTCCCAGTGGCGCGCGAGCAGTTCGGTGTTGAACACGAACGCCGTGCCGAAGCCCTCGAAGCCGTTGGCCAGCGTGCCGAGCGGCTGGTTGTGGAAGGCCATGAAGTTCTCGAGCATCACCCAGCTCGGCCAGGAGGTGGTGAACCCGCAGGGCGCCGCGCCCGATTCCAGGATGGCGAGCGAGGCCGCCTCGACGTCCGCCCAGGTCCGCGGGGCGACGTCGGGGTCGAGCCCGGCCGCCTCGAAGATCGCGCGGTTGTAGTACATGATCGGGGTCGACGAGTTGAACGGAAACGACAGCATGTTGCCGTTCGGGTCGGTGTAGTAGCTGACCACCGCGGGCAGATAGGCGTCGGGGTCGAAGTCCACGCCGGCGTCGGCCATCAGCTGGTAGACCGGAACGATGACGCCTTCGGCGGCCATCATCGTGCCGGTGCCGACTTCGAACACCTGCACGATGTGGGGTTGCTGGCGCGCCCGGAAGGCCGCGATGGCCCCGGTCATCGCCTCGGTGTAGGTGCCGCGGAAGCTCGGGCGCACCACGAAGTCGTCCTGGCTCTCGTTGAACGCCTCGGCGACGCCTTCGAGCAGCTCGCCAAGCTCGCCGCCGAGCGCGTGCCACCAGTCGATCGTCACCTGCGCCTGCGCCATCGACGCCGACAGCGCGAGCGCCGTCGCGGCGCCGGCGAGAAGATTGCGGGTCGTCATCGGGTTCTCCTGAAGCCGTCGATCCTCGATCGCCGACGGCCGGGCCGAACCCGACGCCGAGGGCGAGACGGCGATCCGTTAGGCCGCTCGGACGACGCCGCGATGACGGTTGCATGAAACCTTGACGACACGCCGCAGAGAAGCCCCGGTCGCGCGCCTGCCCCTGTGGCCCGTCCGCCGCGCCTGCGGCGCCGCAGGGCGAAAAGCGCGCCGGCGACACGGAGACGTCACCAAAACAGGGCACAGCACCCGCGTGCCTTGGGCGGCTGGAGAGGGCCGATGACGGCGATGGCTGATGGGCGGCGACATTTTGCGGATGGGGCGACCGGCGCGCCGCCGTCCCCCTCCCTGTCCGTGCGGGAGCCGGCGACCGCTCGCCGACGGCTTCGAAGCCTGTTCGTCTCCGACCTGCATCTCGGCTACAAGGGCGCCGACATCGAAGCGCTCAACGCGCTGTTGGCGACCTGCGAGATGCAGCACCTGTATCTGGTCGGCGACATCCTCGACGGCTGGAAGCTGGAGAAGCGGTGGTATTGGACGCAGGCTTACTGCGACTTCGTCGACACGCTGATGACGCTGCGCCGCCGGCGGGTGCGGATCACGCTGATCACCGGGAACCACGACGAGAAGCTCCGCGAGATCCTGCCGAAGCTGCTGCGGCCGCTCGCCCTGCGCCGGTTCGGCCTGCGCATCGAGGAGCGTGCGACGCATCGCGCCGCGGGGGGCGCGCGGCTGCTCGTCACCCACGGCGACGAGTTCGACGGCTTGCTGTGGCGCGGCGCGTCCAAGACCGCCGACCGGCTCTACGGCTGGCTGACGGAGCGCCGCGCGATCCGCCCCCCGCGACCCGAACGGCGCTGGTCGCTCGGCCGTGCGATCGCGCGGGAGGGCGCGGCGCTCGCGGACCGCTATGCGGCGGCGGCGCTCCGCCGGACGCGCTGCGAAGGCGTGGACGGCATCGTGTTCGGCCACAGCCACGTGCCGATGCTGGAGAACCGCGACGGCCTCTGGCTGGCCAACTGCGGCGCGTGGACCCGGCCGATCGACGGCCGGCACAGCGCGATCGCCGAGGACCTTGACGGTCGGCTGGCGTTGCTGCGGTGGCCCGCGACGCAGCAGACCCGCGACGACGTCGCGCCGCCGGTCCCCGCCGCGCTTCGCGTGCGCGACCCCGACAGCGCGCGCCTCATCCGCCATATACACGCGCTCTGGCGCCCGGCGGACGCCCGGCCGCGCTTCACGCAGGTCCAGAGCGCCGGATCGATCCGGCGTGGCGCCGAGCAGGCACGCGCAGACCCTGCGCCCGCCGAGGCCCACGCGCGGCCGGTCTGAACGCGGCCGCAGGGGCGGGACGGGTGAGATGCGGCGGCCGTGAACGGCTGACCGGTCGGCCGTTGCGGTCGCTCGGCCGCCCCATGCGGCGCGGCGCCGTCGACGGCGATCGGTTTCACGCACATGAGCAGAATCAGTCACACGCCTGTCATGCAGCGGCGCCAGAAGGAGGGCGAGCAGAAAGGGAATCCGCGCATGGCGGGCCACGGAGCCGCATCACAGCCGTCCAGCCGCCAGCGGCGGTTGCTCGATCATCTCCAGTCGCGGTCCTACCTCGACGTGCAGCAGGTCTGCGCGCTGCTCGAGGTGTCGGAGGCCACAGCGCGCCGCGACCTCGCCGAGCTTGAAACCCGCGGTCTGCTGCGGCGGACCCATGGCGGCGCGCTGCCGCTGCTGCAGATCACGCAGGACTTCCCGAACGACGAGCGGCTCTGGCGCAACGCCGATGAGAAGGCCCGGATCGGAAAGGTCGCGGCGGACCTCGTCGCAGAAGGCGACGCCGTCTTCCTCGACGCCGGGACGACGACCTTGCACGTCGCGCGCCGGCTCGCTCGCCGGGCGGACCTCACTTTCATCACCAACGGCGCAGGCATCCTTGCATGCCTCTCCGAAGCGCGCGCCGAGCGATTGTTCGCCGTGGGCGGCGCCTATTGCGCCGTCAACAACAGCATGACCGGCCCGATCGCCGCGGACACCATCCGCCGCTTCAACGTCGACAAGCTGTTCCTGTCGGTCTCAGCGGTCGATCCCGCCCGCGGGCAGATCAGCATCTCGACTCCGGATCTCGCGCTCGCCCAGCAGGCGATGATCGAGATCGCGCAGCAGGTTATCGTCGTCGCGGACCGGTCGAAGTTCAACCGCAACGCCCTGTCGGTGATCGCGCCGCTCTCCGCGGTCGATCGCATCGTCACCGACGCCGCCTGCCGGGACCTGCTCGAGGACGCGCCCGAGCCGCTCCTGCGCAAGATGATCTTCGCCTGAGGGAGCCGACCGTGCCGATCCTCGCCCTCCGCTCCCTCAACAAGCGCTGGGGCGACACGCACGTGGTGCGCGACCTCGACCTCGAGACGCGGGAGGGCGAGTTCGTCGCGCTGCTCGGACCGTCGGGCTGCGGCAAGTCGACGACGCTGCGGCTGATCGCGGGGCTCGAGGAGCCGACGTCGGGCGCGATCCTGCTCGACGGCCGCGACATCACCGACGCGCCGTCCGCCAGGCGCGGGATCGCGATGGTGTTCCAGTCCTACGCCCTGTTTCCGCACCTGACGGTGGCGCAGAACATCACCTTCGGCCTGTCGGTGCGGGGCGAGAGCCGCAAGGCGCAGGCGGAGAAGCTGGCGCGGGTGGCGCCGCTGCTCGGGCTGGGGGCGTTGCTCGACCGCAGGCCCTCGCAGCTTTCGGGCGGGCAGCAGCAGCGGGTGGCGCTCGGGCGCGCGCTGATCGCCGAAGCGCCGATCTGCCTGCTCGACGAGCCGCTCTCCAACCTCGACGCGAAGCTCAGGGCGGAGATGCGCAGCGAGATCCGCGCGCTGCAGCGGCGGCTGGGGCTGACGATGATCTTCGTCACCCACGACCAGACCGAGGCGATGAGCATGGCCGACCGGGTCGCCCTGCTGAACGCCGGGCGGATCGAGCAGTTCGACACGCCGGAGACGCTCTATCGCCGACCGGCAAGCGCCTTCGTCGCCCGCTTCATCGGGTCGCCGCCGATGAACCTTCTGTCGCCGCGCGATCTTGGCGTTTTCGGCGAGGCCCTGCCGCCGACGGCGACCGTGGGGCTGCGGCCGGAGGACGTCCGCGTGGTCTCGGGCGGCCTGCCGGGGCGGGTCGTCGAGGTGGAGTATCTCGGCGCGGACTCGGTCCTCTCCGTCGATGTCGGCGGGCCGCGCATCGCGGTCCGTCTGCAGGGGCGCCCCCGCCTCGGCGCCGGGGCGCCCGTCGAACTCGGGTGGGACCCCGAGGCGCTCCACCTGTTCGACGCCGAAACCGGCTTGCGGCGGCAGGCCGCCGCGACGCCCCCGCACCTGAAGCACGTTATGGCAACCTGAGGACGACATGACCCCGACATCCCTGAAACGGGCGCTGCTCTGCGGCGCCGCGCTCAGCCTCTCGGCGCTCGCGCCCGCGCTGGCCGACACGCGGATCACCTTCTTCTATCCGGTGCAGGTCGGCGGGCCGCTCACGGAAGTGATCGACGGCTACGTCGCCGCCTTCGAGGCGGAGAACCCGGGGATCACCGTCGAGGCGATCTACTCCGGCAGCTACATCGACACCACGATCCGCGCCCTGACGGCCGCCCGCAGCGGCACGCCGCCGACGGTCGCCGTGCTGCTGGCCACCGACATCTTCACCCTGATCGAGGAAGACGTCATCCAGCCGATCGACACCTTCATCCGGACCGACGAGGACCGCGCCTGGGTCGAGGGCTTCATGCCGGCCTATCTCGCCTCGGCGCAGGTGGGCGGTCACCTGTGGTCGGCGCCCTTCCAGCGCTCGACGGCGGTCATGTACTACAACAAGGACGCCTTCGAGGCCGCGGGCCTCGACCCCGAGACGCCGCCGACCACCTGGGACGAGATGGTCGAGATGGGCAAGGCGCTCACCGTGCGCGACGCCTCCGGCGCCGTCACCCAGTGGGGCCTCGGCATCCCCGGCAGCGCCAACGCGGTGCACTGGCTGTTCGGCGCGCTGGTCGCCCAGAACGGCGGCATGCTGTCGAGCCCCGACGGCCTCCACACCTTCTTCGACACGCCCGAGGTGATCGAGGCGCTGCAGTTCTTCGTCGACCTCTCCGCCGTGCACGGCATCCACCCGCCGGGCGTGCAGGAGTGGGGCACCACGCCGAACGACTTCCTGCAGGGCCGGCTCGCCATGGCGTGGACCACCACGGGCAACCTGACCAACATCCGCGCCAACGCGACGTTCCCCTTCGGCGTCGCGCCCTATCCGGGCAACCCGGAGCCGGCCTCGGTGCTCGGCGGCGGCAACCTCTACATCTTCTCGGGCGCGCCGGAGGCCGAGCAGGCGGCGGCGTTCGAGTTCGTCAAGTTCATGACCTCGGACGAAATCCAGTCCGACTGGGGCGTGGCGACCGGCTATGTCGCGCCGCGCGACGGCGCGTGGGAGATCGAGCCGCTGGCGAGCTACGTGGTCGAGGCGCCGCAGGCCGAAGTCGCCCGCCTGCAGATCCCGGTCTCCGTGCCGGAGATCTCGACCTTCGAGTCGGCGCGGGTCACGCAGGTCCTCAACACCGCCATCCAGGCCGCGCTCACCGGCGAGCAGACGCCCGAACAGGCGCTGACCGCCGCCCAGGCCGAGGCCGAGCGCATCCTGCGCGTCTATCGCGACTGACGCCGTGACCGGACCGTGGGGAAGCGCGCCGTGAAGGTCTCCCGCAACGCCGCCGTCAGCGCGCTGCTGCTGCTGCCGGCCGCCGTGTTGCTGATCGCCTTCACCTTCTACCCCACGGTCGCCACGCTGATCGACAGCCTGCACTCGACGCCCCGCGGACGCCGCCCGGCGACGTTCGTGGGGCTCGAGAACTTCGAGACGATGATCGCCGATCCGATCTTCCGGCGCGCGATGGTCAACAACATGCTCTACGCGCTGGTGACGATCCCGGTCTCGATGGGGCTGGCGCTCGCCATGGCGCTGCTGGTCAACGCGCGGATCGCCGGGCGCGGCTTCGTGCGGCTCGCCTACTTCACCCCCACCATCCTGCCGATGATCGCGGTGGCGAACATCTGGATGTTCTTCTACGCGCCCGACTACGGCCTGATCGACCAGTTCCTGCGGCCCTTCGGCCTCGGCGGCAACAACTGGCTCGGCTCGCCGGGCACGGCGCTGTGGGCGCTGATCGTCATCACCATCTGGAAGATGGCGGGGTTCTTCATGATCTTCTACCTCGCCGCCCTGCAGCAGATCCCGCCGACGCTTCTGGAGGCGGCGGCGCTGGAGGGGGCGAGCTACTGGCAGCGCCTCCGCCGGGTCGTGCTGCCGCTGCTGATGCCGACGACGCTGTTCATCTCCGTCAACGCGGTGATCGAGGCGTTCCGGCTGGTCGACCACGTCATCGCGCTGACGCGCGGGGGGCCGAACAACTCAACCCAGCTCTTGCTCCACTATATTTATCAGGTCGCCTTCAACTTCTGGGACACAGCCTATGCGGCGGCGCTGAGCGTCGCGCTGCTGGCGATTCTCGCGCTGATCGCGCTGGTCCAGTTCGGCGTTCTGGACAAGAGGATCCACTATCGATGAAGCAAGGCCGCTCGGAACGCGTCGTCGTCACCGCGATCGCCTGGGCGCTGGGGCTGCTGTGGGTTCTGCCGCTGCTCTACGCGATCTGGACCGCGACGCATCCGCCGCAATACCTCGCACGGCTCGATCTGTTCGCGCCGCTGACGCTGGAGAACTTCGTGCGCGTGTGGAACGCGGCGCCCTTCGACCGCTATTTCGTCAACACCTTCATGCTGATCGCCTTCGTCGTGATCTGCCAGTTCGTGATCTGCACGCTGGCGGCCTACGCCTTCGCCGTGTTCCCGTTCCGCGGCTCGGAGGCGCTGTTCATGCTGGTGCTGATCCAGATGATGGTGATGCCCGAAGTGCTGCTGGTGCGGAACTACGCCACCATCTCGCGGATGGGGCTGCTCGACACCATCCCCGCGATCGCCCTGCCCTACCTCGCCTCGGCGTTCGGGATCTTCCTGTTCCGACAGGCGTTCAAGAGCGTGCCGAAGGAGCTCGACGAGGCGGCGCGGATGGAGGGGGCGGGGCCGCTTCAGGTGCTGTGGCGGGTCTACGTGCCGCTGGCGCGGCCGACCTACCTCGCCTACGGGCTGGTGATGGTCGCCTATCACTGGAACAATTTCCTGTGGCCGCTCGTGGTGACCAACTCGGCCAGCACGCGGCCGGTCACCGTGGGGTTGCAGGTGTTCTCGACCGTCGAGCAGGGAATCGACTGGCCGACGGTCACGGCGGCCACCCTGCTGTCGGTCGCGCCGCTTCTGGTGGCCTTCCTGATCTTCCAGCGCCAGTTCGTGCAAAGCTTCATGCGCGCCGGCATACGCTGAGCGGCCCGCGAAGGAGGGAGCGTCATGCGCATCGCCCACATCTCCGACCTCCACGTCACCGCGACGGCCGAGCCCGCAGGGCTGACGCGCCCCGACGCCGTGGCGCGCGCGCGGGCGCTGATCGCGGACATCGCCGCGTTCCGCCCTTCGATCGATCTGGTGGTGATCACCGGCGACACGGTGAACGACGCGCGGGCGGAAGAATACGCGGTCCTCGCCGACGTCCTGGCCGGGTTTCGGGCGCCCTTCCTGCTGACGCCCGGCAACCACGACGACCGGGCTGGGCTGCGCGCGATCGCCCCGGATCGTCCCTACGCCGATCCGTCGCTGCTGCACCACGCATGGCGGGGCGACCACGCGCGCGTCCTGGCGCTCGACACGCTGTCGCCCGGCGAGATCGGCGGACGGCTCGGGGCCGGGCAACTGGCCTGGCTCGCCGACGAACTGGCCCGGCCCTTCGACGGCCACACGCTCGTCGCGATGCATCACCCGCCCTGCCGGCCGGGCTTGGGCCGGATCGACGGCGCGATCCTGATCGAGGGGGGCGAGGCGCTCCGCGGCCTGCTCGACGCCCTGCCGCGGCCGGCCACGGTGCTGTGCGGCCACATGCACCGCCCGTTCACGGCGTTCTTCGGGCGATCGCTGGTCTCAGCCGCGACCAGCACCGCCTTTCAGTTCGCGCTCAGTCTCGACGACCCCGACGCGCCGCCGCCCGACGCGGAGCCCTACCACTACGTCATCCATCTGCTCGACGCCGACGGCGGTCACGTCATGCACCGCCGTCACCCCGTGCTCTGAGAGCGCGGGGTCCGCCCCGGCGGGCGTGGCGACGACGCTTCGGACGGACAAAGACCGCCTCGGGTGGCGCGCTCACGGTCGCGGGTGGGGCGTCGGGATCGGTCCGGACGCCACGCGCCGGCGATCGCAAGGACATCATCGCTCTCGCGCGGCGATATCGGGCGTCGCCCCGGCGCTCGACGACGCCGGCGCGCGCGCCCATGCGTTCAGCCGCCCCATGAGCGCGGTCTTCTTGTGCTGATGGCGGTCCATGCGGCGCAGCACGTCGCGCAGGAAGCCGACGCCCTCCACCACATGCGGCCCCTTGTTCAGCATCACGCAGTCGGCGCGCTGGGCCATGGCGGCGTCCGTCGCCTCCGCCCGGCTGGCGAGGCCGTCCTTGACGAGCCCCTCCAGAACCTGTGTCGCCCAGATCACCGGCACATGGGCCGCCTCGCAGAGCCAGAGGATCTCCTCCTGGATCTCCGACAGGCGGTCGAGGCCGATCTCGACCGCCAGATCGCCGCGGGCGATCATCACCGCGACCGGCGCCCGCGCGCCCGCCTCGACGATCAGCCAGGGCAGGTTCGCGACCGCCGTCGGGGTCTCGATCTTCAGGACCACGGCCGGCAAGGGGCCCCCGCCCGCCTCGGCCTCGAGCGCCGCGATGAGGTCGCGCACGTCCGCCACCGTCTGCACCATCGAGAAGCCGACGCTGTCGGCGACGGACAGGACGCCGCCGAGCCGCGCGAGATCGGCCGACGTCAGCGCCGGCAGGTCGAGCGCGCGGCCCGGCAGGTTGACGCCCTTGTCGCGCTTGATCCGGCCGCCCTTCGGCCGGGCGTGCGTCACCTCCAGCTCGACCGTGCGGTCGCGCCGCGCGCGCACGCGCGCGCGCAGGACGCCGTCGTCGATCCAGACGGCGTCGCCGACGGCGAGGGCGTCCAGCACCTCTGGATGCGACAGGCTCGCGCTGAAGAGTGCGGGACGTTCGCGGCCGTTCGGCGCGATCTCCGGGACGAGCGCGAAGCGATCGCCCGGATGCAGGCGCGTTTTCTCGCGGCCGCTCACGCCCGCGATCCGCAGCTTCGGCCCGGCGAGATCGACCATGAGCGGCGCGCGCCGCCCCGCCGCGGCGGCCGCGGCCCGAACGTGCGCCGCCATGCGCGCCCACGCCTCGGGTTCGTCATGGGCGGTGTTGATGCGCAGGCAATCGGCGCCGGCGTCGAGCACGGCCGCGGCGAACGTCGCATCGTCCGCGGCCGCCGAAGGCAGCGTGACCATGACGCGCGTGGTCGGACTGCAGGGGCGGGCCGCGCCGAACAGCGCGTCGCGACGGGACGCAAGCGTGCGCGCGGCGCTCTGGAACGCTGTGGGCGATGGGCGCGGATGCTCCGGGCGACCGGCCAGCACGGCGAGGGTCGCGAGCACCGCGTCCATCGACGCGAGGACATGTCCCTCGCACCGCCCGAGCGACGACAGGCCCAGCGCCGTCAGCGGCCCCTGAAGCGGCCCAATGTCGGACTGGCGCAGCGCGAGCCATGCCGCGAGGTTCGCCGCCGAGTCGCTGAAGCGCAGGCGCTCCGGCGCGATCGACCACTCCGACAGCATCGCCGCGGCCGTCGCCTCGACATCCGCGCGAAGGCCCGAAAGCTTCCCGTGGAGCCGATCCGCCAGCAGGCGGATGTCCGCAGCGGGAGCGTCCTCGGTCAGGGGGGCAGGAGACGCGCAGGGATCGCCACCCGGAAAAGCCATGAAACGCCCGCAGTTTTCGCCGATGGCGTGAGCGTTACACCTGATGCATGACGCTGCGATGACAGCTTCCGCGTCGCCGCCTTGTCGGCCCTCGCGACGCTCGGCGCAGCGGCGGCGAAAGCCTCGACATGACAAGCCGCCGGACGACGTCGAGCGCCCGGCCCGATCCGACGGCCCGCGATCCGGCGCCGGCCGCAGGGAGGCCCCCGCCGGCTGGCGTACGGCGCACGGCGCGCGCGGGGCAGGGCGTCTCCCTAAGCCGGCGAACGGCGCTCCCCGCCGCCGAGCCCGATCAACCCGCCGACCGCGACGACCCTCGGGCCGACCCCAAAGGAAAGGGCGGGGCTGAGGGCGCGGGCGGATCCGCCTCCTCGCACACGCCGCCGCGGCCCACGTCCGCGGGGGCGACGGCGACGGATTTCAGGATGGCGTGGCAGGTCTGGCCGGGCTCGAGCCCCAGCGCCGCGACCGCGCGGCGGGTGACGCGGGCGGTCAGACGTTCAGACCCGCCCAGCGCCAGCGCCACGAGCGCGCCGGGACCCTGGCCCTCGCGAACCTCGTCGATCACGCCGCGCAGGATGTTGAGCGCGGACAGCCCCGTCGGCGCCGCGCGCGCGAGGATCACGTCGCTGGCGGCGATGCGGACGCGGATCGACGCCCCCGGCGGGCCGGCGACGCGGGGCAGGAACAGTGCGCCGCCGGCGGCGGCCAACTCGCTCAGGCCGTCGTCGTGATGGGCGACCACCCGCGCCGTCAGCAAGGAGGCGACCTCGCGCGCGCCGACCGCGCCCGCGTCGCCGAGCACCTGCGCGGGAGGGCCGACCGCGGCGACGCGGCCGTCGCGCAGCGCGATCACCGTGGTCGCAAGCCGCGCCACCTCGGCCGACGAATGACTGACATAAAGGATCGGGGCCGACACCGCGTCGCGCAGCCGCTCGAAATAGGGCAGGATCTCGGCCTTGCGCGCCTCGTCGAGCGCGGCGAGGGGCTCATCGGCGAGGATCAGCCTCGGCGCGGCCAGCAGCGCCCGGCCGATCGCGACGCGCTGCTTCTCGCCGCCCGACAGCGCGCCGGGGCGGCGGGACAGCAGATGGCCGATCCCGAGCATCTCCACCACCCGCTCGACGCTTTCCGGCTCCGCGTCGCGGGGCGCGAACCACCGGCCGTAGAGCAGGTTCCGGCGCACCGTCATGTGCGGAAACAACCGCCCCTCCTGAAACACATAGCCGATCCGCCGGCGGTGGGGCGGCAGGCAGCGGCGGGCCTCTGTGTCGAGCAGCACCCAGTCTCCCGCGGCGATCCGGCCCGCGTCGGGGCGCAGAAGCCCGGCGACGGCGTTGATCAGCGTGGTCTTGCCCGAACCCGACGGCCCGAACAACACGGTCACGCCCTTCGGCGCCGTCACGTCGACGTCGAGCGAGAAACCGGGAAACCGGTGGCGGACGGAAAGCCGAAGCGTCATGAGCCCGCCACGACCCTCGCGACGCGGTTGGCGACGAATTCGGACAGCAGCAGCGCCGCCATGGCGATGACGACGGCGACGATCACCAGCCGCGCGGCGCCCTCCTGCCCGCCGGGAACCTGCAGGAAGGCGTAGATCGCGGAGGGTATCGTCTGGGTCTGGCCGGGGATGTTGGAGACGAAGGTGATCGTCGCTCCGAACTCCCCGATGGCCCGCGCGAAGGCCAGGATCGCGCCGGCGACGACGCCAGGCAGGATCAGCGGCAGCGTGA
>RECW01000087.1 GCA_007693835.1 Paracoccaceae bacterium | reverse complement strand
CGATGGAGGACCGCACCGTCATCGAGTGGGACAAGGACGACATCGACGCGCTCGGAATCCTGAAGGTCGACGTGCTCAGCCTCGGCATGCTGACGTGTCTGAGGAAGGCGCTGACGCTGATCGAGCAGCACCACGGCGTGCGCTACGGCCTCGCCGACATCCCCCCCGAGGACCCGGCCGTATACGACATGCTCTGCGCGGCCGACAGCCTCGGCGTGTTCCAGGTCGAGAGCCGCGCGCAGATGAACTTCCTGCCGCGGATGCGCCCGCGGCGCTTCTACGACCTCGTGATCCAGGTCGCCATCGTGCGGCCGGGGCCGATCCAGGGCGACATGGTGCATCCCTATCTCCGCCGCCGCCGCGGCGAGGAGACGGTCGACTTCCCCTCCGACGCCCTCGGCGAGGTGCTCGGCAAGACGCTCGGCGTGCCGCTGTTTCAGGAGCAGGCGATGCAGATCGCCATCATCGGCGCGGGCTTCGACCCGTCGGAGGCCGACCGGCTGCGCCGCGCGCTCGCCACTTTCCGCAAGTCCGGCACGATCCACACCTTCCGCGAGCGTTTCGTGGCGGGGATGCTGGCGAACGGCTACGACGAAGCCTTCGCCGACCGCTGCTTCGCCCAGATCGAGGGGTTCGGCGAATACGGCTTTCCCGAAAGCCATGCCGCCAGCTTCGCGCTGCTGGTCTACGCCTCGGCGTGGGTGAAGAAGCACCACCCGGCGATCTTCGCCTGCGCGCTGCTGAACGCCCAGCCGATGGGGTTCTACGCGCCGGCGCAGATCGTGCGCGACGCCCGCGCCCACGGCGTCGACGTGCGCCCCGTCGACGTGAACCATTCCTTCTGGGACCACGCCATCGAGCGGGATGCGGACGGGCGGCTCGCGCTCCGGCTCGGGTTCCGGCAGATCAAGGGGTTGCGCGAGGAGGACGCGCGCTGGATCGCGGCGGCGCGGGGCAACGGCTATGCGGCGGTCGAGGACGTGTGGCGCAAGGCGGGAACGGGGCGGGCGGCGCTGGCGGCGCTGGCCGAGGCCGACGCCTTCGGCTCGCTCGGCCTCGCGCGGCGCGACGCGCTGTGGCGGGCGAAGGCGGTGACGGGGGACGCGCCGCCGCCGCTCTTCGCCGGGTTGATGGAGGGCGAGGGGATCGTCGAGCCCGCCGTGGCGCTGCCGGCGATGGCCGAAGGCGAGGCGGTGGCGGCGGACCACCAGACGCTGCGGCTCAGCCTGCGGGCCCACCCGCTGGCCCTGTTGCGCCCGATCCTGACGCCGGGGGAGTGAGCCCCCTGGCCAGCGCCCGCTTCAGCGCCGTCGCCAGGGCGGTCGGGTCGACCGGCTTCGGCACGTGCGCCTCGAAGCCGAGCGCGAGGAACTCGGCCACCTGGTGCGCAAGCGCGTTGGCCGTGACGGCGATGGCCGGCGCCGGCGGCGCGCCGGCCGCCGCCTCGGCCGCGCGGATGCGCGCCAGCGCCGCGGGGCCGTCCATCACCGGCATCGAGATGTCGAGCAGCAGCGCGTCGAAGGCGCCCGCGCGGAACGCCGCCACCGCCTCGGCCCCGTTCGGCGTTATGGTCGCCTCGGCGCCGAGGCGCGCGAGCAGCGCCGCGAGCACCGTGCGGTTGATCTCGTTGTCCTCCGCCGCAAGCACCCGGACGCCGGCGAACCCGCCCGCAGCCCATCCGCCGCCCGCCGCGTCGTCGTCCGCGACAGACGGCGAGGCCGCCGTCGCGGGCAGCGGCAGCGTCACGCGGATCGTCGTGCCCTCGCCGAGCCGGCTGTCGACGGCGATCGCGCCGTCCATCGCCTCGACCAGCCGCCGCACGATCGACATGCCGAGGCCCGTGCCGCCGAAGCGGCGGGTCGTCGAGGCGTCGGCCTGGGCGAAGTCGTCGAAGATGCGCGCCGCCTGCGCCTCGGTCATGCCGATGCCGGTGTCGCGCACCACGAGCGTCATCGGGCCGTCGGCGGGGCAGTCGAACGAGACGCCCACCGCGCCCTGCTCGGTGAACTTCATCGCGTTGCCGACGAGGTTGTGCAGGACCTGCATCACGCGGTGCGCGTCGCCGAGCCGGGCGGTTTCCGGCGCGCCGGTCGTCTCGACCGTGAAGGCCACGCTCTTCTCCGTCGCCTTCAGGGTGTAGAACGCCTCGATGCGCCGGGCGAGATCGCCGGGGCGGAACGGCGCCGCCTCCAGCCGCAGCCGCCCGGCCTCGATCTTGGAGAAATCGAGGATGTCGTTGATCACGCCGAGCAGCAGCGCGCCCGAGTCGCGGATCACGTCGAGCATCCGCCTGTGTTCGGAGTCGTTCAGCGCCGCGTCGAGGACGGCGGCCATGCCCAGCACGCCGTTCAGCGGCGTGCGGATCTCGTGGCTCATGGTGGCGAGGAACTCGGACTTGGCGCGGTTCGCCGCCTCCGCCCGCTCCCTGGCGAGCACGAACTGCGTCACGTCCGAAGCGACCCCGCGATAGCCCGCGAAGCGCCCGGTCTCGTCGTGGAACGGCGCGCCGCTGGTGCGGATCCAGATCGGTTCGTCGTCGTCGTTGGCGATCTGATAGACGAAGTCCTCGAACGGCTCGCGCGCGGCCAGCCGCGCCTCAAGCCAGTCCCAGTCCGCCCCCCGACGCATCTCGGGATAGGCCCTCAGCACGTCGTCGCGGGTGCGGCCGAGATACATCGAGATGCTGGTGCGGCTCGGGTAGCCGCGGCTGCGCGAGATGTAGGTGAAGCGCAGCTCCTCGTCCTGCTCCCAGAACCAGTCCGGGCTGATGGTGGCGATGTCGGCGAAGCGCCGCTCGGCGGCGTCCCGGGCGGCGAGGGCGCGGCGCAGCGCTTCGGTCGTCTCCGCCGTCGCCCGCTGACGCCGGTCCATGCCGATCGCCGCGCCGATCAGCGTCGCCCCGGCCGTCAGCGCGTCGAGCACCGGCGCGGGCCACGCCGGCTCGGGGGCGTCGCGGCAGACGTCGTAGCCGACGAAGCCCACGAGCTCTCCCTCGACCGCGACGGGATCGATGCACAGGCGCCGCACGCCCTGGGGCGCGAGGTGCGCATGCTCGGCGGGCGTCATCGCGGCGGGGGAGGGGATCAGCACCCGGTCGCCGGCGGCGAGGCGGTCGAGCCAGTCGCCGAAACCCAGCGCGGCGAAGTCCACGCCGGTCAGTTCCGGATTGTCGATCTGCGGCGCGACGCCGGGCGCGCACCATTCGGCGATCTGGTCGAACAGCGGCGCCGCCGCGCCTTCCCGGGCGAGGAACAGGTAAGCCCGGTCGACGTCCGCCGCCGCCCCGAGCGCCCCGAGCAGCGCGGCCGCCTCCTCCCGCCAGTCCGCCCCCGACATCATGCGGCGCGATGCGGCGGCGACCGCGGAGAGCATGGAGTCCCGCTGCGCGAGCGCGTTCGCCGCCGCCACCCTGTCGGTGACGTCGCGCGTCAGCATCACGTAGCCGGGCGCGCCGCCCGGCGCGTCCGGCTCGCGCGCCGCCGCCGACACCTCGAACCAGCGCGGGCCTGAGGGAACCTCGAGCCGGTACTGCCGGCCGGTCGAGCAGCCCGTCGCGTCGACTTCCGCCATGATTTCGCGGCCGAGGGCCGCCACCTCCGCCGGCGTCACGTCTTCAAGACGCCGACCGAGAAAGGCGTCGGGCGGCGTCGCCAGCAACTCCGGCGCGCGCGAATGATAGCTCACGAAGCGTCCCTCGGCGTCCAGCTCGAACAGCACGTCCGGGATCGCCGCCAGCGTGGCCTTCAGACGGTTCTTCGCCTGCATGACGTCGCCCATCATGTCGGGGTCGGCCCTGGGCGTGAAGGAGGACGTCATCGTTCAGGCGCCTCCCTTCGCAGAGCGGAGTCTAGAGCCGGCGTCGCCACGTCATCCTTCTTGTCGCAGTCTGCCTTGGGTGCAATAGCCTCAGCCATATTACCGGCAGTTGAATGTCGCGGCGCGCGAGCCGGCAGGGTCAGACGGCCGGCGCCCGGGAGAGGGGCGCGGCCGCGGGCTCAAGCGCCGGTTCGAACACCGTATCGCGCAGCCAGCGCACCACCGGAACCGCGACGCCGTCGCCGGTGAGCCTGAAGGCGGCGCTGCGCCGGGCGGGCAGGGCGTAGCCGTCGGGCAGGCCCATCAGCCGCGCCGTCTCGCGCGGGGAGAACAGCCGCATCCGGGCGCGGCCATGCTCGAAGACGAGGATCTCCTGGCGCGAGGAGCCGCCGGCCGGCGTGCGCAGGCACCCCGCGAGCCCGTCCCACCGCGGCTCGTAGCGGCTGACCTTGACGCCCGCCTCCACGCGCGTGCGGCGGAACAGGGGCGCGACGACGCGGCCGCGGGCGGCGCGGGCGGCGTCGAGCGCAGGGCGGTGGCGGGGCGCGATCATGGCGAGGCGCCGGGCCGTCTCGGCGTCGGGCAACCACGGCGCGTCGGGCGGGTCGTCCTGAAGCAGGTCGGCGAGGCCGATGTTGCGCGCGGGCGGGCGCGGCGGCGCCAGCAGGAAGGCGTCGCCCGAGGCCAGCAATGTGCGCAGGCCCGCGACCAGCGCCGTCGGGTGGCGGTCGGGTTCGGGCGCGGCGGCGGCGAGGCCCGGCGGCGGCGCCATGTCGCGACGCAGGCCGACGACGAAGAGCCGCGGGCGCGACTGGGGCAGGAAGGCCGCGGCGTCGAGCACGGCCGCCCCGAAGCGATAGCCCGCGCGGCGGAAGGCGTCGGCGACCACCCGCAGATCCGCGCCGCCCCGGCTGACGAGCGCGCCGTAGACGTTCTCGAACGCCACGATCGCGGGCGCGCGGCCGTCCGCGGCCAGCGCCTCGACCAGCGCCCAGAACGGCAGGAAGGCGGCGCTCCGCGCGCCGGCGAAGCCTGCGCCGCGGCCGCCGAGGCTGAGGTCCTGGCAAGGGCTCGACGCCCAGACGAGGTCGGGGCGGCCGGGGAGGTCCGCGACGGTCACGGCGCGCACGTCGCGCACCAGCAGACCGTCCGCACCCCAGTTGGCGGCGAAGGCCGCCGCCTTTTCGGGGTCGATGTCGTTGGCGAACAGCCGCCGCCAGCGGGGCCCGAGCGCCGCCGACACCATGCCGCCGCCGGCGAAGAACTCGTAGTAGGTGAACTGGCGCATCGCGTCTCCGGTGCCGGCCGCGCCATCAGCCCCGGCGCGGGGCGGGAAGGCAAGAGCAGGAGGGCGAGTGGCGCAGGATGAGAGCGTGCGCGTGACGGAACGACCCGACTGCGGCGCGCCTCAACCGAAGCCGCAGTCGGAAGGCGGGCGAGAGGCGCGCTCGGGCGGGGCGGCCGGCTCAACCGCCGCGCGGGTCGCGCTGGGGGCGGCGCACTTCGTCGGCGCGGGCGGGCTCGGGCTCGAAGCGTCCGGCGGCGAGGGCGTCGAGCAGGTCCGAGACGTCCTCGATGGTTTCGGCGACGACGTGGGTCACCGCGCCTTCGCGCTGCAGCCGCCCGGTGACGCGCAGCAGCCGCCCGGCGATCACCGCGCGCCGGTGCGCCTCGTAGACCCGCGTCCAGACCACCACGTTGACCACGCCGGTCTCGTCCTCGAGCGTCAGGAACAGCACGCCCTTCGCCGATCCGGGCCGCTGGCGCACCAGCACCAGACCGCAGACCGTGATCCGCGCGCCGGCCGGCGGTTCGTCGAGCCGCGCCGCGACCAGCGCCGCGGGCGGGCGCGGCCAGTCGCCCGCAGGCGACCCCGTCCCGACGCGGGTCTCAGCAGAGGGCGGCGAACGCCGTCGGGCGGCGCCGCCTTCAGCCTCGGCCCGCAGCGCCTCCGCGCGGCGGCTGCGCGCGAGGCTCTCGGCCCCTGCGAAATGCGCCGCGCCGGCCGAACCGGCGGGGGCGGGGAAGGCGGATCGCATGGAGCGCGGGTGAGCCATGATGGGGAACATAAATAGAACAACCCGTCCGCGCAACGGCTATTGCAGCATCAGCGTCACGCCGAGCATCAGGGTGAAGGCGACGGTCACGATCACGCCCACGGTCTCGGATTTGGTCATCTCGCTGGCTTCCGGCAGCAACTCCGAGAACACCATCCAGAGCATCGCGCCCGCCGCGATCCCGAGCCCGACCGGCAGCCACGGCTCGAAGGTCAGCACGAACAGGAAGGCGGGCACCGCGAGCAGCGGCTGGGGCAGGCTGGAGAACACGCTCCAGAGCGCGGCGCGCAGCACGGTCGCGCCGCGGGGCACCATGATCAGGCTGATCGCCAGCCCCTCCGGCACGTTATGCAGCGCGATGGCGATGGTGATGAAGTCGCCGAGTTCGCGCCCGCCGCCGTAGGCGACGCCGACGCCGACGCCCTCGGCGGCCGAATGGGCGGTCATGATGCCGACGATCAGCAGGATCTTGCGGGCGTCGGCCCCGCGCACGTCGCCGATCGACACCTCGCCGTGGCTATGCAGCAGCTTGTTGGCCGCGACGATCCCGACGACGCCGAGCAGCAGCCCGGCCAGCGTCCGCAGCGGGCTGAACGCGAAGCCCTCGGTGATCAGGCTGTAGCAGGCGGCGAGCATCAGACCCGCCGCCACAGCGTTGCCGATGGCGAGCCACCGCGCCGTGCCCGCCTTCGACCACAGCAGCGGCAGCGCCCCGAAGCCGGTGGCCACGGCCGTGATCATCGCCGCGACGAACACCAGCCAGACGGTCGGCTCGTCCGGCGCGAAGCCGAGGGCGTCCACGAACGCCGAAAGGCCGTGACGCAAGGCGGCGACGCCCTGATCGACCGCCGCGGCGAAGGCGGCGAGAGCGCCGGCCGCTTCCTCGGCCGGAGCGCTGGGGTCCGTCATGGCGACTCACCTCGCGACTTGTTCTGGAATCATTCCAACCACCCGCGCCGGCGGCAAGCGCCGTGGCGTCGCTCCCCGGCCTCTCGCCCTTTCCGACGCCCCGCGCCATGATCGAGCGCACAGACGCAACGGCGAGGGGCGCGATGACCGATGTCGATCTTCTGATCCGCGGGGCGAGGGTGTTCGACGGCGGCGGCGGCGCGCCGAGCGTCGCCGACGTCGCGGTGCGGGGCGACGCCATCGCCGACGTGGGGCCCGACCTCGCCCTGCGCGCGGCCGAGACCGTCGACGCCGAGGGGCTCGCCCTGGCGCCGGGCTTCATCGACGTGCACACCCATGATGACGCGGTGGTCCTCGACCCCGACGGCATGGCGCCGAAGCTGACGCAGGGCGTGACGACCGTCGTCACCGGCAACTGCGGCATCAGCCTTGCGCCCGACCCGCGCGCCGGCCGGCCTGCGCCGACGCCGCCGCTCGACCTGCTGGGCGGGGCCGGGGCGTTCCGGTTTCCCCGTTTCGCCGACTACCTCGCGGCGCTGCGCGCCCTGCCGCCGGCCGTCAACGTCGCGCCCCTCGTCGGCCACACGGCGCTGCGCGCGCGGGCGATGGACGCGCTCGACCGACCGGCGACCGACGCCGAGATCGCCGCGATGCGCGCCGATCTGGCGGAGGCCTTGGCGGCGGGCGCCATCGGCCTCTCCACCGGCCTCGCCTACCCGCCGGCGCGGTTCGCGACCACCGACGAGGTTGCGGCGCTGGCGGCGGACGTGGCGGCGAAGGGCGGCCTCTGGACCACCCACATGCGCGACGAGCGGACCGGCGTCGTGTCGGCGGTGGCGGAGACCATCGACGTCGCGCGGCGCACCGGGGTGCGGACGCTGATCTCGCACCACAAGTGCGCCGGCGCCGCCGCGTTCGGCCTGTCGGCGACGACGCTCGCGATGATCGCGGAGGCGCGCAAGACGCTCGCCATCGATCTCGACGTCTACCCCTACACCGCCAGCTCCACCGTTCTGCTGGCCGACTTCGCCCGCGACAGCGCGCGGGTGACCGTCAGCTGGTCCGACCCTTTCCCCGACGCGGCGGGCCGCGACCTGAGCGCTATCGCGGCCGAATGGGGCGTCGACGCCGAGACGGCGCTCGAGCGGCTGAAGCCGGGCGGGGCGATCTATCACCAGATGGACGAGGGCGACCTGCGCCGCATCCTCGCCTTTCCGCCGTCGCTGGTCGGTTCGGACGGCCTGCCGCGGGACCGGCGGCCCCATCCGCGCCTCTGGGGCGCCTTCCCGCGGGTCCTCGGGCGCTACGTGCGGGATGAGGGGCTGCTGGATCTCGCGACAGCGGTGGCCAAGATGACCGGCCTGACGGCCGCGGCGCTGCGGCTGCGCGACCGCGGGCGGATCGCGCCCGGCATGAAGGCCGATCTCGTGCTGTTCGACCCCGAGCGCATCGCCGACGCCGCCACCTACGAGGACCCCACCCGCCCGGCGCTGGGCGTCGAGCGGGTGGTGGTGAACGGGCGGACCGCGCTTGCGCGCGGCGCGCTGACCGGCGACCGGGCGGGCGCGGTGATCGGCGCCTGAACGAAGCCGGATCAGGCGGCCGGGTTCCCGCCGTCGCCCTCCGAGGCGCCGCGCGCCGCGGAAACGGGGTTCCATCCGAAACCCGCATCGCAGATGCTGGTCAAAAGGATCGATCGGTCAGGCGCGCCGCGCCGGAAAGGAAGGCGATCATGGAGCGTCGGGTTCGGGGGTGCTGTCCGCTCGACTGCCAGGACAGCTGCGCGTGGATCGCCACGGTGGAGGACGGGCGGGTGACGGGCGTCGTCGGCGACCCGGACCACCCGATCACCCAGGGCGTCCTCTGCGCCAAGGTGCGCGACTACGAGACCCGGACCTACGCGCCCGACCGGCTGCTCCACCCCCTGCGCCGGGTCGGCCCGAAGGGCGCCGGGCAGTTCGAGCGGATTTCGTGGGACGAGGCGCTCGGGACCATCGCGGCGCGGTTCGCCTCCGTCATCGAGACCCACGGGGCCGAGGCGATCATGCCGATGAACTATCTCGGCTCGATGGGCGTGCTGCAGCGGCGGGCGCTGATGCGGCTGTTCCATGCGCTCGGCGCCTCCGCGATCCACGGCGAAGTCTGCGGCGCGGCCGGGCTGCCGATCATCGAGGCCGGGCACCCGTTCGGCTTCGACCCCGAGGAGATCGCCGACAGCGAGCTGATCGTGCTCTGGGGCGCGAACCTGCTGACCACGGCGCACCACCACTGGCGCTTCGTGCAGGAGGCCCGCGAGCGGCGCGGCGCCACGGTCGTTGTCATCGACCCCCGCCGCACGCGCACGGCCCGCAAGGCCGACGTGCATCTCGCGATCCGGCCCGGGACGGACGTGATCCTCGCCGCGAGCCTCGGGCGCATCCTGCTCGCCGAAGGTCTCGTCGACCGCGCCTACGCGGCGGACGTGGCGCTCGACCTCGACGCCTACGCCGCCGAAGTGGCGCCGTGGACGGCCGAGCGCGCGGCCGAGGTCTGCGGCATCGAGGCGGCCGACATCACGGCGCTGGCGCGCAGGCTCGGCGCGGCGCGGCCGGCGGTGATCCGCCCCGGCGTCGGCCCCATGCAGACGATCAGCGGCGACGCCTTCGTGCGCGCCCTCTCGGCGCTCGCGATCCTGGGCGGGCACTGGCGCCGGCGCGGCGGCGGTCTCTTCTTCCTCTCCACGCCGCGGCTCGACGAAGCGGCGGCGGAGCGGAGCGATCTCGCGCCGGGGCCTCGCCGCAGCCTCGACATCGCGCGTCTCGGTCAACTGCTGACCGACCCCGACCTCGACCCGCCCGTGAAGGCGCTGACGGTCTGGGGCACCAACCCGGCGCTGATCCAGCCCGACGTCGACACGGTGCGCCGCGGGCTCGCGCGCGAGGACCTGTTCACCGTCGTGCTGGAGCACTTCATGACCGACACGGCGCGGTACGCCGACATCGTGCTGCCCTCGACCACGCAGTTCGAGCATTTCGACGTGCAGGGGGCGTGGGGGCATCACTACATCCTGCTGAACGAACCGGCCGTCCCGCCGCTCGGCGAGGCGAAAGCCCATGCGGAGGTGATGCGGCTGCTCGCGGCGCGGATGGGCCTGACGGACCCTGCGCTCCGCGAGAGCGACGAGGAGATCGCCGCCGCGGCCCTGCCCGCCGACGCCCCGCTTTCGGCGCTGCGCGAGACCGGGTGGCGCAAGGCGTCGCCGCCCAGACCGGACCTGCTGGCGGAGGGCGCGCGCCTGCCCGTGAGCATCGGCCTCGAGGCGCTGCGGGAAGACCTGCCGGACGGAACGGCGCCGGAGAAGCTCCGGCTGCTGACGCCGAAGGCGCATTACTTCCTCAATTCGACTTTCGGCAACATGCCGCGACACCGGGCGGCGCAGAAGCGCCCGACGCTCCAGATCCATCCCGCCGACGCCGAGGCGCGCGCGCTCGTCGACGGCTCGGCGGCGCGCGTCGGCGACGACGCGGCGGCGCTCGTCGTCGTCGTCGAGGTGACGGAGGACGTTCGGCCGGGCGTCGTGGCGCTGGAGGGCAAGTGGTGGCGGACGGAAGGCGGGCCGGACGCGGTGGCGAACCGGCTGGCGCCGGCGCGGTGGACCCCCGCAGGCCAGCCCGTCTACAACGACATCTTCGTCGACGTGGCGCCGGCCTTGTGAGGTTTTGCGGACCCAAGGGAGCGCCGCCGCGCCGCCGCTCGCGAAAATCGGGATCCGCCCCACCGGGAACGCGGCGACGTGCGGCCGACGCGGCTTTCGCCCGCCCTCCGAGGAACGCCACGACCATGACCACGGCGCGCCGCATCATCCGCCTCGACCCTGACGGCCCGGCGGGCGGGGACTTCAGCCCGTGGCGATCGACCCCGCGGATTTCCTGACGCCGCCGAAACGGCGGCGCATGCACGTCTGGTTCTCCGACCCCGCGCTCGGCGTGAACGTCGGGGTCTGGGACACAACCCGCATGCAGGAGGCCTTCGGCCCCTATCCGGGCGACGCGTTCGTCATCGTGCTCGACGGCGCCTTCGCGATGATCGACGGCGCGGGCCGCGGCGCGCCGGTCGAGACGGGCCGGAGCGTGGCGCTGCGCAACGGAGTTCCCGTCAGCTGGATGCAGGCCGGCTACCTGCGGAAGGTCTTTCTGACCCTCCACGATCCCCACGCGCCGACGCCTGTGATCGCGAGCGCCGAGGGCGGCGTGGTGGTCCTCGATCCCGGCGCCGAACTGACCGACGCCGACGATGCCAGCCTCTCCGACAGCGGCGCGGAACAGCGCGACCGGGTGCTCTTCACCAACGACGCAGGGGCGATGGTCGTGTCCGGGAGTTGGTTGAAATTCTCGAACGACGTTCACCGGGCTTGGTGATGTCGGCCTGATCAGGCGGCCTGGTCGAGGGCGAAGGGTTCGAGGGGCTGGGAAAGGGTCTCCCATCCGTCGACCTTGCGCAGGGAGATTTGTCCGGAGGCGCGCAGGGCCCGGAGCAGCATGGGCGCGGTCTCGGCGCAGGGCAGGACGGTCCGGGTCCTGATGCGGCGGCGGTCTCGGCGCAGATCATGTCGCGCCACCTTTTTTCTGATCATGGCCTCGGTCAGCTCGCGCTCGCGCCGACCGTGGCGATAGCCCTTCCGCGCCCCGCCGCCGCGGCCCTAGCGGAGGCGGCCGAGAAACGCGGCGGGCTCCTCGTCGAACAGCGCCTCGATGGTCGCGCGGCCTCCGGCCTTCCGCCGCCTTCATTCGATCCACCGGATCGAATGATCGCCTCGCGACCGACTACAGATGCCGCCATGCCTGCGCTGTCGCCGGGCGGTTGGCGCCGCCGGTCGGGTGGGTTTCGGATCACCCGGAGATCACGCCGCCCTCCGATTTCCACCTCCGCCGCGACACGACCCTCTCCTCACCGCTGCCCCATCGCCGCCATGAACCTGCATCTCGAGGAGATCGCCGCCGCCGTCGCGCCCGGATCGAGCAGGCCGTCGGCAAGCTCAAGCGCTTCCAGCGAATCGCTTTGCGTTGTGTGAAGACGAAGACCAGCTTCGCGTCCTTCGTCGCCCTCGCCATCGGTTTCAACTTGGTCCAATTCGCCCATACGGCCTAGTCGTCTAGGCAGGAAGCGAGACCCTCTCGAAACGACGGATAGCGAAGATTT
>RECW01000068.1 GCA_007693835.1 Paracoccaceae bacterium | reverse complement strand
CCATGGAGGAGAAGCTCCGCTTCGCCATCCGCGAAGGCGGCCGCACCGTCGGCGCAGGCGTCGTGTCCAAGATCATCGAGTAAGGTCTCGAGCCGGAGCTTGATCGCCCCGTCGCCCCTGCGGGCGGCGGGGTTTTTCTTTGGGAAGGCGCCATGCACGACGCGGTGATCTTCGATCTCGACGGCACGCTGGTCGACAGCGCCCACGACATCCACGCCATCGCCAACGTGCTGATGGCCGACCTCGGCGCCGCGCCGTTCCTGCTCGACGAGGCGCGCAGCTACGTCGGCAATGGCGCGGCGACCTTCGTCGCGCGCTGCCTCGCCGCGCGCGGGCTGCCCGAGACGCTCCACGCCGAGGCGCTGGCGCGGTTTCAGGCGCTCTACGAGACGCAGGAACCGCTCTGCAGGCCGTATCCGGGCGTTGAACCGCTGCTCGCGGGCCTGAGCGCGCAGGGCGTGCCGCTCGGGCTCTGCACCAACAAGCCGGGGCGCCCCGCGGCGAAGGTGCTGGCGGCGCTCGGCTGGTCCGACGTCTTCGCGGTCGTCGTCGCCGGCGACACGCTGCCGGCGATGAAGCCCGACCCGGCGCCGCTGCGCCATGCCCTCGACGCGCTCGGCGGCCGCGCGGCCCTCTACGTCGGCGACAGCGAAGTGGACGCCGAGACGGCGCAGGCCGCCGGGACGCCCTTCGCCCTGTTCACCGAAGGCTACCGGCGCGGCCCCGTCGAGGCGATGGCGGCGGATTTCGCCTTCGCCGACTACGCGGCGCTGTCGGCCCGGCTCGGCGTCGGGTGAGGCGCGCGGGCGAGCGCGGCGAAGATCGCGTCGTCCGAGATCGTCCAGCGCGCGGGCTCCCCCAACGCGCCGACCGCGATCGGCCCGCCCATCTCGGCGCGCAGCCGCAGCACTTCGGCGAGCGGCGCGTCGGGGGCGACCCGCGCCACGGCGCACGCGGGCGGGCCTTCGGTCATCACGTCCGCGGCGCGCAGCACCGCCAACGGGTTCATGTTGGAGACGAAGTCGGCGACGTAGGCGTCGGCGGGATGCAGCACGATCCTCTGCGGCGGCCCCGCCTGCACGATGCGCCCGCCCTTCAGGATCGCGATCTGGTTGCCGATCTTCACCGCCTCGTCGAGGTCGTGGCTGACGAACACGATGGTCTTGCGCAGCCGGCGCTGGAACTCCAGCAGCTCGTCCTGCAACCGCGAGCGGATCAGCGGGTCGAGCGCCGAGAACGGCTCGTCCATCAGCAGGATGGGCGCTTCGGTGGCGAAGGCGCGGGCGAGGCCGACGCGCTGGCGCATGCCGCCCGACAGCTCCGAGACCTGCCGGTCGGCCCACTCCGTGAGACCGACGAGGGCGAGCTGCGCGGCGACGCGCTCGCGGCGCTCCGCGGCCGGGACGCCTTGCAGTTCGAGGCCGAAACCGACGTTGTCGGCGACGGTGCGCCACGGCAGCAGCGCGAACTGCTGGAACACCATCGCGACGCGCCCGCCGCGGAGATGACGGAGCGCCGCGGGCGGGCACGTCTGCGGGTTCACCCATTTCGCGCCGTCACGCACGAGGCAGGCGCCGCGGGCGACCGGGTTCAGCCCGTTGACCGCGCGGAGCAAGGTCGACTTCCCCGACCCCGAGAGCCCCATGAGGACGACGATTTCGCCTTCGGCCACCTCCAGCGTGCAGTCGTGCACCCCGAGCACCTGCCCCGTCTCCGCCTCGATCTGCTCGCGGCTCATGCCGCGGTCCATCAGCGGCAGGGCGCGCGCGGGCTCGGCGCCGAACACGATGGAGACGCGGTCGAAGCGGATGACCGGCTCGCTCATGCGCCGGGCCTGCGGGCCGACGCCTTGCCGGGGCGGAACACCCGGTCGAGCACCACGGCGAGCACCACGATCACGAACCCCGCCTCGAAGCCGAGCGCGGTGTTGACCGTGTTCAGCGCCCGCACCACCGGCACGCCGAGCCCGTCCGCCCCCACCAGCGCCGCGATCACCACCATCGAGAGCGACAGCATGATGGTCTGCGTCATCCCCGCGAGGATCTGCGGCAGGGCCGAGGGCAACTCGACTTTCCACAGAAGCTGCGCCCGCGTCGCCCCGAAGGCCTGACCGGCCTCGATGAGATCCCGCGGCACCGAGGAGATGCCGAGGTGCGTCAGGCGGATCGGCGCCGGGATCACGAAGATCGCGGTCGCCATCAGCCCCGGCGTCATGCCGATGCCGAAGAACACGATGGCCGGGATCAGGTAGACGAAGGTCGGCAGCGTCTGCATCAGGTCGAGCACCGGCCTGAGCGCCGCGTAGAGCTTCGGCCGGTGCGCCGCGGCGATGCCGATGGGCACGCCGAGCCCCATGCAGACGGTGACCGCGGCCAGCACCAGCGTCAGCGTCTCGGTGGTCTCGCGCCAGTAGCCCTGGTTCAGCACGAACAGCAGGCCGAGCAGCACCAGCGCCGCCACCACGAAGGACCGGCGGAGCACGAAGGCGAGCAGGGTGAAGGCGGCGATCACCGCGAGCGGCGGCGGCGTCTGGAGCGCCCAGAGGGCGGCGGCGATCAGCGCGTCCATGCCGTCGGCGAGCGCGTCGAAAAACCACGAGGCGTTGGCGATCAGCCAGTCGACGGCATCGGCCGCGGTGCGGCCGACGGGGATCTTCCAGCCCGTGATCCAGTCCATCGCCCGCGCGCCCCGCGGCCTGCGTCAGAGGCCGAGCGCCGCCCGCACGGCAGTGAGCCCGTCGCCGCCGTCCACCGTCTCGACGCCGTCGAGCCAGTCGTCGAGGATCGCCGGGTTCGCCGTCAGCCAGGCCTTCGCCGCCGCGCCGGGCTCCTCGCCGTCGTCGAGGATGGCGCCCATGATCTCGTTCTCCATCTCGAGGGTGAACCGCATGTTGGCGAGCAGCCGGCCGACGTTGGGGCATTCGTCGGAGAAGCCGGCGCGGGTGTTGGTGTGGACGGTGGCGCCGCCGAACTCGGGGCCGAACACCTCGTCGCCGCCCGAGAGGTATTCCATGTCGATGTTGGCGTTCATCGGATGCGGCTCCCAGCCGAGGAACACGATGTGCTCGCCCCGCTGCACGGCGCGGCGCACCTGCGCGAGCATCCCCTGCTCGGAGCTTTCCACCAGGCGGAAGCCGCCGAGACCGAACATGTCGCCCTCGATCATGTCGAGGATCAGCCGGTTGCCGTCGTTGCCCGGCTCGATGCCGTAGATGCGGCCGTTCAGCTGCTCGGCGAAGCCCGCGATGTCGGCGAAGTCGCGCAGACCCGCCTCGTGGGTGAAGGCGGGCACGGCGAGGGTGTATTTCGCGCCGGTGAGGTTCGGGCCGAGGTCCTCCACCGTGCCGGCTTCGAGGTAGGGGCGGATGTCCGCCTCCATCGTCGGCATCCAGTTGCCGAGAAAGACGTCGATGTCGCCGCGCCCGAGCGAGGCGTAGGTGACGGGCACCGACAGCACGCTGGTCGTCGTGCGGTAGCCGAGGGCCTCCAGCACGGTGGTCGCCGCGGCGGTGGTCGCGGTGATGTCGGTCCAGCCGACGTCGGAGAACCGCACCGAGACGCACTCGGCGGCGGCCGGGGCGGCGGCGAGCAGGGCGCAGGCGAAGGTCGCTGAGCGGGCGGCGCGGGGCATGGTCGTCTCTCCGGTCGGGCGGGCCGTGCGGGCGGCGCGGCGGGTCGTCGATCAACAAACCATCATGCGCGGACTCTCGCAAGCCGTCGATATTGACTGACCGGTCAATCAAGATAGGGTCCCGCATCGGGAGGTTCGTCGATGCCGAGGACAGGACGGGAACCGATGCGCCGCCGGGCGCTGATCGGCGCGACCATCGCCGCGATCCACGAGGCGGGGTCGCTCGACGTGACGGTCAGCCAGATCGCGCGCCGCGCCGGCGTGTCCTCGGCGCTCGCCCACCACTATTTCGGCGCGAAGGACGACCTGCTGCTCGCGGCGATGCGGCATCTGCTCGCCGAGTTCGGCCGCGACGCCGCAGGGCGCCTGCGCGCCGCGCCGACGCCGCGCGCGCGCCTCTCGGCGGTGATCGCGGCGAGCTTCGGCGCCGCGCAGTTCCGCCCAGAGACCGTCTCCGCCTGGCTCGCCTTCTACGTCCGCGCCCAGAGCGCGGCGCCGGCGCGCCGCCTGCTCCGGGTCTACGCGCGCCGGCTGCACGCGACGCTGGTCCATGCGCTGCGCCCGCTGGCCGGCCCGCGCGCGCCGCGCATCGCCGAAGGCGTCGCGGCGATGATCGACGGCCTCTACCTCCGCCAGGCGCTGGGCGAGGCGCCGCCCGACGCGGCGGCGGCGGCGGCGCTGGTCGAGGAGTATCTCGACCTGCACCTCGCGGGGGCGCGCGCATGAGGCGACCCAACATCCTGATTCTCATGGTGGATCAGCTCTCGGGGACGTTCTTCCCCGACGGTCCCGCGGCCTTCCTCCACGCGCCGAACCTCGCGCGGCTCGCCGAACGCTCGACGCGGTTCGACAACGCCTACTGCCCCTCGCCGCTCTGCGCGCCGGCGCGCGCGGGGGTGATGACCGGCCGCCTGCCGAGCGGCTCGCGCGTCTGGGACAACGCGGCGGAGTTCGCCGCCGACCTGCCGACCTTCGCCCACTGGCTGCGCCGGGCGGGCTATCGCACCACGCTCTGCGGCAAGATGCACTTCGTCGGCCCCGACCAGCTGCACGGCTTCGAGGAGCGGCTGACCACCGACATCTACCCCGCCGACTTCGGCTGGACGCCCGACTGGCGCAAGCCCGGCGCGCGCGTCGACTGGTGGTATCACAACATGGGCTCGGTCACCGGGGCCGGGGTCGCCGAAGTCACCAACCAGTACGACTACGACGACGAGGTGGCCTTCCTCGCCGAGCGCAAGGTCTGGGATCTGGCGCGGGAGGGCGACGGCGCGCCGTGGCTGCTGACCGTCAGCTTCACCCATCCCCACGACCCCTTCGTCGCCCGCCGTCGGTGGTGGGACCTCTACGAGGGCTGCGACCGGCTCGCGCCCGAGACGCCTGCGCTCCCTTACGACGCGCACGACCCCCACGCCCGCCGCCTGCTCGACGCCGCCGACTGGCGCGAGGGCGCGGCGAGCGAGGCGCAGGTCGCCGCGGCGCGGCGGGCCTACTTCGCCAACGTCTCCTACATCGACGACCGGATCGGCGCGATCCTCGGCGCGCTCGCGGCCAGCGGGCAGGAGGCGGCGGTCGTGTTCCTGTCGGACCACGGCGAGATGCTCGGCGAGCGCGGCCTCTGGTACAAGATGAGCTTCTACGAGGGCTCGGCCCGCGTGCCGCTGATGATCGCCGCGCCCGGTCTGGCGCCGGGGCGGGTCGAGACGCCGGTCTCGACGCTCGACTTGGCGCCGACGCTCGCGGCGCTCGCCGAGGCGCAGGACGACGGGCTGACGCCGTGGCTCGACGGCGAGGATCTCGCGCCGGTCGCCGGTGGGGCGGCGCGCTCGCGCCCGGTCGCGATGGAGTACATGGCGGAAGGCTCGGTCGCGCCGATGGTCGCGCTCCGGTCGGGGCGGTGGAAATACACGGCGTGCCCGGCGGACCCCGAGCAGCTGTTCGATCTCGCGGCCGATCCCGCCGAGCGCACGAACTGCGCGGAAGACACGGCCTGCGCCGACGTCCTCGCCGACATGCGGGCTGCGGCCGCCGCGCGCTGGGATCTCGCCGCGATCGACGCGGCGGTGCGCGACAGCCAGGCGCGGCGCCTCTCCATCGACGCGGCGCTGCGCACCGGGCGGCGCTATCCGTGGGATTTCCAGCCGCTGCAGGCGGCCTCGGAGCGGTTCATGCGCAACCATCTCGACCTGAACGATCTCGAGGCGCGGCGACGCTGGCCGCAGGAGGGCTGACGCGATGGAGGCGGATTTCGTCGTCGTCGGGGCCGGCTCGGCCGGCTGCGCGCTGGCCTATCGGCTGAGCGAGGCGGGCGCCTCGGTGATCGTGGTCGAATACGGCGGGTCGGACGCGGGGCCGTTCATCAACATGCCCGCGGCGCTCAGCTATCCGATGAACATGCGCCTCTACGACTGGGGTTTCCGCACCGAGCCCGAGCCGCACCTGAACGGCCGCCGGCTCGCCTGCCCGCGGGGCAAGGTGATCGGCGGCTCGTCCTCGATCAACGGCATGGTCTACGTCCGCGGTCACGCGCGGGACTTCGACTGCTGGGCCGAGCAGGGCGCGGCCGGCTGGGCCTTCGCCGACGTGCTCCCCTACTTCAAGCGCATGGAGGACTGGAACCCGGCGGGTCAGGGCGGCGACCCCGCGTGGCGCGGGCGCGGCGGGCCGGTGCACGTCACCCGCGGGCCGCGGCGCAACCCGCTCCACCACGCCTTCGTGGAAGCCGGGCGGCAAGCGGGGTTCGAGACCACCGCCGACTACAACGGGGAGAAGCAGGAAGGCTTCGGCGCGATGGAGCAGACCATCCGCGACGGCCGGCGCTGGTCCGCCGCCAGCGCCTACCTGAAACCTGCGCTCGCCCGACCGAACTGCACGCTGGTCAGGGGTCTGGCGCGCCGCGTCGTGATCGAGGAAGGCCGCGCGACCGGCGTCGAGCTTGACCGCGGCGGCGCGGTCGAGACGATCCGCGCGCGGCGCGAGGTGATCGTCGCGGCCTCGGCGATCAACTCGCCGAAGCTGCTGATGCTCTCGGGCGTCGGCCCCGCCGCCGACCTCGCGGCGCACGGCGTCCCCGTGGTCGCCGACCGGCCGGGGGTCGGCGCCAATCTGCAGGACCATCCCGAAGTCTACATCCAGCAGGAGTGCCGGGAGCCGATCACGCTCTACAAGCACCTGAACTGGGCGTCGAAGGCGCGGATCGGCGCCGAATGGCTGCTGTTCCGCAAGGGCCTCGGCGCCACCAACCATTTCGAGAGCGCGGCCTTCGTGCGCTCGCGGGCCGGCGTCGAGTATCCCGACATCCAGTTCCACTTTCTGCCGGTCGCCGTCCGCTACGACGGCCGCGCGCCGGCGCCGGTGCACGGCTTCCAGGCCCACGTCGGCCCGATGCGCGCCGCCTCGCGCGGGCGCGTGCGGCTGTCTTCCGCCGACCCGGCCGCCCCGCCCTCGATCCTGTTCAACTACATGAGCGAGGAGCAGGACTGGATCGACTTCCGGCGCTGCGTGCGGCTGACGCGCGAGATCTTCGCGCAGCCCGCCTTCGACATCTGGCGCGGCCGCGAGATCGCGCCGGGGCCCGAGGTGGTCTCCGACGACGAGATCGACGGGTGGCTCCGCGAGCACATCGAGAGCGCCTACCACCCATGCGGGACCTGCCGGATGGGCGCGGCGGCCGACCCTGGCGCGGTGGTCGACCCCGAATGCCGCGTGATCGGCGTGGAAGGGCTGCGGGTGGCCGACAGCTCGATCTTCCCGCGGATCACCAACGGCAACCTCAACGCGCCGTCGATGATGGTGGGCGAGAAGGCGGCCGACCACATCCTCGGCCGCCCGCCGCCGCCCGCGCTGAACGTCGAGCCGTGGATCAATCCGCGCTGGAGAACCGCCGACCGATGAGGCGGCGCCCGATCCGGCCCAGCGCCCGCAGCGTGATCGCCGCATCGCGCAGGCAGTCGATCGGACGGACCCCGGCGCGGACGCGGCCGACGCCGAGGGCGGCGTAAAGCGCCATGCCGGTCATCGCCACGAAGAGCGCGCCGAAGAGCGCGTCGCTGAGGAAATGGCGGCCCGCCGCCATGCGCAGGAAGCCGGAGCCCGCCACGAAAGCCGCCGCGGCGACGCCGCCCGCGACGCGCGCCGGGGCGGAGCGCAGCAGCCAGCCGAACACCGCGAGGGCGCCCACCGCGACCGAGGCCGCCATCGCCACCTCGCCCGAGACGAACGAACAGTTGCGGTCGCACGCGTCGCTGATCTCGAAGGGCAGGGCCGGCGCGGCCCAGCCCCCGAACGCCTCGAGATGCGCCGGACGCGGGCGTCCCCAGCTGTCCTTGAACACGGCGTTCGCGATGAGGCCGGGTCCGACCGCGGTGAGCGACACGAGAAAAATCCAGACGCGCGCCGGCGTCCGCAACCCTTCGACGCCGAGCAGGCGGCCGAGCAGGCCGGCGACCGCGACGGCGCAGAGACCGAGGAAGACGTATCGATAGGCCGCGCGTCCGGCCATCACCGTGGGGTCGGCGGCGAGCGGAAAGCCTTCTTCCGGGTCGTGGAACGCGGCCGCCGCGAGCAGGTCGATCCATGGCGCGGCGACGAACGCCGCCTGCGCCGCGAACGCGACGCCGAACAATCCCGCGAGCAGGGGCCAGTAGACGGGGTCCCGCGTCATCGCTCGATCTCCATCCGCCACGCCGCCAGCGCGCGCCGCTGGTGCGCCCCCGTATCCGGCCGCCAGACGACGACCGGCCCGGTCGCGCGAAGGCCCGGCAAGGCCGGCGGCGATCCTGCTTCGAAGCCGACGAACAGCGCCGGCCCCTCGCCATCCCGGTAAGGCATGGCCATCTCGAAATGATGACGCGGCGCGCCCTCGGGCGGGACGGCGCGCACCGCCACGGGCGCGTCGCGCAGCGCATGGGCGAAGTCGGCGAGGAGGCCGCGGTTGCCGGCCACGATCATCGACAGGCCCTCCGCCGCGGCCGTCGCCGCGGCCGCCTCGGCGAAGGCGGCCCGCCCCGTCACCCGGGCGAGCGGCGAGCGCGAGCCCGGCCACGGCAGGCTCTCGGGCGCCGCCATGGCGAGCGGGACGGCGACGCAGGCGGCGAGGTTGACGGCGAAGGAGGCGGTCAGCGCGCGCGGCGCCGCGCGGGACAGCTTCGCCACGACGACAGGCGTCGCCGCGGCGTAGGCCGCCGCCGCCCAGTTGGCGTTCGCCCCGGAGCGGAGCGCCTGCAGGGAGACCAGCGCGAGGATCGGAACCGAGAACCAGAGCAGCGCGGCGTCGGCCGCCGCCGCCGGCCGGCGCCGCGCCGCATCCCACGCCGCCCACAGCAGCCCGCCGAACAGCACCGGCCCGAAGACGCCGAACTGCGCGCCGAAGAACTCGGCGAGCTTGCCGGGGCGCAGCGCGAAGCCGCCGGCCGCGTCGGCGTTGTGCGCGGTGTGGGAGAGGGTCACGAAACCGTTGACGACATTCCAGATCAGGTTCGGCGCGACGAGCAGAGCGCACACGCCCGCCGCGACCGCCGCGGCGCGCCACGGCATGCGGAACCTCGGATCGAGCGCCGCCAGCGCGGCGCAGAGCGGGATGTAGAGCGCCGCGTACTTCGCCAGAAACCCGACTCCGACCGCGAGGCCGAACGCGGCCGCGGCGCCGTCCGACGGGCGCGCCACGAGCCGCCGCCAGGCGAGCAGCGCGAGGGCGGTCGCCAGCAGCAGCGGCGTGTCGGTCGAGATCACCGCCGAGCCGAGCGCCACCGCCGGCATGGTGGCGTAGGCGAGCGCGGAGAGCGCGCCGACGCGCCGGTCGTAGAACGCCGCGCCGACCGCGCCGACGGCGAGCGCCGCGGCCGCGTGCAGCAGCGGGGCCGGCAGCCGCACCCAGAACGCCTCGGCCGACCCGCCGAGTTCGGTCGAGAGCCGGATCAGCCACGCGATCAGCGGCGGCTTGGAGAAGTAGCCGAAGGCGAGCGACTCGCTCCAGAACCAGTACTGCGCCTCGTCGACGTAGAGGTCGGCGCGGCTCAGCGCCAGCATCGCCACCCGCCAGAGCGTCAGCCCCGCGACGCCCGCCAGCGCCAGCGCGACGAGCCGCGCGGCCGGCTCAGGGCGCGTCAACGCGGCGCTTTTCTGCATGGATCAGCCAGAGGTTGCGGGAGTAGATCACGACGCCGAGCGACTGCCCGAGGATGAACACCGGGTCGCGGCGCCAGATCGCGTAGGCGAGCAGCGTCAGGCCGCCGAAGATCGAGAACCACCAGAACACCACCGGCATGACCGACCGCCGCGCGCGCTCCGACGCGATCCATTGCGCGAGGAAGCGCGCCGAGAACAGCAGTTGCCCGCCGAGGCCGACGCAGATCCAGGCGAACTCGGTCCAGTCGGCGACGCCGAGCCAGCGGAAGGCCTCAGGCATCGGCGCCGCCCGCGACCTCGACGACGGTCGCAAGCCGGCGCCGCCGCATCAGCCACCAGACGCCGACCAGATCCAGCGCGCCGACGAGGGCGCGGCCGACGTTGCTGTACTTGGTGCGCCCGGCGGCGCGCGGCCGGTGGTCGACATCGACATGGGCCACCGCCCAGCCGTCGCGAAGGAACAGCGAGGGCAGGTAGCGGTGCATGTGGTCGAAGTAGGGCAGGTCGAGGAAAGCCGCCTTCGGAAACGCCTTCAGCCCGCAGCCCGTGTCGGGCGTGCCGTCGTGCAGCAGCGCGCGGCGCAAGGCGTTCGCCGCGCGCGAGGCGACCCGCCGCCCCGCCGCGTCGCGGCGCGCGACGCGCACGCCGCAGACCAGACCCAGGGTCTCCGGCCGGTCGGGCGCGAGCAACGGCGCCAGCAGCTTCGGGATCTCGGCGGGCGGGTTCTGCCCGTCGCCGTCTATGGTGCAGATCAGGGGCGCGCGGGCCGCGCGGACGCCGCTCGCGACCGCGGCCGACTGGCCGCAGCTCTCGGCGTGGCGCAGGACGCGCAGCCACGGGTGCGCGCGGCGGGCTTCGGCGAGGCGCTCGGCCGTCGCATCGGTCGAGCCGTCGTCGACGAAGAGCGCCTCGAACGGTCCGAGCGGCGCGCAGGCGGCCTCGATCTCGCGCGCCAGCGGAGCCACGGCCTCCGCCTCGTCCTTCATGGGCGCCACGACGGCGAACAAAGGCGCGTCACGCCCCATGCTTCGGTCTCCTTCACGACCGCCGTGCGCGCCAGGGCCGCTGCGCGTCGACGGCGGCGAAGCTCTCGCACAGATGACGGCGCCTCCGCAACGCGCGCGACTTCGACAGGTTCACCGGCCGAAAGCGCCCGCCGGTCGCGCTTCGTTGACGCATCGGGGCTTTTTCGTGTAACAGCGCGCCAACAACGGGCGCGTCGAGGACGCGTCACGGCAGTGGAGATTGACACATCGGCATGACCTTCGAGGCCCTCAACCTAGACCCTAACGTCCTCAGGGCCGTACAGGAAGCCGGTTATCCGGCGCCCACGCCGATTCAGGCGCAAGCCATTCCTCACGCGCTCGCCGGCCGCGACGTGCTCGGCATCGCCCAGACGGGCACAGGCAAGACGGCGTCGTTCACCCTGCCGATGATCACGCGCCTCACGAAAGGCCGCGCGCGCGCCCGGATGCCGCGGACGCTGATCCTCTGCCCGACGCGCGAACTCGCGGCCCAGGTCGCGGAGAACTTCGACACCTACGGAAAATACGTCAAGCTGACCAAGGCGCTGCTGATCGGCGGCGTCAGCTTCGGCGACCAGGACAAGCTGATCGACCGCGGCGTCGACGTGCTGATCGCCACGCCCGGCCGGCTGCTCGACCATTTCGAGCGCGGCAAGCTGATGCTGTCGGGCATCGAGATCATGGTGGTCGACGAAGCCGACCGGATGCTCGACATGGGGTTCATCCCCGACATCGAGCGCATCTTCAAGCTGACGCCGTTCACCCGGCAGACGCTGTTCTTCTCGGCGACCATGCCGCCCGAGATCACGCGGCTGACCGAGCAGTTCCTGCACAACCCGGCCCGCGTGGAGGTGGCGCCGGCCTCCTCTACGGCGACGACCGTCACCCAGCGCGTCTGCCGCGTGAAGCCGACGCGCAAGGAGGACGCCGACCGCGAGAAGCGCGACGTGCTGCGCGCGCTGCTCCGCGCCGAAGGCGAGACGCTGAAGAACGCCATCGTGTTCTGCAACCGCAAGCGCGACATCTCGGTGGTGTTCAAGAGCCTCGACAAGGCGGGGTTCAACGTGGGCGCGCTCCACGGCGACCTCGACCAGAGCGTGCGCACCGCGACGCTCGACGGGTTCCGCGACGGTTCGATCCGCGTGCTGGTCGCCTCCGACGTCGCCGCGCGCGGGCTCGACATCCCCTCCGTCAGCCACGTCGTGAACTTCGACGTGCCGATTCACTCCGAGGACTACGTGCACCGAATCGGGCGCACCGGGCGCGCCGGGCGGGAAGGCAAGGCGCTGACCATCTGCCTGCCGCACGAGGAGAAGTATCTGGAGAAGATCGAGAAGCTGATCGAGAAGTCCATCGAGGCGGTCGCCTCGCCGCTGGCGGAGCGCGCCGTGGAGGCGGCGGAAGCGGCCCACGCCCCCGCCGAGGCCAAGGCCAAGGCCGGGCGGCGCGACGCGCCGCCGCCGCGCCGCGATGCGCCGTCCAAGAGCGGCGAGCCGCAGGGCCGCGCGGCCCGCAAGGCCGACGACGCGCGCCAGCAGCCGTCGCGCGACCATCGTCGGCGCGACCGCGACGCGCCCGTCGTGGGGCTGGGCGACCATGTCCCGGCCTTCCTGTTGCGCGAAGTGGTGATCCGCAAGGCGGTCAAACCGTCCGACGACGAGGCGGACGAAGCGGCCTGAGGGGCGCGGCGCGCCACCGCCTTTCGACCGCGCCGCGGCGATAGCGGCGTCAGGCGGTCAACCGGCCTCCAGAGGCGGCGCGCCGCGTTCGCGGTAGGGCGTCCGCCCGAACAGCGCGCGGTAGCACTTCGAGAAGTGCGAGGGCGAGGTGAAGCCGCAGGCGAGGGCGACGTTGATCACGCTCATGTCGGTCTGCAGCAACAGGTTGCGCGCCTTCTGCAACCGAAGCTCCATGTAGTAGCGCTTGGGGCTTCGGCTCAGATACCGGCGGAACAGCCGCTCGAGCTGCCGCGTCGACATGCCCACGTCGCGCGCGAGGTCCGAGGGGCTGACGGGCTCCTCGATGTTGTCCTCCATGCGCTGGATGATCGAGATCAGCTTCGGGTGGCGCACGCCGATCCGCGCCGGCACCGACAGACGCTGTTCGTCCGCCGCCGACCGCACGGGGGCCATGATCATCTGGTCGGCGACGAGGCTGGCGAGGTCGGGCCCGTGCTCGCGCGCGATCAGGTCGAGCATCATGTCGGCCCCGGCCGCGCCGCCGGCGCAGGTCATCCGGTCGCCGTCGATCTCGAAGACGCGGTTGGAGACCTCGATCTCCGGGAACTCCTCGGCGAAAGCCGCCCGGTTCTCCCAGTGGATCGTGCAGCGCCGGCCGTCGAGCAGCCCCGCCTTCGCGAGCACGTAGGAGCCGGTGCAGACCGCGCCGAGCCGCGCGCCGAGCCGGGCCTGCTTGCGCAGCCACGTCAGCGCGCCCCTGGTCGCCGCGAGATGGGCGTCGACGCCGCCGCAGACCAGCACGGTCGACCCGCGCTCGACGTCCTCTAGGCCCATGTCGACCGCGACCCGCGCGCCGTTCGAGCAGGCGGCGTGGCTGGCGCCCTCGGCGGCGAGCCGCCACGCATAAAGGTCGCGCCGCGACAGCCGGTTCGCGAGCCGCAGCGGCTCGATGGTCGCTGCGAAGGCGATCATCGAGAAGCTCGGGCACAGGTAGAAGACGAAGCGCGCCGACCCTGCGCCCTGCGGGGGTTCTGGCGGACGAGGGCGCGGCGCGGCTGTCATTCCCGAAAGCTAGACTGATCCCCCGCTGCGGCGTCAAGCCGCCTGCGACGGCGCCGGCGCGCGACCAACTGGCGCCGCCGGCGCAGGGCGGGTAAAGGAGCCGCGAGACGCTTGCAGGGAGGGTCCGCCATGGCGCAGGGCTGGAGCAGGAACAGTTGGCGCGCGCGCCCGGCCGAGCAGCTGCCGGCCTATCCGGACGCCGAGGCGCTCGCCGCCGTCGAGGCCAAGCTCGCCGCCTATCCGCCGCTCGTCTTCGCCGGCGAGGCGCGGGAGCTGAAGCGCCGCCTCGCCGACGCCGCCGCCGGCCGCGCCTTCCTGCTGCAGGGCGGCGACTGCGCCGAGAGCTTCGCCGAGTTCGGCGCCGACACCATCCGCGACACCTTCCGCGTGCTGCTGCAGATGGCGGTGGTGCTGACCTTCGCGGCGAAGAAGCCGGTGGTGAAGGTCGGCCGCATGGCGGGGCAGTTCGCCAAGCCGCGCTCGGCGCCGGTCGAGCGCGTCGGCGACCTCGACCTGCCCTCCTACAAGGGCGACATCATCAACGAGGACAGCCCGACGCCCGAGGCGCGCGTGCCCGATCCCTCGCGGATGCTGCAGGCCTATCTCCAGTCCGCGGCGACGCTGAACCTGCTGCGCGCCTTCGCGCAGGGCGGCTACGCGGATTTGCACCGGGTCGCGAGCTGGAACCTCGGCTTCACCCAGGGGTCGCCCGAGGGCGAGCGCTATCAGGCGCTGGCGCAGCGCATCTCGTCGGCGCTCGACTTCATCGACGCCTGCGGCGTGAACCCCGGCAACTCCGCGCAGCTCAAGGGCGTGAGCTTCTTCACCAGCCACGAGGCGCTGCTGCTGCCGTACGAGGAGGCGCTCGCGCGGCTCGACTCCACCTCCGGCAAGTGGATCGCCGGGTCGGGCCACATGATCTGGATCGGCGACCGCACGCGCCAGCTCGACGGCGCCCACGTCGAGTTCTGCCGCGGCGTGCTGAACCCCGTCGGTCTGAAGTGCGGCCCGTCGCTCGCGCCGGACGACCTGCTGAAGCTGATCGACCGCCTGAACCCGGAGAACGAAGCCGGCCGGCTCACGCTGATCGTCCGCGTCGGCGCCGGCAAGGTGGCGCAGCATCTGCCCGCCCTGATCCGCGCCGTCGAGCGCGAAGGGCGCTCCGTCGTCTGGTGCTGCGACCCGATGCACGGCAACACGATCAAGAGCGAGACCGGCTACAAGACGCGCCCCTTCGACCGGGTGCTCTCCGAGGTGCGGGAGTTCTTCGCGATCCATCAGGCGGAAGGCACCCACGCCGGCGGGGTGCACTTCGAGATGACGGGCAAGAACGTCACGGAGTGCCTCGGCGGCATGCACAATCTCGCCGAAGCCGACCTCTCCAGCCGCTACCACACCGCCTGCGACCCGCGGCTGAACGCGAGCCAGGCGCTGGAGCTCGCCTTCCTCGTCGCCGAGGAGCTGGAGAAGACCGCCGCCGAGCCCAAGGCCGAGGCCGTCTGAGGCCGATGGGGCCCACGCTCGTCCTGACGGGCGCCGGGCCGCTCGACGCGGACTGCGCCGCGCGCGCCGCACAAGCCGCGGGGTGCGACGCGCCACGCGCCCTCGGCGCGACGGCCGCCGAAGCCGCGGCGCCCGATCTCGACCCGAGGCGCCTTGCGGCCGCCCGCGCCGCCCTCTCGGGCGCGCCGGTCGACGCCAACCTCGTGCCGCGGCGCGGCCTGCCGCGGCTGCTGATCTGCGACATGGACTCGACCGTCATCGGCTGCGAGTGCATCGACGAGATCGCCGACGTCGCCGGCGTCGGCGCTCAGGTCGCCGCCGTCACCGAGCGCGCGATGCAGGGCGCGCTCGATTTCGAGGCCGCGCTGGTCGAGCGGATGGCGCTGCTGGCGGGCCTCGACGCGGCGGCGCTTGAGCGGGTCTGGGCCGAGCGCGTCCGGCTCAACCCCGGCGCGGAGACGCTGGTCCGCACGCTGGCTGGTCTCGGGGTCGAGACGGCGCTGGTCTCCGGCGGCTTCACCTTCTTCACCGAACGTGTTGCGGCCGCGGCCGGGTTCGCGAGCCACGCCGCCAACACCCTTGAGATCGCCGACGGCCGCCTCACAGGGCGCGTCGTCCCGCCGATTCTCGGGCGGGACGCCAAGGCGCAGCGGCTCGCCGCGCTGGCCGAGGCGGGCGGATTCGGCGCGGAGGCGGTGGTGGCGGTCGGCGACGGGGCGAACGATCTGGCGATGATTCGCGCCGCCGGTCTCGGCGTGGCCTACCGCGCCAAGCCGGTCCTCGCCGACGCCGCAGACGCCCGAATCGACCATGCCGACCTGACAGCGGCGCTGCACCTCGTCGGCGTGGCGGAAACGGACTGGGTCGCCGCCTGACGGCGCGTCAGGCGGCGGGCGCGATGGCCTCGTGCTCTGCGATCACCGCGCCGTCCTCCGCCGACACCTCGCGCAGCTTGACGCGATAGCCCCAGAGGAAGGCGAGCCGCTCCAGCACGTCCTGCGCGGTGTCCGGCGCCAGCCGCCGCCCGTCGCGAACGCGATGCTCGACCACGAGGTGACGGTTGCCGGAGAGGCGCGCCTCGACCACCTCGATCTCGGGGTCCTGCGCCGAGGCGTCGTATTGCCGGGCGAGGGCGCGGCGCACGCGGCGATAGCCGTCCTCGTCGTGGATCGCCGTCACCTCGACCGCCTTGGCCTCCGCGGCGTCGACGACGGAGAACAGCCGCATCTCCCGCATCAGGCGCGGGCTGAGGAACTGGCCGATGAAGCTCTCGTCGCGATAGTCCGCCCAGGCGTCGCGCAGCACGGCGAGGGCGTCGCCGCGCCCTGCGATGTCGGGGAACCAGTCGAGGTCCTCGGGGTCCGGCGTCTCGCAGATGCGCTTGATGTCGCGCATCATGGCGTAGCCGAGCGCGTAGGGGTTCAACCCGCGATACCACGGATGGTCGAAGCCCGGCTGCGCGACCACGGAGCTGTGGCTGTGCAGCGCCTCGAGTAGCGCGCCGTCGGTGAGCTGACCCTTGTCGTGCATCCGGTGCAGCACTTCGTAATGCACGAAGGTCGCGCAGCCCTCGTTCATCACCTTGGTCTGGCGCTGGGGATGAAAATACTGCGCCAGATGGCGGACGATGCGGATGAGTTCACGCTGCCAGTCCGCCAGTTTCGGCGCGTTCTTTTCCAGAAAGTAGAGAATGTTCTCCTCGGGCAGCCCGAGCGCCACGGCTTCCTTCGCGCCCTCGGGGTCATCGGGCGGCGCCGGCGCCTTCACCGGCAGCGTGCGCCAGAGGTCGTCGTACTGCGCCTCGGCCTCGGCGTGGCGCGCCGCCTCGCGGGCGGAGAGCTCCTTGGGCGAGGTCGCGCGCCGCGCCTTCGGCGTGCGGTCCACGCCCTGGTTCATCAGCGCGTGCGCCGCGTCCAGCGTCGCCTCGACCGCATCGATCCCGTGGCGCTCCTCGCAGTCTGCGACGTAGCGGCGGGCGAAGTCGAGATAGTCGAGCATCGCGTCGGCGCGCGTCCACTGCTTGAACAGGTAGTTGTTCTTGAAGAAGTGGTTGTGCCCGAACGCCGCGTGCGCCAGCACCAGCGTCTGCATCGTCGCCGAGTTCTCCTCCATGCAGTAGCAGATGCACGGGTCGGAGTTGATGACGAGTTCGTAGGCGAGCGACTGCTGGCCGCGCTTGTAGCGGGTCTGCTCGATGGCGAAGCGCTTGCCGAAACTCCAGTGGCGGTAGAACAGCGGCATGCCGATCGAGGCGTAGGCGTCGAGCATCTGCTCGGACGTGATGATCTCGATCTGGCAGGGGTAGACGTCGAGCCCCATCTCGCCGACGGCGACCTCGCCGATGGCGTCGTGGACGCGGCCTAGCATGTCGAAGGTCCATTCCGCCCCTTCGAAGAGCGGCGGCGCGACTGGCGGCGGGGCGGTCTTGCGCGCCCGCTTGGACGCAGGCTTGCGGGGCGGGGCGGGTTCTTCGGTCAAGCGGCCTCCCGCGCGCGGGCGAACAGCCGGCGAAACACCGGCAGGATTTCATCGGGCGCCGAAATCCGGCGCATGGCGAAGTTCGACGCCTCCTCGGCCACCGTCTTGTAGGCGCCCCAGAGCGCGCTCTCCATCGACGCCCCCATCATGTGCGGCGAGGAGACCTCGACATAGGCGTAATGCTGGCAGATCGGCAGCAGTCCGCGCAACAGGTCGCACGACACGCCGAGATCGTCGCTGAAGTCGTGCCCGTCGGACGCCTGTGCGGCGTAGATGTTCCACTCGTCCACCGGATACCGCGCCGTCACGATCTCGCGCATCTTCTCCAGCGCCGTGGAGACGACGGTGCCGCCGGTGTCGACGCCGCGGAAGAACGTCTCCTCGTCGACCTCCCGCGCCGTGGTGGTGTGGCGGATGAAGACGACCTCGACCGCCTCGTATTCCCGCGTCAGGAACAGGTAGAGCAGCATGAAGAACCGCTTCGCGAGGTCCTTCAGCGGCTCGGTCATCGAGGCCGAGGCGTCCATCAGGCAGAACATCACCGCCTGGGTGCTCGGCTGGGGCAGCGTCTCGAACCGGCGATACCGCAGGTCGATGGGATCGAGGTAGGGCGTCAGCACCCGCCGCCGCTTCAGGCGCGCGATCTCCGCCTCGGCCGCCCGAACGCGCTCGGCGTCGCCCGCCGCCTCCGCTTCGACGCGCTCTTCCTCGAGCGCCGCGATCTCGGCTTCGGTGGGCCGGCGCAGCGCCACGCGGCGCGCGAGGCTGTTGCGCATGGTCCGCGCGTAGCTGAGTTTGGCGGGCGGCCCTTCGGTGGCGTAGCCCGCGCGCATCGGCTTGTCGGATTTCTCCTGCTTCAGCTTGCGCTTGAGCATGTCGGGCAGCGCCAGATCCTCGAAGAAGATGTCGAGGAACTCGTCGCGCGTGAGCGTGAAAACGAAATCGTCCTGGCCCTCGCCGTCCGGCGAGCCCTCCTGCCCCTGGCCGCCGGCCCCGCCTTTCGGCGGTTTCGGGATGCGGTCGCCGGCGCGGAAGTTCTTGTTTCCGGGCACGACGAACTCGCGCTCGCCGGTGTCGGGCGCAAGCCCGAACACCGGCTCCTTCACTCCCTTGATGCGGGCGCGGATCGGCTCCTTGCCGTCGATCGACGTCACGGCGCGGTTCTTGATCGCGTCGTTGACCGCCTCGCGGATCTCCGACTTGGCGCGCCGGATGAATCGCTGGCGGTTGCCGAGGCTCCGGCTCTTGGGGTTCAGGCGGCGGTCGATGATGTTCATGACGTCGGCGTCAGCCCGCCTTCTTCACGCGCATGTACCAGTCGACGAGCCGGCGCACCTGCCGCTGGGTGTAGCCCCGCGACATCATGCGCGACAGGAACTCCTCGTGCTTCTTCTCCATCTCGCCGTCCTTCTTCGCCTCGAAGGAGATGACCGGCAGAAGATCCTCGACCTGGGAGAACATGCGCTTCTCGATGACGTCGCGGATCTTCTCGTAGGACGTCCAGTCGGGGTTGCGCCCGGCGTTGCGGGCGCGGGCGCGCAGGCAGAACTTCACCACCTCGAAGCGGAAGTCCTTCGGGTTGGCGATGCCGGCGGGCTTCTCGATCTTGGTCAGCTCCTCGTTGAGCACGCCGCGATCCATGAGCTGGCCGGTGTCGGGGTCCTTGTAGTCCTGATCCTCGACCCAGGCGTCGGCGTAGGCGACGTAGCGGTCGAACAGGTTCTGCCCGTAGTCGTGATAGCTTTCGAGATACGCCTTCTGGATTTCGTTGCCGATGAACTCGGCGTAGCGCGGCGCGATCTCCTCCTTCAGGAACTCGAGATAGCGCCCTTCGGTCTCCTCGGGCATCTGCTCGCGGCGCACCGCCTGCTCGACCACATACATCAGGTGCACCGGGTCGGCGGCGACCTCCGCCGTGTCGAAGTTGAAGGTCTCGCTCAGGATCTTGTAGGCGAAGCGCGTCGAGACGCCGTCCATCCCTTCGTCCACGCCGGCCGCGTCGCGATACTCCTGCAGCGAGCGCGCGGTGGGGTCGGTCTGCTTCAGGCTCTCGCCGTCGTAGACCCGCATCTTGGAGTAGAGATTGCTGTTCTCGTGCTCCTTCAGCCGCGTCAGCACAGAGAACCGCGCCAGCATGTCCAGCGTTCCCGGCGCGCAGGGCGCCGTGGCCAGATCGGACTTAGACAGCAGTTTCTCGTAGATCTTCACCTCTTCAGAGTACCGGAGGCAATACGGGACCTTGATGACGCAGATGCGGTCGAGGAACGCCTCGTTGTTCCGGTTGTTCTTGAAGGTCTTCCACTCGCTTTCGTTCGAGTGGGCGAGGATCACGCCCTGGTAGGGCAGCGCGCCGATGTTTTCGGTGCCGACATAGGTGCCGTCCTGCGTCGCGGTGAGCAGGGGGTGGAGCATCTTGATGGGCGCCTTGAACATCTCGACGAACTCCATCAGCCCCTGCGTCGTGCGGTTCAGGCCGCCGGAGTAGCTGTAGGCGTCGGGGTCGTTCTGGCTGTGGTGCTCGAGCTGGCGGATGTCGATCTTGCCCACGAGCGCCGAGACGTCCTGGTTGTTCTCGTCGCCCGGCTCGGTCTTGGCGATGCCGATCTGGCGCAGCCGCGAGGGATGCAGCTTCACGACGGAGAACTTGGTCAGGTCGCCGCCGAACGCGTCGAGGCGCTTGATCGCCCAGGGGCTGAGGTGGCCGGTCAGGTAGCGCTTCGGCACGCCGTACTGCGCCTCGACGGCGTCGCCCGCCGTCATCGGGTCGAACAGGCCGAGCGGGCTTTCGAACACCGGCGACAGCTCGTCGCCGGCGGCCAGCACGTAGATCGGGTGCGTCTCCATCAGCGCCTTGAGCTTCTCGGCGAGGGACGACTTGCCGCCGCCGACCGGCCCGAGCAGGTAGAGGATCTGCTTGCGCTCCTCCAACCCCTGGGCTGCGTGGCGGAAGAAGCTGACGATGCGCTCGATCGTCTCCTCCATGCCGTAGAACTCGTGGAACGCCGGATACCGCTTGATGGTGCGGTTGAGGAAGATGCGGCCGAGGCGACGGTCGGTCTGGGTGTCGATCACCTCCGGCTCGCCGATCGCGGCGAGCATCCGCTGCGCCGCGGTGGCGTAGCGCATCGGGTCCTCACGGCACCCTTCCATGAAGTCTCGCAGCGTCATGCGTTCCGTGCGCCGCTGGGCGAAACGGGAGCTTTCGGTCGTGAGGAGGTCGATTGGGTCGCTCATGGCTCTTTCCGAAACGCTGCGATGGGACACTCTGCTCTTCAAGTTGGCGCTAATCCAGAATTGACAAGGCGCGCCCTTGCTCGAATCCGCCGGCGGCTCGGGCGATCCGCCGACCTGAAGCTAACCCCAAGTCTTGGAGACATGGTTAACGATTCCGCGGGGCGGCGCCGAGAAAATGGCGTGCAGCGATCCGGGCGCCCAAGACGGAGGCCGGCGCGGCGCGCCGCCGCCGTCTTGAAAGGCGCCCTCGTCCGGGGCGCGCGGCGGCGGCAACGCCTTGGCGCCGCTCACAGACCGCCGCGCGCCACGATGAAGTCGACGATATCGTCGACGCCCACGCCGTCGCGCACCCGCGCGAAAATCACCGGCCGTTCGCCCCGCATGCGCGCCGCATCGCGCGCCATCACGTCGAGCGAGGCGCCGACATGCGGCGCGAGGTCGGTCTTGTTGACGATCAGCAGGTCGGAGCGGGTGATTCCCGGCCCGCCCTTGCGCGGGATCTTGTCCCCGGCGCTCACGTCGATGACGTACAGCGTCAGATCGGCGAGTTCGGGCGAGAAAGTCGCCGAAAGGTTGTCGCCCCCCGATTCGATCAGGATCACGTCGAGGTCGGGGAATTTCGCGCGCATGGCCGCCACGGCGGCGAGATTTATGCTGGCGTCCTCGCGGATGGCGGTGTGCGGGCAGCCGCCGGTCTCGACGCCCGCGATGCGCTCGAGCGGCAGGGCCTGGCTGCGCATCAGGAACTCGGCGTCCTCGCGCGTGTAGATGTCGTTGGTGATCGCGGCGATGGAGTAGCGGTCGCGCATGCGCTTGCAGAGCGCGTCCATCAGGGCGGTCTTGCCGGCGCCGACCGGCCCGCCGATGCCGACGCGGAGCGGGCCGTGGGGCGAAGGAGCCGGGCGGGCTGCGGCCGGGGTCTCGGTCATGTGCGGAACAACCTCGTGTGCTGGGTTTCGTGGCGCATGGTGGCGATGTCGGCGCGCGGCGTCATGGCCCCGAGGTCGTCGAGCCCTGCGGCGGCGGCCTCGCCGGCGACGGCCTCGCAGGTCTCGAGCAGGTCGGCGAGCAGCCGCTGGCCGTCGGTCTGGCCGATCGGGATGAGGCGCACGCCGGCCGAGACCATGTTGGCCGCGAGCGCATGGAGAAACAGGACCAGCGTGGCCCGAAGCGGCGCGCCGTGCGCCTTCGCGGCGCGGCCGACGGCGACGGGGTAGGGGGCGGGCTCGGAGACGAGGCCCGCAGTCGGCCACGCGGCGGCCACCGTTGCGGCGAAGGCGGCGCCCATCGCCGTCGTCTCCAGCCGACGCTCGCGCGAGGGCTGCAGCGCCGCGGCGAGGTCGGCCGCCGTCGCGTCCTCCGGGTCCGCCCACGCCAGCGCGAGGAGGATCGCGTCGGTCCGCGCCGCGCCCTGCGTGAGCGAGGCGGCGACCCACGCGCCGAGCGTCGCCGGATCGCGCACGTCGCCCGCCTCCACAGCCCATTCGAGGCCTTGGCTGTAGCTGTAGGCGCCGACCGGAAACCCTGGCGACAGCCATGCGGCGAGCTTGGCGAGAACTACGGTCTCGCGCACGTCAGCGCGGGTCTCGCGAGGCGGGGGCGGCGACGTGGCCGTCGGCGCCGTGCGCCTGGGCGGCGTCGGCGTGGTGGTGGTCGTGCTCATGGGCATGGCCGTGCGCGTGGCCGTGCGTCCGGCCGTCGCCGTATGCGCCGCCTTCCGGGTCGAAGGGCGCTTCGACGGGCGTGACCCGGGCGCCCCGGTGCGCGAGCATGTGTTCGATGACATGGTCGCGGCGGATCAGCAGCCGGTCCGCCTCGATCTGGGTCGGCAAGTGGCGGTTCCCGAGATGCCAGGCGAGCCGGGCGAGGGCGAGGGGCGTCTCCGCCCGCACCTCCGCCAGCGCTTCAGGCGCCGCTTCGACGGCGATGGCGCGCCCGTCCTCGAGCACCAGTCGCGCGCCGTGCCGCAAGGTCTGCGCCTCGGCAAGGTCGACCAGCACTTCGCGCCCGCCGGTCGTGCGGATCACGGCGCGGCGCAGGTATCGCGCATCGTAGTCCAACGTCGCGACGTCGAAGGGGTTCGACGCTTCCGACCCGGCCACCGCGCGCGCCACGAGCATCACGCTCATCTCGACTCTCCCCACGACTCCGCGCCCTGGCCACGCCTGCGTGACGGTTGATCACGGCGAAATCGCGACGCGGGTCGCAGGCGGTCGCCGCACCGCAGCGACGCTCCCCGGTCTCGCGCGCGCTGTCAATGCGCCGGCGCGGTCAGTCGATCTCCCGCGCCTCGCCGTCGCGCACGGCGGTGAAGAAGCAGGAGCGGCGACCGGTGTGGCAGGCCGGGCCTGTCTGGTCCACGAGGGCGAGCAGGCAGTCGGCGTCGCAATCGATCCGCAACTCCACCAGTTTCTGCACGTGGCCCGACGTGTCGCCCTTGCGCCAGAACGCGCGGCGCGAGCGCGACCAGTAGGTGACGCGCCCCTCGGCGAGCGTGCGCGCGACCGCCTCGGCGTTCATCCACGCCATCATCAGCACCTCGCCGGTGTCGTGCTGCTGGGCGACGACGGGGATCAGGCCGCGATCGTCGTAGCGCAGCGTTTCGGGGTCGAAAGGCATCGGCGGTCTCCGGGCGCGCGCGCTTTGCGCGCGGGTTCGCCTGCGCTATGTCACCGCCATCGTCAAGCGGGAGCGGCCGATGAGCGACGCGCAGGACCTGATCCAGCTGTATTCGAAGCGCATCCTCGCGCTCGCGGCCGACATTCCCCACAGCGGGCGCCTCGACGCGCCGGACGGGACGGCGATGAAGCGCTCGCCGCTCTGCGGCTCGACGGTCACCGTGGACGTGCGCATGGACCAGGGCCGCGTCGCGGACTTCGCGCAGGATGTGAAGGCCTGCGCGCTCGGCCAGGCGTCGGCGGCCGTGCTGGGCGCCGTTGCTGTCGGGCGCACGAGGGACGAGATCGTCGCCGGGCGCGACGCGCTCAAGGCGATGCTGAAGGAGAACGCGCCGCCGCCGCCGGCGCCCTTCGACGGTCTCGCGGTGCTCGAACCGGCGAAGGACTACAAGAACCGCCACGCCTCGATCCTGCTCGCCTACGACGCGGCCATCGACGCCATCGACGCGGCGGACGCGAAAGCCTCGGCAGGCTGACAAGAGAGCGGCGCGCCGCCGAACCGCCGGCGCCACGCCGCTCCCCGCCCACACCCTGCGCCGGACGCACGCAACACACCCCCGACTCTTTCCGCGTCAGCCCGAGACGGGCCCGCCGAACGCGAAGACCACCAGCACCACGAGCGCGGCGACGCCCAGCGCGTCGGCGACCGCCGCCCTCGGCGCGACCTGCGCCATCTCCAACCGTTTCATCATCGACGCCTCCTGCTGTTGTTCGCAGGATGTTCCGATTCGGCGCGCCCTGTAAAGAACGAAGAACGAACTCACCCTTGCTTCATCATCCGGATCGCGTCGTCGCGGCCGTGGAGCCACAGCAGCAGTCGGAGCGCCGCGCCGCGCGGGCTCTCAAGCCCCGGGTCGCGCGTCAGGGCCAGCCGGGCGTCGTCGCGCGCCAGCGCCATCAGGTCGGCCTGCGCTGCGATGTCGGCGATGCGGAACGCCGGCAGCCCCGACTGCTGCGCCCCGAGCAGGTCTCCGGGGCCGCGCAGGCGCAGGTCCTCCTCGGCGATGCGGAAGCCGTCCTCGGTCTCGCGCAGCGCCGAGAGCCGCGCCGCCGCCGCCTCGCCGAGCGGTCCGTGGAGCAGCAGGCAGAACGACCGCTCGCCGCCCCGCCCCACCCGGCCGCGGAGCTGATGGAGCTGGGCGAGCCCGAAGCTTTCCGCGCGCTCGATCACCATGATCGTCGCCTCGGGCACGTCGACGCCGACTTCGATCACCGTCGTCGCCACCAGCACCTGCGCGCGGCCCGAAGCGAAATCCGCCATGGCGGCGTCCTTTTCGGCGGGCGGCATCTGCCCGTGGACGAGCCGCAAGCCGTCGCCGAACACCGGGCGGAGCGCGGCGAACCGCGCCTCGGCGGCGGTGAGTTCGGAGACGTCGGACTCCTCCACCAGCGGGCACACCCAATAGGCGCGGCCCCCTGCGGCCACGGCGGCGCGCAGCCGCTCGACCACCTGCGCCGCCCGCGCCATCGACACGAGCCGCGTGTCGACCGGCTTGCGGCCGGGCGGCTTCTCGTCGAGCACCGAGACGTCCATGTCGCCGTAGCTGGCCAGAGCGAGCGTGCGGGGGATCGGCGTCGCGGTCATCACGAGGACGTCCGCCGCGCGGCCCTTGGCGCCGAGCTCCATGCGCTGGCGCACGCCGAAGCGGTGCTGCTCGTCGACCACGGCGAGGCGCAGGTCGCGGAACGCCACGTCCTTCTGGAACAGCGCATGGGTGCCGACGAGGATGGCGGTCTCGCCGGCCGCCAGCGCCGCCAGCTTCGCCGCCCGCGCCGGCCCCTTGTCGCGCCCGGTCAGCACGTCGAGCCGGACGCCGGCGGCGGCCGCCAGCGGCGCGAGCGCCTGCGCGTGCTGGCGCGCGAGGATCTCCGTCGGCGCCATCAGCGCCGCCTGCCCGCCCGCCTCGACCGCGACCAGCATCGCGAGCAGCGCGACCAGCGTCTTGCCCGACCCCACGTCGCCCTGCAGCAGGCGGTTCATGCGCTCGGGCGCGGCCATGTCGGCCGCGATCTCCGCCACGGCCCGGCGCTGCGCGCCTGTCGGCGCGAAAGGGAGCGCCGCCAGAACGGCCTCCCTCAGACGCCCGTCGCCGACCGAAGCGCGCCCCTTGCCGCGGCGGCGCTCGGCGCGCGCGAGGGCGAGGGTCAACTGGTGCGACAGCAGTTCGTCGTAGGCGAGCCGCGCGCGGGCGGGGGCTTCAGGCGCAAGGTCCGCCGCGCCCTGCGGCGCGTGGAGCACGCGCACGGCCGCGCGCCACGACGGCCAGCCGCGCGGGCTCGCGACGGCGCGGTCGAGCCACTCCGGCACGTCGGGGGCCAGCGCCAGCGCGCCGTTCACCGCCTTGGCGATGGCCTTCTGACCGAGGCCCTTGGTGGCGGGCCAGACCGGTTCGAAGGCCGGCAGGGCGGCGGCTTCGGCGCGGCTCAGCAGATGGTCGGGGTGGACCATCTGCAGCACGCCGTCGAAGATCTCGACGCGCCCCGAAACGACGCGGCGCGCGCCGGTGGGCGCGAGCGCCCGCAGGCGCTCGGGCTGGCCGTGGAACCAGACCAGCAGGAACTCGGTCTCCGCATCGCGCACGGCGACGCGGTAGGGCTTGCCCTTGTCGCGGGGCGGATGGTGGACGCCGATCTCGACTTCGACCGTCACCGTCTCACCGTCGCCCGCGCCTTTCGCGCTCGGCCGCAGGCGGCGGTCGACGACGCCGTGGGGCGGCGTGAACAGCAGGTCGACGGGCCGCGCGACGCCGATGCGCCCGAACAGCGCCGCCAGCCGCGGCCCGACGCCGGGCAGGGCCGTCAGCGCCTGGAACAGCGGCCAGAGGATCTCCGGGCGGCCCGCCATCGCCGGCTCAGGCCGCGTGAGGGCTCAGAAGAACGCCTGCAGGCCGGTCTGCGCGCGGCCGAGGATCAGCGCGTGGACGTCGTGGGCGCCTTCGTAGGTGTTCACCGTCTCGAGGTTCGCCATGTGGCGGAACACCTGGTAATCCTCCTGGATGCCGTTGCCGCCGTGCATGTCGCGGGCCATCCGCGCGATGTCGAGCGCCTTGCCGCAGTTGTTGCGCTTGATGATCGAGATGGCCTCGGGCGCCAGCGTCCCTTCGTCGAACATTCGCCCGGCGCGCAGGCAGGCCTGAAGGCCGAGCGCGATCTCGGTCTGCATGTCGGCGAGCTTCTTCTGGAAAAGCTGCGTCTGGGCGAGCGGGCGGCCGAACTGCTTGCGGTCGAGCCCGTATTGCCGCGCCGCCGTCCAGCAGAACTCCGCCGCGCCCATCACGCCCCAGGCGATGCCGTAGCGCGCGCGGTTGAGGCAGCCGAAGGGGCCCTTCAGTCCCTCGACGCCCGGCAGCAGCGCGTCCTCGCCGACCTCGACGCCCTCCATCACGATCTCGCCGGTGATCGAGGCGCGCAGGCTGAGCTTGCCGCCGATCTTCGGCGCCGAGAGGCCCTTCGCCCCCTTCTCCAGCACGAAGCCGCGGATGGCGCCGCCGTGGGCGTCGGACTTCGCCCAGACGACGAAGACGTCGGCGATGGGGGCGTTGGAGATCCACGTCTTGGCGCCGGTCAGGCGATAGCCGCCCGCCGTCTTCACGGCGCGGGTCTTCATGCCCGAAGGGTCCGAGCCCGCGTCGGGCTCGGTCAGCCCGAAGCAGCCGATCAGCGCGCCCGAGGCGAGGCCGGGCAGCCAGCGCCGGCGCTGCTCGTCGGTCCCGTAGGCGAAGATCGGGTGCATCACGAGGGAGGACTGCACGCTCATCATCGAGCGGTAGCCCGAGTCGACCCGCTCCACCTCCCGCGCCACCAGCCCGTAGGCGACGTAGTTGGCGCCCGCGCCGCCGTATTCCTCGGGGATGGTGACGCCGAGCAGCCCCATCTCGCCCATCTCGCGGAAGATCGCCGGGTCGGTCTTCTCCTCGCGATAGGCCTCGATCACCCGCGGCTGGAGGCGCGCCTGCGCGTACTCGCGCGCAGCGTCGCGGATCATGCGCTCCTCGTCGGAGAGCTGGTCCTCGAGCCGGAACGGGTCGGCCCAGTCGAAGACGGCCTTCGCGGCGGCTTTCGGCGTGCTGGGGGCGTTCATGGGCGTCTCCTCCGGCGATGTGCGCGACTGCTTCTAGCGCGGCGCGGGGCGCAGGTCCAACGGGCGGCTCACACCGTCAGCAGGCGCGTCACCGTCGCGCGCTCGCGCCCCAGCGCCGCGGCGTCGCCCGACCAGACGACGCGGCCCTTCTCGATCACGACATGGGTTTCGGCCAGCGTCGCGAGGTTGCCGAGGTGCTTGTCGACGATCAGGATCGACTGGCCGTCGGCCTTGATGGCGCGCAGGCACGCCCAGATCTCGTCGCAGATCACCGGCGCCAGCCCTTCGGTCGCCTCGTCGAGGATCAGGAGGCGCGGGTTGGTCGCCAGCGCCCGGCCGATGGCGAGCATCTGCTGCTCGCCGCCCGAAAGCTGCCCGCCCATGTTGCGCCGCCGCTCGGCGAGCCGCGGAAACAGGGCGAAGACGCGCCCCGGCGTCCACGGCCCCTTGCGCGCCGAGGCGAGGAGGTTCTCCTCCACCGTCAGCCCGGTGAAGACCCGCCGGCCCTCCGGCACCAGCCCGACGCCGAGCCGCGCGATGCGGTGGGCGGGCATCGCCGAGACGTCGCGCCCGGCCAGCCGAACGCGCCCGCCCATCCGCCGCACCATCCCCATGATGGCGCCGATGGTCGTGGTCTTGCCCATGCCGTTGCGCCCCATCAGCGAGAGCGCGGCGCCCTCCGCGATGGCGAGGTCGAGCCCGTCGACCACGCGCGCCTCGCCGTAGCCGGCGCAGAGCCCCTCCACCGCCAGCAGCATCAGGCGGCCTCGGTCCCGAGATAGGCGGCGCGCACGGCCGGGTCGGCGCGGATCGCCTCGGGCGCGCCGGTCGCGACGATGCGGCCCGCCACCAGCACCGACACCCGGTCGGCGAGCGCGAACACCGCGCCCATGTCGTGCTCGATCAGCAGCATCGGCACGCGGCCCTTCAGCCGCGCGAGGGTGGCGATCAGCCGGTCGGTCTCGTCGCGCCCCGCCCCCGCCATCGGTTCGTCGAGCAGCAGCAGGCGCGGGCGCTGGACGAGCGCCATGGCGACCTCAAGGCCCCGCTGCTCGCCGTGGGCGAGACGGCCCGCCAGCTCTCCTGCGCGGCCGGCGAGACCCACCGTCTCCAGCGCGGCGTCGGCGGCCGCGTTCAGCCCCGCGTCGCGCGCCGCGACCGAGAACGGCCACAGCCGCCGCGGGGCCTTGGCCTGCGCCGCCAGCGCCACGTTCTCCCGCGCGGTGAACTGGGGGAAGACGGCGGTGATCTGGAACGTCCGCGCGAGGCCGCGGGCGGCGCGGGCGTGCTCGGGCAGCGCCGTGACGTCCTCTCCGTCAAGGCGCACCCTGCCCGCGTCGGGGGCCACCGCCCCGGCGATCTGCTTGATCAGCGTGGTCTTGCCGGCGCCGTTCGGCCCGATCAGCGCATGAACCTCGCCGGGCTCGACCGTCAGGCTGACGCCGTCGGTCACGACCAGCGCGCCGAAGCGCTTCGTCAGCCCCTCGATGGCCAGCACGCTCATCGCCCGCGCCAGCGCGCGAGCGCCCCCGCCAGCCCGTCCCGCGCCAGCAGCGCCACGCCGACGACGCCGAGGCCGAGCAGGATCTTCCAGTGCGACGTCAGCCTCGACAGCACCTCCTCCAGCACCGCGAGCAGGATGGCGCCGAAGCCTGCGCCGGTTACGCTGGCGAAGCCCCCCAGCACCACCATGACGATCAGCTCGCCCGAAACGTGCCACGACCCGTAGGCGGGGCTGACGAACTCCGCATGGTTCGCGAGCAGCGCCCCCGCCAGCCCGCCGAGCGCCCCCGACAGCGCGTAGGCGATCAGCCGCACGCGGAACACGTCGAAGCCGAGCGCCGCCATGCGGGCCTCGTTCTGCCGCGCCCCCTCCAGCACCCGGCCGAAGTGCGAGCGCGACACGGCGCGCACCAGCGCCCAGGTCCCCGCCGCGGCGCCGAGGCAGAGCCAGTAGAAGGCGCGCCGGTCGCGGAACAGGTCGAACCCCGCCACCTGCGAGCGGCCCCACAGCGTCATCCCGTCGTCGCCGCCGTAGGTCGAGAGGGCGGTGAGCGCGTAGTAGACCATCTGGCCGAAGGCCAGCGTGATCATGATGAAGTAGACGCCGCGCGTGCGCAGCGCGATGGCCCCCGTCGCCAGCGCGAACAGCGCGGCCGCCGCCATCGCGAGGGGCAAAACCACGAGCCCCTCCTCGACCCGGTGGTGATAAGGGATGCCGACCGCGTAGGCCCCGATGACGAGGAACGCCGCGAAGCCGAAGCAGACCAGCCCGCCGCGGCCGAGCACGAGCTGCAGCGCCATCGCGGCCACCGCGTAGACCAGCCCGCGCGACAGCACGACGATCCAGAACCCTGCGCCGGCCGCGTCGAAGGCCAACGGCGCCAGCGCCAGCGCCGCAACCACGGCGACGGCCCCGAGCGGCGGCGCGGCGCGCGCCGGCGCGGGCGTCTCGGCGGCGAGCGTCATCCCGCCCGCGCCGGAAACAGGCCCTGCGGGCGCCAGAACAGCACGCCCGCCATCAGCACGTAGACCAGCATGGAGGCGACCGCCGGCCCGACGTCGTTCGCCGCCGCGGGCGCGAGGAACATGCGCGCCACGTCGGTCGAGAAGCTGCGCCCGAGCGTGTCGACCAGCCCGACGATCACCGCCGCGAGGAACGCGCCGCGGATCGAGCCGATCCCCCCGATCACGATGACCACGAAGGCCATGATCAGCAGCCCGTCGCCCATGGTCGGCTCGACGGCGAAGACCGGCGCCGCCATCACGCCCGCGAAGCCCGCGAGCATCGCCCCGAAGCCGAAGACGCCCATGAACAGCCGCCGGATGTCGACGCCGAGCGCGCCGATCATCTCCGCGTCCGTCGCGCCGGCGCGCACCTGCATGCCCATCCGCGTGTGCTGGACGAGACCGTAGAGCAGCGCCGCGACCCCGAGCCCCGCCCCGATGATGACCAGCCGCCAGACCGGATAACCGAACCCGTCCATCAGCGGGATCGCGCCCGACAGCGCCTCGGGTCGCGGCAGGGACAGGGGCGCCGGGCCGAACACGGCCTTGGCGCCTTCGGTCAGGATCAGGATGATCCCGAAGGTGGCCAGCACCTGGTCGAGGTGGCTGCGCCCGTAGAGGTGGCGGTAGACCAGCGCCTCCATCGCCAGCCCGAAGACCAGGGCGGCGACGAGCGCCAGCAGCAGCGCCAGCCCGAAGTGCGCCGTCAGCCCGTAGAACACCACCGCGAGGTAGGCGCCGACCATGTACTGCACGCCGTGGGCGAGGTTGATGAAGTCCATCACCCCGAACACCAGCGTCAGCCCGGCGGCGATCAGGAACAGCACCAGCCCGAGCTGCAGCCCGTTCAGCGCCTGCACCGCAAGAAGCGTCGCCGACATCGCCCAACCCCGCCGCGGCGGCGCTCCGCTGCGGAGCGCCGCGCGCCTCACATCCTGCAGTCGGCCGCGTAGGCGTCCGAGTGGTTTTCGAACACGGTCGCGACGGCTTCGGTCACGAAGCGGCCGTCGCGCTCGACCGCCTGCACGAGGAAATAGTCCTGCACCGGAAAGTTGTTCGGCCCGAAGCGGAAGGCGCCGCGCGTCGTCTCCATCTCGACCGCCTTCAGCGCCGCCGACAGCGCCTCGGCCTCGGCCGTCCCCGCGACGGCGAGGGCTGCGTCGAGGATCAGCGCGGTGTCGTAGCCCTGGCTCGCGTAGAGCGACGGCGCGTAGCCGAACTTCGCCTCGAAGGCGGGCACGAAGGCGGCGTTGGTCTCGTTGTCGAGGTTGCGCGCCCACTGGGCGCCCGCGAACATCCCCACGGCGTCGGCCTGCGTGGCGGGCAGCGTGGTCTCGTCGACGGTGAAGGCGGAGAGGAACGGCATCGTCAGGCCCGCCTGCGCGAACTGGCGCACGAGGTTCACCCCCATGCCGCCCGGCATGAAGGCGTAGACCGCGTCGGGCCGCAGGGAGGCGACGCGCGCGAGTTCGGCGGAGAAGTCGAGCTGGCCGAGCTGGGTGAAGATCTCGTCCACCACCTCGCCCCGATAGAAGCGCTTCACCCCCTCCATCGCGTCGCGGCCGGCCTGATAGTTCGGCGCGATCAGGACGAGGCGCTCGTAGCCTTCGTCCGTCGCGTGCTGGCCCAGAACCTCGTGGTTGTTGTCGTTCTGCCAGGCGGTGTTGAAGTAGTTGGCGTGGCAGCCGCGCCCCGCGAGCGGCGCCGGGCCCGCGTTGGGGCTCACCAGCACCACGCCGGCCTCGATCACCGGCCGGAACACCGCCATCATCACGTTGGAGAACACGGTGCCGATCACGATGTCGGCCCCGTCGCGCTCCAGCAGGGCGCGGGCGCGGGTCACGGCGAGGTCGGGCTGAAGCTCGTCGTCGACCACGATCAGCTCGACGTCCATGCCGCCGAGCGCGCCGCCCTTCTCCTCCAGCGCCAGCAGGAAACCGTCGCGGATGTGCTGGCCGAGCGCGGCGGGCGGGCCGGAGAGCGTCAGCATCATCCCGACGGTGAGCGTCTCGGCCTGCGCGGCCATGCCCGTGAAGCCCATCGCTGCGGCGAGCGCCAGCGCCTTGGCGTGTTTCATCCCTGTCCCTCCCCTCGGCGCGGCCCGACGCGCTGTTACGGCGGCGCGACGCTATTTTGGCGCGGCGCCCGCCGCAAGACGCTTTCCCCGCGCCGCCGCCCGACGCATCATGGGTCCATGATCGCGCCGCCCGACACGCGCCCGCCCGACGTCCCCGCGGCCGACGCGCCGGTCGCCGCCTGGGACCGCGCCTACGCCAACAGCGCCGCCGTCCCCGACGCGCCGGCGATCTTCGCGGCGTGGGCGGCGCGCTCGGCCGCGTTCCGCGAGACGGCGCGCGGCGACATCGACGTCCCCTGCGGCGCCCATCCCCGCGAACGGCTCGACCTGTTCCTGCCCGAGGGCGCGCCGCAGGGCCTCGCGGTCTTCGTCCACGGCGGCTACTGGAAGGCGTTCGACAAGAGCGCGTCGAGCTGGCTCGCCGCAGGCCCGCTCGGCCGCGGCTGGGCCGTCGCCGTCCCGAGCTATCCGCTCTGCCCCGAGGCGCGCATCGCCGCCATCGCCCGCAGCGTCGCCCGCGCGGTGGAGACCGCCGCGGCGCGGATCGCAGGGCCGATCGCGCTCGTTGGACATTCGGCGGGCGGTCAACTCGTGACGCGGCTGATCGCCGAGGGCTCGCCGCTCGCCCCCGACGCCCTCGCGCGCGTCGTCTCGGTGGTCTCGATCAGCGGCGTGCACGACCTGCGGCCGCTGCGGCGCACGTCGATGAACGACACGCTGCGCCTCGACGCGACCGAGGCCGCCGCCGAGAGCCCGGCGCTGCTGGCGCCCGTCGCCGCGCCGCGCGTCGCCGCGTGGGTCGGCGCGGCGGAGCTGCCCGCGTTCCGGCGCCAGACCGCGCTGCTCGCCGCCGCATGGACGGGCCTCGGCCTGCCGGTCGCCGCCGTCGAGGCCGTGGGCCGACATCACTTCGACGTCGTCGACGCGCTGGCCGATCCGGGTTCGGCGCTCGTGTCGCGCCTTGTCGGGCGCTTTCCGGGAGACCGCTGATGCAGTGCTTCTTCGTCCACATCATGTGCGAACTGGGCCAGACCTACCCGGTCGCCGCCGCCATCGCCGACCGGGAGATCGCGTCCGAGATCTACTCGATCTCCGGCGAGTACGACCTGCTGGCCAAGTTCTACCTCGACCGCGAGCAGGACATCGGCCACTTCGTCGCGCAGAACCTGCACGACATCCCCGGCGTCCGGCGCACGGTGACGACTCTGACCTTCAAGGCCTTCTGAGGGGCGCGTGGCGGCGCCGGCGCCCGACCGCGGCCGCTTCGCCCGCCTCGGCGGGCCGCTGGTGCTCGCCCTCGCCATCGCCGGCGGGCTGGTGGCCATGGGCGTGCTCAACCACCGCACCAACCGCGCCGGCGCCCTCGCCCTCGCCGAGCGCTATGTCGAGGCCGTGGACGCGGTGGTCGCGCGCGAGGTGCGCGACTTCCTGACGCCCGCCGAGACGGCGGTGCGGCTCTACGCGGTCGCCATCGGCCAGAACGCCGTCGCCTCCGAACCCGACGAGGCGGCCTATCTCCGCGCCGCCGCCTCGCGCCGCCTCGCCTTCGAGATGCTGAGCGCCAACCCGCAGTTCGCGGCCATTTTCGGCGCCGACGCGGACGGGCGCTTCCTGATGACCTTCCGGACGCCCGAGGGCGCCTTCGGCCGGCGCGCGATCGCCCTCGGCGTCGACGGGCGGCGCATCATCGAGGAGACCCTCGACGCCGACGGCCGCACGCTGGAGAGCCGCGACGCAGCGGAAAACGGAGAGGAAAACGGCTTCGACCCCCGCACGCGGGCGTGGTTCGCCGAGGCCGAAGCCGCCGACGGCCCGACATGGACGGACGTCTACACCTTCTTCACCGACGGCCGCCCCGGCGTCACCGCGGCTTACGCCGTGGCGCGCGAGCACGCGCCCGACATCGTGACCGGCGTCGACATCCGTCTCGACGACCTCAGCCGCCAGCTCGGCGGGATAGGCTTCGGCGACACCGGGCGGGCCGTGATCGTCGACGACGCCGGCGCCGTGCTGGTCGCGCCGGCGGAGCTCGGCGTGGCGCCAGGCGCCACAGAGATCGACGACCCGCTGCTCGCGCAGATGCGCGACCGCTTCCGCATATCGCGCGACTTCAGCGGCATCGTGCGCGTGGCCGACAGCTGGTATCTGGCCGCCTTCTCGCGCGTCGGCCTGCTCGGCGGCGCGCCGTGGTGGCTGCTCGTCGCGATACCCGAGACCGAGTTCGCGCGCTTCGTGCAGCAGAGCAACCGCGACAGCCTGATCGTCTCGGTGGCCGTGACCGGCCTCGCGCTGCTGCTCGCCGGCCTTCTGGCGCGCCAGTCGGCGGTGGCGGACCGGCGCGCGCGAAAGCTCGCCGAGAAGGCCGCGCTGGTCGACGCGCAGGCGGCGGTCGCCGCGCGGATCGCGGAAGTCGCCGCAGCCCCCGGCCGACGGCCGGCCGAACGCGCCGAGGAGAGCGCGCGCCTGCTCGCCGCCGGCGCCGGCGACCGGCGGGCGGCGTTCTGGCGGGCGGAGGCCGACGGCGCGTCCGTCGCGCGCGTCGCGGGCTGGGACGCCGAGGCCCATGTCGCCCTCGACCCCGCGCGCCTTCCCGCCGCGACCGCCGGCGCGCTCCGCGCGGCGCTGCGCGACGGCGAGGCGTGGCGCGGCGCGCCGGAGCCTGCGCATGTCGCCGCCGGCGCCTGCGCCGAGGCCTGCGAAACGCTGATCGCCGCGCCGATCGCGCGCGACGGCGTGCTGCTCGGGGCCGTGCTGCTGGAGGACCCGGGCGCGTTCGGCGAAGCGGCCGGCGACGCGCTCGCCCTCGCCCGCGTCGCCGGGGCCATCGCCGCCGCGTGGCTCGCGGAGCCGGCCGAGGCCGCGTCGACCGCAGCCGCCGAAGGCGGGGCGGCGCCTGCGGAGCGGCCTGCGCCGGGCGGGCGACGCCTGTCGCTGCCGCCGCTTTCGCAGACCGCCGCCGCGCTGGTCGCGGAGCGGACCGAGGCGTTGTCGGCCGCAGCCGCGCGGTCGGGTCTGTCGCCGGCGGGGCTCGACGCCGCCCTGTTCCCGCATGTCGCCGTGCTGACGGTGGTCTTCCCCGACGCCTTCGCCCTCGCGACGCCGGCCGCCGATCACGAGGCCGGCCGGTCGGCAGCCCCCCTGTTCGCAGCCCTCGCCGACGCGCTCCGCGCGCGGGCCGCAGCGGCGGGCGCGCCATACCTCAAGCTGCTCGGCGACCGCGCCGTCGCGGCGACGGGCTTCGACGCGGACGACCCGGCCGAGCCGGCGGCCGCGATGGCCGCCATGGCGCTCGGCCTTCAGGAGGACTTCGCGCGCCTCGCCGCCGGACGGCGCGGGGCGCGCATCGCGCGGTTCGGGCTGGAGGCGGGGCCGGCGATGGGCGCGGCGCTCGGCGAGGGCGGCCTCGCGCTCTGGGGCGAGACCCCCACGGTCTCCGGGCTTCTGGCGGAGACCGCGCCGCTCGGCGCCGTGCAGACCGGCGACGTCGCCCATGCCGCGCTCGTCGGGCGCTTCGCGTTCCAGCCGCGCGGGGCGTTCTACGCCGACGGCGTGGGTGAACTCACCGCCTATTACCTGCGGGGTCGGCGATGACGGCCATGGGCGCGCTGGGCCGCGCGGCGGGCGGCGCCCTCGACCACGCCGCGCTGACCGCGACGGTCTTCAAGCTCGGTCTATCGCCCGACGCCTGGCGGCGGCCCGCGCGCATGGAGTTCGCCCGCGCCGTCGACCGCATCGGCGTCGGCTCGGCGCCGCTCCTCGCCCTGATCGGCGCCGGCCTCGGCGCCGGCCTCATGGCGCAGGCGATCCGCGTGCTGCGCGGCGTGGGCGAGGAGGGGCTCGTGCGCGGCCTGCTGCTCGGGTTGCTGCTGGAGGACGTGGCGCCGCTGGTGGCCGGCCTCGCCCTGCTCGGCCGCGGCGGGCTCGCGATCCACGCCGAACTCGCCGCGACCCGCCGCGCCGGCGGCTTCCGGGCGCTCGACGCGATGGGGATCGACCCGCTGGCGATGCTGGTGACGCCGCGCTGCCTCGGCGCGGCCGTCTCGGGCGCGGCGCTCTCGGTGATCCTCGCCGCCGCGGCGATGGTGTCGGGCTATGCGGCCGCGGAGACGCAGGGCTTCTTCGCGCCCGGGGCCCTTCTCGCGACCCTGCGCGACGCGCTGACGGCGCTCGGCCCCGCCCCGCTCGTCCTCTGCCCTCTCAAGGGCGCGCTCTACGCGCTCGCGAGCGCGGTCGCCTTCAGCCGCGCGGCCATCGAGGCGGAGGGCGAGGACGCGCCGGGCGCGGCGTTCCGCAACGCGCTGATCGGATTTCTGCTGATCGCCTTCCTGTTCGCCGCCGCGCGATGATCGCGCCGCCGCCTCTCGTCTTCGACGCCGCGCGCCTTATCGGCGGGCTGACGGCCGACTTCGAGCTTCCTGAAGGCCGGCTCGCCTTCGCGGAGATCGGCGACCCCGCCGCGGCGCGCGCCCTCGCCGACGCGGCCCTCGGCCTCGCCGCGCCGGAGGCGGGCGCCGTGCGCGTCTTCGGGCGGGACTGGGCGGAGACCACGCCCGGCGAGGCGGCGGCGCTGCGCGCGCGGATCGGCGTGGGGCTCGCCGAGGACGGGCCGCCGCCCCATCTCGCCGCCCTCGACGCCTTCGCGCTCGCGCTCGACTGGCGCGGCGAGGCGACGCCGGAGGCGCGTCTCGCCCAATGCGCCCGGGCGGCGCGCGCCTTCGGTCTGCCCGGCGCGCCGGATGCGCTGGCGCCCATCTCCGCGCTCTCCCGGGCCGACCGCCGACGTCTGGCGCTGGCGCAGGCCTTCCTCGGCGCGCCCGATCTGGTGGTGATCGAACGCGCGGCCGAGGCGACGCCGCCCGATGTCGCGGCGGCGCTGATGAACGCGCTCCTGCGCGCGCTGGCGCGGGGCGCCGCGGCGCTCTGGATCGCCGAGCCGCGGGACGCCGCGCGCGTTGCGGCCCCGGCGGGGACGCTCCGCCTCGGCGCCGAAGCGGGCAAGCTGCGGGAGGACGCATGACGCCGGGCCGCCGCCGCGTCGAACAGCATGTCGGGCGCCGCCCCGCGGCCTTCCTGCTGTTCGCGCTGGCGCTGCTCGTGGTGGCCGCGCTGCAGGCCGGCGTGATCCGCGACGCCTTCCGCGCCGAACTGCCGCTCAGGCTCCTGCTGCCGCCGACGGGCGGCGGCGGGCTGCAGGTGGGCTCGGAGGTCCAGATCCTCGGCGCCCGCGCCGGCCGCGTGACGGAGGTGGTGGTGCAACCCGGTCAGGCCTTCCACGCCATGGTCGCCGTCGACCGCGCGGTCGCCGACTTCGTGCGCCGCGACAGCCGCGCCTTAATCCGCCGCCAGTTCGGCATCGCCGGCGCCGCCTTCGTCGACATCCGCCCCGGCGAAGGCGCGGCGATGGACTGGGAGTTCGCCGTCATCGAGGCCGAGACCGAACGCGCCCCCACCGACGATCTCGGCCAGCTGGTCGACGACCTGCGCTCGCGCATATTTCCGGTGCTCGACGACGCCCAGCGCGGCATGGCGGCGCTCGCGGAGACTCTGGAGCGGGTCGCGGCGCCGGACGGCGAGCTGCAATCCTTCCTCGCCGATCTCGCCACGCTCTCGAGCGGCATCGCCGCGGGCGAGGGGGCCGTCGGCCGGCTGTTCGCGGACGAGACGCTGGCGCTGCAGATCGAGCGCGCGGTGGGCGCCGCCGCGGAGCGGCTGGACGCGCTGGAAGGGCTGGTCGACAACCTGACGGCGCTTACGGGGCGGATCGAGCGCGGCGAAGGCACGGTCGGCCGGCTGCTCGGGCGCGATGATCTGGCGATCGCGGCGGAGGCGGCCGTCGCGGGCCTTGCGGCGCGGCTCGACCAGCTCGAAGCCGTGCTCGCGGGCGCGTCTGAGGCGACCGCCGGCGCCGCCGCGCTCATGGCGACGCTGAACGAGGCGGCGGCGCGGGCGCCGGCGCTCGCGGCGGAGGCGGAGGCGGCGCTGTCGGCTGCGGCCCGCCTCGCCGAGGAGAGCGCTGCGCGCGCCCCCGCGCTGCTCGACGCCGTGGCGGCGGCCGCCGCCGCCGCGCCCGGCCTGACGGCCCAGGCCGAAGCGACGCTTGCGGCCCTCGCCGACCTCGCCGAAGGCTTGCGCGCGGACAGCGCGCCGCTGCTCGGCGCCGCGACCGAGGCGGCCGCCCTCGCCCCCGCCCTCGCCGCCCAGGCCGAGACGACGCTGGCGGCGCTGACCGCGCTCTCGGCGGGGTTGACCGAAACCGCCCCGGCGGCCTTCGCCGCGGTGACCGGCGCCGCCGCGACGACCACCGCCGCCCTGCCGCCGCTGGCCGACACAGCCGGCGAGACGCTGCGCGCCGCGGCGGCGCTCACCGCCGATCTCGCCGCGCGGCTCCCCGCGACGCTGGAGGCGGTGGAGACGGCGACGGCCGGCGCGCCGGCGCTGGTGGCGACGGCTCAGGGGACGCTCGACAGCCTCGCGCGACTCGCGGCGGAGGCGGAGCGCGCCATCGCCCCGGCGCTGGAGGCGCTCCGACAGGTCGGCGACGGCTCGCCTGGCCTCGTCGCGGCGGCCGAGGCGGCGCTCGCGCAGGTCGGGTCGCTCGCGACGCAGGCCGAAGCCGCGCTGCCGGCGCTGCAGGCGACGCTGGCCGAGACGCCGGCGCTCGCCGCTTCGGCGCAGCGCGCGCTCGACCGGGTGGGGGCGCTCGCGGCGGAAGCCGAGCGCACGCTCCCGGCCGCGCGCGACGCGCTGGCGGGCGCGGCGACCTCGGCGCAGGACCTGCCGCTGCTGCTGGCGCAGACCCAGCGGACGCTCCGCGAGCTGGAGGCGCTGCTGCGCCAGCTTCAGGGCAGCTGGCTGCTCGGCGGCGGCGGCGCGGCGCGCGACGACGCGCTGGGGCCGACGGAGATCCGGCCGTGAGGGCTCTGCGCGTATTGCTCGCCTGCGCCGCGCTTTCGGCCTGCGGCGCCCCGGCGCCGCCCGGACCGCCGCCCCTCGACCCGCGCATCGCCGCGCCCGCCGACCTCGCGCGGTTCGCGTTCCGGGAGGGGCGGTGGGAGACGGCGGCGCGGCTCTACGACGAGGCGCTGGCGCGCGCGGAGGCCCGCGACGACGCCCGCGCCCTGATCGTGCTGGGTCAGGAGCGCGCCCTGACGGCCCTGCGCGCGGGCGACCCCGCGGCGGCGCTCGCCTTCGCCGAGGCGGCCGAGCGGAACGCCCGCGTGCGCGACGTCGCCGCCCCGCCGTCGCTGTCGCTGACGGCCGCCTTCGCGCTCGCAGGCCTCGGCCGGTGGGGCGAGGCCGAGAGCCGCGCCGAGCCGGCGGCCGCAGCCGAGGATCCCCGTCTCGCCGCGCGGGCGCGCTTCCTGCTCGGGCTCGCGGCGGAGCGGCGCGGCGACCGGGCGCGGTTGGCGGCGACGCTCGCGGGCCTGCCCGAGACCGCCGACCCCGAGCTTGTCGCGGACCGCGCGGAGCTTGCGGCGCGTCTGGCGCGCATGGACCGGACGGCGGACGCCGCGACCCTGTTCGAGACCGCGGCCGACCGCCGGCGCGACACCAACGACCTGCGGGCGATGGCGCGGCTGCTCGCGGACGCCGGCGCGCTCGCGGAGGCTGCGGGCGCCCGGAACGCCGCCGCGGATCTGTTCTGGCGCGCCGGCCGCAGCGCGCTCCGCGAAGGCGACCCGGCCGCCCGCGGATGGCTCGACCGGGCCGCGGCGCTCGGCGCTTGAAGCAGGCGCGGCTCAGGTCAGGTCGAGAGCGTGCTCGCGCAGGGCCTCCATGGGGCAGACGTCGAGCGCGCGGCGGTGGGTCGACACGAGGCGGACCTTCGGCGCGCGCCCCGCCGCGTAGGCCTCCATCCAGCGCGCCGCGCACAGGCACCAGCGATCGCCGGGCTTCAGCCCAGGAAAGCCGAACTCGGGACGCGGCGTGGAGAGGTCGTTGCCCCGCGCCTTCGAGAAGGCGAGGAACTCCGCGGTCATCACGGCGCAGACGGTGTGCGAGCCGCGATCCTCGTCGTTGGTGTCGCAACAGCCGTTGCGGAAAAAGCCGGTCATCGGATCGGTCGAACAGTGTTCGAGCCGCCCCCCGAGCACGTTCTCCGACGGATCGATCTCGATTCCGCGCATCGCCGTCCCTCGCCCTGTTCTCGCCGCGTGTTTCCATGATACTCGTGCCGCGTTCCACGCCAACAGGGGAAGACCGATGCCCATGCCGACCCGCAGGGGTTTCCTCGCCGGCGCGACGCTCGCGCCGCTGGCCGGGCCCGCGCTGGCGTCGGCCGAGATCGAAGCCCGCGTCGACCGGGCGCTGCGCGAGATGCGCGCGCGTGTCGCCGGCGCGGCGGAGCTTGAGGGACAGGCCAAGGGCCTTCTGATGATGCCGAACATCATCAAGGGGGGGCTGATCTTCGGCGGCGCCTACGGCGAAGGGGCCCTGCGCGTCGGCGGCGTGACGGAGGGCTACTACTCCTTCGCCGCGGCGACCTTCGGCTTCCAGCTCGGCGTGCAGCGCATCCGTTACGCGCTGTTCTTCATGACCGACGGCGCGCTGGCGGATTTCCGCCGGGCGGACGGGTGGACCGTGGGGGCGGACGCCGAGGTGACCTTCCCCGGCGACGGCGTGAACCTTCAGCTCAGTTCGCAGACCCAGCGCCGGCCTGTGATCGGGGTGGTCTTCGGGCAGGATGGCCTGATGGCCGGCGCCAGCTTCCAGGGCGCGAAGTTCAGCCGGATCGTGCGCTGAGCGCCGCCGCCCGGATGGCGCCGATGGCGGCCTCGTAGCCGCCGGGCTCGCGCCGGGCGAACACCGCCGACCCTGCCACCAGCACGTCGGCGCCGGCGGCCGCCACGGCGGGCGCCGTCTCGACCGTCACGCCGCCGTCGATCTCGATCAGCGCCGGCCGATCCCCCAGCATCGCGCGGATCGCCGCGACCTTGGCGACCTGCGAGGCGAGGAAGGACTGGCCGCCGAAACCCGGGTTCACGGTCATCACGCAGACCAGATCGATGCGGTCGAGCACGTAGGCCAGCACGCTCTCCGGCGTCGACGGGTTGAGCGCCACCCCCGCCTTGCAGCCGAGATCGCGGATCGCGCCGAGCGTGCGGTCGAGATGGGGGCACGCCTCGGCGTGGACGGTGATGACGTCGGCCCCGGCCTTGGCGAAGGCCGCCAGATGCGGCTCGGGCGGCGTGATCATCAGGTGGACGTCGGCCACCGTGCGGATGTGCGGCCGGATCGCCGCCACCACCGGCGGCCCCATGGTGATGTTGGGCACGAAACGCCCGTCCATCACGTCGATGTGGATCCAGTCCGCCCCCGCGGCCTCGACGGCGGCGATCTCCTCGCCGAGGCGGGCGAAGTCGGCGGCGAGGATCGACGGGGCGATCTTCGGCGAAAACGACATGGGGCGGGGCCTCCCTTAGGACGCCCCGCCCCTACTGCATCCCGGCTTGTCGCGCCAGCGTCAGGCGCGCGCCGAGCCGACCGCCTTCCAGGCGAGCGGGAAAAGGAGCGCCGCCAGCGCGAGCTTCAGCGCGTCGCCGAGCAGGAAGGGATAGAGCCCCCAGGCGAGGATCGGCTGGTCCCAACCGAACAGCACGCCGAGCCAGGCGACGCCCGGCGCGTAGATCAGCGCGCTGCCGATGAGCATGGCGAGCGCCATGCGCCCATGCGAGCGGTCCCACCCGCGGCGCGCGGCCCAGCCGAGGAAGCCCGCGGCCAGCGCGAAGCCCACGAGATAACCGCCGGTGCTTCCCGCCATGTAGGCGAGACCGTTCGCCTCGGCCGACGAGCCGGTGAAGACGTCGAAGCCGAGCGCCCCGACGGCGAGATAGGCGAGGATGGTCGCGACGCCGAGGCGCGCGCCGTAGGCCGCGCCGATCGACAGCACCACGAAGGTCTGCATGGTGATCGGCACCGGCCAGAACGGCACGCGGATCTTCGCCGCCACCGCCATCGCCGCGACGCCGAGCGCCACCAGCGCCGCGCGCTTCACCCAGAGCGCCGCGCCCTCGCTCGGCGCCACCGCTTCGGACAGAACCCTGTTCATCGTCGCTTCCCTTCGCGAAACCCGGTCGCGGCACGCTATGCGTCCGCCGCGGACTCGGCAAGCGGCGCGTCGGCCGCACGGATGTAGAGGGTGCGGCTCGTGTAGTCCTTGTGCGGTCCCTCGACGCGCCAATGGGCGTGCCAGCTGTCGGCGGCGAAGCTGTAGCGCACGCGGTAGAAGTCCTCGCCGCAGAGATGCTCGTCGGAACACTCCGCCCGGCTCCAGTCGAAGCGGTGGAAGGGGCGGCCGTCCTCGAACCGCACGTCCACCGCCCGCCCGACGAGGGGACGCCAGAGGTAGGTCCGCGTCGCCTGCATCGCCGCCGCGCCGAGGCTCAGCTTGCCGTATTCGACGTAGCGCAGCCCGTCGCCCTCCACGGTGATGCGCGCGAGTCCGCGGAACCGGCCGTTCGGCCCGCCGCCGTGGTCCTCGATGTCGCGCGCCACGCGCCAGAGCCCCGCGAAGCGGGCTTCGGTTGTCAGGGTCATGGAGCGGTGCTACCGCCGCCGCGGTTCCGCCGCAACGCCGGAGACGCGCCGATGATCCCGCGCTACGCCCGCCCCGAGATGACCGCGATCTGGGCGCCCGAGACCAAGTTCCGCATCTGGTACGAGATCGAGGCCCACGCCTGCGACGCGCAGGCCGCCCTCGGCGTGATCCCGGCGTCGGCGGCGGAGGCGGTGTGGCGCGCGAAGGACGTGGCGTTCGACGTCGCCCGCATCGACGCCATCGAGCGCGAGGTGAAGCACGACGTCATCGCTTTCCTCACCCATCTCGCCGAGCATGTCGGCGAGGAGGCGCGGTTCGTGCATCAGGGCATGACCTCGTCGGACGTGCTCGACACCTGCTTCAACGTGCAGCTCGCCCGCGCCGCCGACATCCTGCTCGCCGACATGGACGCGCTGCTCGCGGCGCTGAAACGGCGCGCCTTCGAGCACAAGGACACGGTCTGCATCGGCCGCTCCCACGGCGTCCACGCCGAGCCGGTGACCTTCGGGCTCAAGATGGCGGCGGCCTACGCCGAGATGGCGCGCAACCGCGCCCGTCTGGTCGCGGCGCGGGCCGAGATCGCGACCTGCGCCATCTCAGGCGCCGTCGGCACCTTCGCCAATATCGACCCGAGCGTGGAGGCGCATGTCGCGCAGAAGATGGGCCTCGCGGTGGAGCCGGTCTCGACGCAGGTGATCCCGCGCGACCGGCATGCGGCGTTCTTCTGCGCGCTCGCCGTGATCGCCTCCTCCATCGAGCGCATCGCCACCGAGATCCGCCACCTCCAGCGGACGGAGGTGCTGGAGGCGGAGGAGTATTTCTCGCCCGGCCAGAAGGGCAGCTCGGCGATGCCCCACAAGCGCAACCCGGTGCTGACGGAAAACCTCACCGGCCTTGCGCGGCTGGTGCGGTCGATGTGCATCCCGGCGCTGGAGAACGTCGCGCTCTGGCACGAGC
>RECW01000146.1 GCA_007693835.1 Paracoccaceae bacterium | reverse complement strand
TGATCTCGTTCCAGAAGATCGGCACCTCGGCGATCCAGTCGCGCGCCTGCGCCGGCGTGGCGAACGGGAAATACCTGTTCGCGCTGCCCGGCTCGCCGGGCGCCTGCAAGGACGGCTGGGACGCGATCCTCGCGCCGCAGTTCGACATGCGCCATCGCCCGTGCAACTTCGTCGAGATCATGCCGCGCCTCGACGAGCACCTGCGCCGCAAATGACGGCGGACGACGAAAGCGCCTTCGCCGCGCTCGGCGACTGGTCGGCGCCCGGCGAAGCCGCGGCCGCCCATGTCCTGCTGATCGACGCAGAACGCCGGCTGCTCCTGCAGTTGCGCGACGACCGGCCGGGCGTCGCGCATCCGGGTCTCTGGTGCTTCTTCGGCGGCGGCGTCGAGCCGGGCGAGGCGTTGCGCGCGGCGGCCGTTCGCGAAGTGGCCGAGGAGACCGGCCTGACGGTCGACGCGGCGGCGCTGACGCCGCTCGCGCGGGTCTTGTCGACGTGGTCGCCGGCGCGCCGACGCCTGTTCGTCTACGCCGCGCGCGTCGACGCGGCGCCCGGCGACCTGCGCCTCTCGGAAGGCGCCGGCTTCGCCTTCGTCACGCCGGCGCAGGCGCGGCGCCTCGATCTGATCCCCGAGTTCAGGCTGGTGATCGACCGCTACGCCGCTCAGGCGCGATAGTCCGACCCCTCGTCGTCGAGGATCGCCCTGAGCTCCGCGAGGAACCGCTCCGCGCCTTCGGGATAGTCCTCCAGCTCGCGCGCGGTTTTCTCGGCGACGGCGTCGGAGAGCACGCGCAGCGGGCGCTGCGTCATGTAGGCGGTGATCAGCGTCTCGGCCGCGCGCTCGAAGTAGTAGAGGCGGTTGAAGGCGTCGGCCACGGTGTCGCCGATCACCATCACCCCGTGGTTGCCCATCACCATCACCTTCTTGCGCGGGTCGTCGAACAGCTTCGCGCACCGCTCGCCCTCCTCCTCGAAGGCGAGGCCGCCGTAGTGCTCGTCGACCACGATGCGGTCGAAGAACATCGCCGTGTTCTGGTCGATGGGCGGCATCCGGCTGTCGGCGAGGCTCGCGAGGACCGTGGCGTATTTGGAATGGACGTGGAGCGCGCAGCGCGCGTGCGGGCAGGCGCGATGGATCGCGCCGTGCAGGCCCCAGGCAGTGGGGTCCGGCGCGTCCGCGCGGCGCATCGTCTCGCCATCCTCGGCGTCGATCAGCAGCAGGCTCGACGCGGTGACGCGGCTGAAGTGGACCAGCTTCGGGTTCATCAGGAACTGCGTGCCGCGCTCGTTCACGGCGAGCGAGAAATGATTCGCGACCGCCTCGTGCCAGTTGAAGCGGGCCGCCCAGCGGAAGGCGGCGGCGAGGTCGACGCGCGCCTCGCGGTGCGGGTCGGGCTGGTCGGTGCGCAGCGGCTGAACGGCCATGGCGGTCTCCCTTTTCTGTCGCGCGCACCTTCGCCGGCGCAGGGCGTCGCGGCAAGCCCGGCGGGGCTTGGCCGCTCCGGCGCGCCTCGCTAGGGTGCTGCGACGCACGAGGCGCGGTCCGCGCGCCCGAGGGGACAGGGGGATCACGGATGGCGGAGGCGGAAAGCCCGGCTGGGCGCGCCGCGGGCGTGCGGCGGCTGGTTCCTGCGCTGCTCTCCGCCCTCGCCGCGTGGTGGTTCTTCGGGTTCGTTCCGGCCGTCCACGGGGGCGAGACGGTCTTTTTCGTGTGGGACTGGGCGCCGCAGCTCGGCGTCTCCTTCGCCTTCGCCATCGACGGCCTCGGGCTGGTCTTCGCCCTGCTGGTCACCGGCATCGGCGCGCTCGTGCTGCTCTACGCGGCCGAGTACTTCCGCACCCATCCGCAACGCGACCGGCTGCTCGTGCTGCTGGTCCTGTTCGAGCTGTCGATGCTCGGACTGGTGCTCGCCGACGACGCGCTGACGCTGTTTCTGTTCTGGGAAGGCACCACCGTCACCTCCTTCCTGCTGATCGGCTTCGACCACGAGAAGGCGGAGGCGCGGGCCAAGGCGGTTCAGGCGCTGATCGTCACCGGCCTCGGCGGCGTGGCGCTGCTCGCCGGGCTGCTGCTCGCCGGCCAGCAGACGGGGACGTACCGGCTGTCGGAGCTCGGCGACTACGCGCTGACGCTGCGCAACGGCGGCATGTATCAGGGCGTCTTCTGGCTGGTGATCCTCGGCTGCTTCACGAAGTCGGCGCAGATCCCGTTCCACTACTGGTTGCCGAACGCCATGGCGGCGCCGACGCCGGTGTCGGCCTACCTGCACTCGGCGACCATGGTGAAGGCCGGCGTCTACCTGCTCGCGCGGCTGTCGCCGGCCCTGTCGGGCACCGACTTGTGGATGTGGACGCTGACGCTGACGGGCGCCGCCACCATGGTGCTGTCGTCGATCTGGGCGATGCGCCAGTCCGACCTGAAGCTCGGCCTCGCCTACACGACCGTCATGGGCCTCGGCGCGCTGACGATGATGCTCGGCGCAGGCGGGGAGGGGGCGATCCTCGCCTTCTGCGTGTTCCTGATCGTCCACGCGCTCTACAAGGCGTCGCTGTTCCTCGTGATCGGCATCCTCGACAAGAAGGCGGGCACGCGGGAGGCGGACGGGCTGTCGGGCCTCGGGCGCGACATGCCGCTGACGTGGCTGGTCGCGCTGCTCGCCGGCGCGTCGATGGCGGGTCTGCCGCCCTTCTTCGGCTTCATCGGCAAGGAGGCGATCTACGAGGGCGCCCTGCATGGCGACGCGCCGGCGGCGCTGGTGGCGGTCGCCGCGCTGCTCGCCAACGCCATGATGATCGCCATCGCCGGCGCGGTGGCGTTGACGCCGTTCACCGGCGAGTTCAAGGCGAAGAAGGCGGCGCCGACCGACGCGCACCTCTTCATGTGGGCGGGGCCGGCGGCGCTCGCGCTGCTCGGGCTCGGCTTCGGCCTCGCGCCCGGCGCGGCGGAGCTGCTGGTGGCGCCGATGGCCGCGTCGGTCGCCGGGGAGGCGATGGACGTTCACCTGCACCTGTTCGGCGGCGTGAACCTGCCGCTCGCGCTCAGCGTCGTCACCTTCGCGCTCGGCTATGTCCTGTGGCGGCGTCTGCCGCGCACCCGCGAGAGCCTCGCGCTTCTCGAGGCGGGCGGCGCCCGGCAGGGCTTCCGGCTGCTGCGCGGCGACCGGGCGCTGCGGCCGGACGCGCGACCGCTCGGCGACTTCGAGCGGAGCTATGACGTGTTCCTGCGCGTGCTGACAGGCCTGTCGCGCGAGACCACCGCGCTGTTGCAGTCGGGTTATCTGCCCCGCTACCTCCGCGTCACCATGGCGACGATGGCCGGCATGACGGCGGCGGGACTCTGGGTCGGCGGCGGCTGGCCCTCCATCGAGATGGGCGAGGCGCCGGGTCTGATGCTGCTCGTCGTCGCGCTGATCGCGGTCGCCTCGCTCACGCTGCTGATGACGGCGCGGCGGCTGTTGCTGATCACCTCGCTCGGCGTGGTCGGCGCCGGGGTGGCGCTGATCTTCGCCCTCTACGGCGCCATCGACGTGGCGATCACCCAGTTGATGGTCGAGACGCTGGTCGTCGTCATCATCGCGGTCGCGCTGCTCAAGCTGCCGCGGATCGCGCTCGCCCGCACGGCGGCCGCCCAGCGCGCCCGTCTCTGGAACGGCGCCATCGGGGCCGCTGTCGGCGTGGCGGTGACCGGCGCGCTGATGGCGGTGATGGACGGCGAGATCGACCGCAGCCTGACCGACTATTTCGAGAAGGCCTCGGCGACCATAGCCTTCGGGCGGAACATCGTGAACGTGATCCTCGTGGACTTCCGCGCCCTCGACACCATGGGCGAGATCGCCGTGGTCGCCATCGCCGGCCTTTCGGCGCTCGCGCTGCTCGCGGCGCGGGTGCGGCCGATGAAGGACGCCGAGAAATGAACTCGCTGATCCTCTCCGCCGCCACGCGCTTCCTCGCGCCGCTGATGCTCGCCTACTCGCTGTTCATCCTGCTGCGCGGGCACAACGAGCCGGGCGGGGGCTTCATCGGCGGCCTGGTGGCCGCGACCGCCTTCGCCCTCTACGCCAAGGCGGAGGACACCGGCGCCGTGCGCCGCGCCATGCGCATCGCGCCGGAGCTGCTGTCGATGCTCGGGCTCGGCGCGGCCGTGATGGCCGGCGTCTGGGGCTGGTGGGAGGGCGACGCCTTCCTCGAGAGCGTCTGGCCGTTCCTCGTCGTCGAGGACGGCAAGAAGGAGGGGCTGCCGGTCGGCTCGGCGCTGCTCTTCGACGTGGGCGTCTACATGGTGGTGGTGGGGGCCGTGACGGCGCTGTTCCTCGCGCTGGAGGACGACGCGTCGCGTTCGCCGGACGACGAGGACGCCGACCAGAGCGGCGAGAGGTGACGGAATGGAGCTGATCATGGCGGCGCTGATCGGCCTGATGGCCGCCGTCAGCGTCTACCTCATGCTCGCGGGCAACATGCTGCGGTTCATCGTGGGTCTGTCGCTGCTGTCGAACGCGGTGAACCTCGCGATCTTCGAGGCCGGCCGGCTCTCCTTCGCCGCGCCGCCCTTCATCGCCGAGGGCGAGAAGGCGCCGACCGGCGACGTCGCCAACGCGCTCCCCCAGGCGCTGATCCTGACGGCGATCGTCATCGGCTTCGGCCTGCTCGCCTTCACCCTGGTGCTGGTCTACCGCCTCTACGGGGCCTTCGGCACCGTCGAGATCGACGAGATCGAAAACGCAGAGCCGAGGGGCTGACGACCGATGCTGCTCGCCCTGCCCATCGCGGTGCCGTTCCTGACCGGCGTCGTCTGTCTCGCGCTGAGGGCGTCGCCGCCCTTCCAGCGCCTCGCGAGCCTGATCGGCGCGGCCGCATCGGTGATCGTCGCCTCGCGCATCGCCGAGGCGGTGCTGGCCGAAGGGCCGTTCGCGGAACAGATGGGCGGCTGGCCCGCGCCTTTCGGCATCACGCTCGCGGCCGACATGCTGTCGGCGGGGCTGCTGCTGGTGACGTCGATCTGCGGGGTCGCCGTCGTGCTCTTCGGCTTCTCCGAAGTCGAGGAGACCAGCGAGCTTCGCGGCCACCACACGCTGCTGCACGTGATGCTCGGCGGCGTCTCGGGCGCCTTCGTCACCGGCGACCTGTTCAATCTCTACGTCTGGTTCGAGGTTCTGCTGATCGCGTCCTTCGGCCTGCTGGTGGTGCGCGGCGGGCGGCGGCAGTTCGACGGCGCGATCCGCTACGTCGCGCTGAACCTCACGGCGACGATCGGCTTCCTGACCGGCGTCGGCCTGCTCTACGGGGCGACCGGCGCGCTCAACATGGCGGATCTGCATCGCGCGGTCGCCGAGATCGACGATCCGCGCAAGCTCTACGCCACCGGCGCGCTGCTGCTGTTCGCCTTCGGCGCCAAGGCGGCGCTGTTCCCGGTGTTCTTCTGGCTGCCGGCCTCCTACCACACGCCGTCCTTCACCGTGTCGGCCATCTTCGCGGCGTTGCTCACCAAGGTCGGCGTCTACGCCATCTTCCGCACCTTCACGCTGATCTACCCGCCCGACACGCCGTACCTCGCCGAAGTGCTGATGGCGGCGGGCGCGCTGACCATGGTGGTCGGCGTGTTCGGGGCGCTGGCCGAACGCGAGGTCCGCCGGGTGCTGTCCTTCTCGGTGATCGCCTCGATCGGCTTCATGATCGTCGCGCTCTCCATCGGCACGGAAGCGGCGATCGCCGCGGGCGTCTTCTATCTGTTGCAGGACATGTTCCTGAAGGTCGCCCTGTTCGCGGTGGCGTGGCTGGCGGTTCGGCGCGGCGGGAGCGAGGACTTCCGGCTCTCGGGCGGGCTCTGGCCGGTCGCGCCCATGCTCGGCGCGCTGTTCCTGCTGCCGGGGCTGGCGCTCGCCGGCGTGCCGCCGTTCTCCGGTTTCTGGGCGAAGGTGCTGCTGGTCGACGCGGCGCTGGCGGCGGAGGCGTGGTGGCTCGCGGCGCTGGCGCTCGGCGTCGGGCTGCTGACGCTCTACGCGATGGCGCGGATGTTCTCGGAGCTGTTCTGGAAGCCGCGCCCGGCGGCGGCGCCGGCGCTGGCGACGGAGCGCCCCCCGGTCCCGATCCCCGCGCTCGCCGCGACGCTCGCGATGGTGGGGATCGTGACCTACATCGGCGTGCAGCCGGCGCCGTTCATCGCCTTCGCGCAGATCGCGGGGGCGCAACTCGCCGACCCCTCCGCCTACATCGCGGCGGTGCTGGGAGGGACGCCATGACGCTGCTGCCCGTCAACCTGATGATCGCCGTCGCCTGGGCGGCGGTGGCCGGCGACTTCAGCGCCGGCACGCTGTTCCTCGGCTACGTCGCGGGCTTCGGCGCCCTCTACGCGTTCTCCGAGATCTACGGCGAAACGCAGTATTTCCGCCGCACCCGCGCCACCTTCGGCCTGATGCTTTTCTTCATCCAGGATCTGGTGAAGTCGAGCGTGCAGGTCGCCTCGGCGGTGCTTTTCGCCAATCACCGCGGCCGCAACCGCTTCGTCGAGATGCCGCTCGACGTCGAGAGCGACTTCGGGGTGATGCTGACGGCGAACCTGATCACGCTCACCCCCGGCACGCTCAGCGTCGATTTCGACCCCGACCGGCGCGTCCTGCTGATCCACGCGATGTTCGCCGACGATCCCGAGGACGTCGCGCGCGGCCTGAAGCAGGAGGTCGAGCGGCGCGTCATCGAGGTGCTGACATGATCGACGTCATCGAGACATCCCTGCCGGGGCTGATGGGCGACGCGGTGGTGATCGCCATCGCCGTTTCCGCATTGTCGCTCGGTCTTGTGTTCGTGCGGCTGGTGCGCGGGCCGACCCTCGCCGACCGGGTGGTCGCGCTCGATCTGGTCAGCTCGATCACCGTCGTGCTGCTGACGCTGTTCGCGCTGGCGCTCGGCGACGGGGCCTATCTCGACGCGGCCATCGCGCTCGCGCTGGTCGCGTTTCTCGCGACGGTCGCCTTCGCGCGCTACATTGACCGCGCGCCGGCCGCGAAGCCCAAGCCGACGCAGCAGGAGGGCCGGCCATGAGGGCGCAGATCGCGGAGACGCTGCTGATCGCCCTCGACGCCTTCGGCGCGGCGCTGTTGCTGGGCGGCGCGGCCTTCGTGCTGATCGCCGCGCTCGGCGTCGTGCGCATGGAGGACGTTTTCGTGCGGATGCACGCCTCCACCAAGGCGGCGACCCTCGGCCTCGGCATGATCGTCGCGGCGCTGCTGATCGGGCTGGAGGGCGGCGGGCCGAAGGCGAAGGCGGTCGCCGTCATCCTGTTCATCATCGCGACCGCCCCCATCGCCGCCCATCTGATCGGGCGCGCCGTCTATCGCGGCATGTCGCAGCGCGAGCGCGACGCCTGCGCGCCGAGCGACAAGCCGGACAGTTGAGGCTTCGCAGCTGCGGCGCCGTCGCGCTATGGTCGAGCGCGAAGCAGGGCATGGAGACGCGATGAAGGCGGCCTACTACGAGCGGTTCGGACCGGCGTCTGATGTTCTGCGCGTCGGCGAGGTGGACACGCCTCGGCCCGGGTCGGGCGAAGCGCTGGTGCGCCTCGCCACATCGGGCGTGAACCCCTCCGACGTCAAGCTGCGCGCCGGTCAGCGTCCCGGCGCCGAGATGCCCTATGCGCGGATCATCCCGCATTCCGACGGCGCCGGCGTGATCGAGGCCGTCGGCCCGTGGGCTGACCGGCGGCGCCTCGGGCAACGCGTCTGGCTCTGGAACGCCCAGTGGCGCCGCGCCATGGGCACGGCCGCCGAGTACGTCTCTCTGCCCGCCGAGCAGGCCGCGCCTCTGCCGGAGGCGACGAGCTTCGACGCCGGCGCGACGCTCGGGATCCCGGCGATGACGGCCTGGGCGGCGGTGTGCGGCGATGGACCCGTCGAGGGGCGCACGGTTCTCGTCACGGGCGGGGCGGGAGCTGTCGGGCGCTACGCCGTCCAGATGGCGAAGCTTTCCGGGGCGCAGGTGATCGCCACCGTCAGCGGGCCGGAGAAGGCGGCCCGGGTGGTCGGAGCCGATCTCGTGGTCGACTACAAGCGCGAGAACGTGGTGCGCGCCGTCAACGACTTCACCTACGGGGCCGGCGTCGACCGGATCGTCGACGTCGACTTCGGCGCCAACCTCGCCGACAGCCTCGCGCTGATCCGCGAAGGCGGAACGATCGTGGCCTACGCCTCCATGGGCCAGCGCACGCCGGCGCTGCCATTCTACGACCTGATGTTCCGCAACGTGACGCTGAAGACGCTTCTGGTGTACCTGCTCGACGCGGAGACCCGACGTCGCGGAATCGCCCAGATCGTGCGCTGGCTCGAAGCGGGCGCGCTGAACTGCGCCGTCGGGCCGGTCTTCGCCCTCGACGCGGTCGCAGAGGCGCATGCCGCCGTCGAGGCGGGTCCGTCGGGCACCGTCGTGGTGCGCCTGCCGTGAGAGCCGCTTGCGCGCGCGTCGGCCGCGCGCCATGTCTGTCGATTGCGGAGAGCAACCGATGGACAGAAGCATGAGGGATGTGCCGGCCGCGCTGGCCGACATGAACGACCGCAGCCGCGCCGTGTTCCGCCAGCTCGTCGAGACCTATCTCGAGACCGGCGAGCCGGTGGGATCTCGGACGCTGTCGAAGCAACTCGCCATGAGCCTCTCGGCGGCGTCCATCCGCAACGTGATGCAGGACCTCGAATCGATCGGGGTGCTCGACAGCCCGCATGTCAGCGCCGGGCGCGTGCCGACCCATCTCGGCCTGCGGCTGTTCGTCGACGCCCTGCTGGAGATCGGCGACATCTCGGAGGCCGAGCGCGGCGCGATCGACACGGCCGTCGGCGCCGTCGACGGCGACATGACGGCCGTCCTCGACGAGGCCGGAGCGATGCTCTCGGGCCTCTCGCAGTGCGCCTCGATCGTGTTCGCGCCCAAGATCGAAGCGCCGATCCGCCACGTCGAGTTCGTCGGTCTGGCGGCTGACCGGGCGCTGGTGGTGCTGGTCACGGAGGACGGAACGGTCGAGAATCGGCTGTTCGCGCCGCCGGCCGGCCTTACGCCCTCGGCGATGCGCGAAGCCGCGAACTTCCTGAACGCCGCCCTGCAAGGGCGGACGCTGGCGGAGGCGGGGCGGGTGGTCGCCGCCGAAATCGCCCACCGGCGGGCGGAGCTCGACGCGCTGGCGGCGGAGATGGTCGAGAAGGGCGTCGCGATATGGTCGGGCGAGATGAGCGACGGCCCGGAGCGGCTGATCGTCCGCGGCCGCGCCAACCTGATCGACGCGGCGCAGGATGCGCTCCAGCTCGAACGCATGCGGCAATTGTTCGACGACCTCGAGCGCAAGCGCGACATCGCCCAGTTGCTCGATCTCGCGGCCGAAGCCGAAGGCGTGCGCATCTTCATCGGCTCGGAAAACAAGCTTTTCTCGCTGTCGGGTTCCTCTCTGGTCATTTCTCCGTATATGAACGCCGAGCGGAAACTGGTCGGCGCGATCGGCGTCATCGGCCCGACGCGGCTGAACTACGGCCGCATCGTGCCGATCGTGGACTACACCGCCCGCCTCGTAGGGCGCCTGGTGGCCGACCGGGCGGGCGCGCCGAAGAAGGGATGAGCATGAACGAACAGGACGAGACCCGCCATCCGAAGGAAACCGCCGCCGCGGCGGACGCGGATGCGGGCCGCACCGCAGACGAAGAGCAGAAGCGCGAAGCGGCTGGAGACGGTTCGCCGGAAGACGTCGCCGAACCCGACCCGGCGGCGCTTGTGGCCGAGCTCGAAGCCGAGCGCGACGAGTACAAGAAAAAGCTGATGTACGCCTTGGCGGAGAGCGAGAACATCCGCAAGCGCGCGGAACGCGACCGGCGCGAGGCGGAAGCGTATGGCGGCACGCGGCTCGCGCGTGATCTGTTGTCGGTCCATGACAACCTTGCGCGCGCCATCGACGCCGCGGACGCGGCGCTCCGCGAGCAGGCCGCAGCCTTCTTCGAAGGCGTCGAACTGACGCAACGCGAACTGCTGAACGCCTTCCACAAGCACAAGATCGAGAAGGTCGAGCCGGAAAAGGGCGAGAAGTTCGACCCGAACCTGCATCAGGCGATGTTCGAGGCGCCTGTCCCGGGGGCCGAGAACGGCGCCATCATCGAAGTGATGCAGGCCGGCTTCACCATCGCCGGAAGGCTGCTGCGCCCCGCGCTCGTCGGCGTGGCCAAGGCCGCCCCTGCGTCGCAGACGGACGACGCGGCCTGAGACGAGGACAGGGATCCGGCGAACGGAGCGGGGCGCGACCTGCGCGCCGTCAGCCGCCGTCCATCCGGGCGCTCGCCGCTTCGCCGATGTTCTCGACGCCGCGCGCCTGGAGAAGGCGGGTCAGCCAGTCCGGGTCCATCTCGGGGACGGAGGACAACAGCAGGTCGGTGTAGGGGTGGTGGGGCGGCTCGAACATCTGGTCCTTGGGGCCGGCCTCCACGACCTGACCATCCTTCATCACCACCACCTCGTCGGCGATGGCGCGCACCGTGGCGAGGTCGTGCGTGATGAACATGTAGGCCAGCCCGAGTTCGCGCTGGAGACGGTCGAGCAGCTTGAGGATGCCCTCGGCGACAAGCTGGTCGAGCGCGCTCGTCACTTCGTCGCAGATGATGAACTTCGGCTCCGCCGCCAGCGCCCGCGCGATCCCGATCCGCTGTTTCTGCCCGCCGGACAGTTCCGCCGGGTAACGCTCGTAATATTTCGACGGGTCGAGCTCGATCTGGTCGAGCAGCTCGTCCACCCGCTGCTTGCGCTTCACCCCGCGCAGCCCGAGGTAGAACTCCACCGGGCGGCCGATGATCTCGCCGATGCGCTGGCGCGGGTTCAGCGCCGTGTCCGCCATCTGGTAGATCATCTGGACCTGGCGCAACTGCTCCCGCGTGCGGCGGCGGAAGTCGCCGGGCAGGGGGGCGCCGTCGAGCATGACGCCGCCCGAGACCGGCGGCAGCAGGCCGGTGATCACCCGCGCCGCCGTCGATTTGCCGGAACCGGACTCCCCGACGACGGCCACGGTGCGGCCCTGGTGCATGTCGAACGAGACGTCCCGCAGCACCGTGGTCGCGCCGTAGGCCGCCGTGACGCCCCGCACCGAGACCACCGGCGTCTCGGACGGCGCGGGCGGCTGGTTCTGCGCGCGTGCGAAGCTGCGAACGGCCCAGAGCGAACGCGTGTACTCCTCGCGCGGCGCGTCGAGCATCACGCGGGTCTCCGCCTCCTCAACCTCGCGGCCCTTGAGCAGCACCTTGATGCGGTCGGCCATCTGCGCGACCACGGCGAGGTCGTGGGTGATGTAGATCGCGGCGGTGCCGAACTGTTCGACGATGTCCCGGATCGCCGCGAGCACCTCGATCTGGGTGGTGACGTCCAGCGCGGTGGTCGGCTCGTCGAAGATGATCAGGTCGGGCCGACAACTCATCGCCATCGCCGTCATGCAGCGCTGAAGCTGCCCGCCGGAGACCTGATGGGGGTAGCGGAAGCCGATCTCGTCGGGGTTGGGCAGGCGCAGACGACGGTAGAGCGCCACGGCGTCCTCGGCGCTCTCGCGCCGCGACCGGGCGCCGTGCTGCACGGGCGCCTCGGTGTGCTGGTCGATCAGGCGGTGGGCGGGATTGAAGGACGCCGCCGCGGACTGCGCGACGTAGGCGATCCGCGCGCCGCGCAGGCTGCGGCGCACCTCCTCGGGCGTCGACGTCAGCTCGATGCCGTCGAAGGTGATCGTCCCGCCCGAGATGCGGCAGCCGTCGCGGGTGTAGCCCATGGCGGCGAGGCCGATGGTCGACTTGCCGGCGCCCGACTCGCCGATCAGCCCGAGCACTTCGCCGCGATGGAGCGTCAGGTCGACGCCGTGGACGATCTCGAACCACTTCTCGTCGGCGTAACCCTCGATCCGCAGGTCGCGGATTTCGAGCAGCGGATGCTGGTTGCGGGCCATGGGCTTCAGTCCTTCAGGCCGGAGGAGCGCTGCAGCATCCAGTCGACGACGAAGTTCACCGCGACCGTGAGCAGCGCGATTGCGGCGGCCGGGATCAGCGGCGTCACCTCGCCGAAGGAGATGAGCTGCGCGTTGTCGCGCACCATCGAACCCCAGTCGGCGGTCGGCGGCTGGATGCCGAGCCCGAGGAACGAGAGCCCGGCGATGGTGAGGAAGACGAAGCAGAAACGCAGGCCGAACTCGGCGATCAGCGGCGCTGTCGCGTTGGGCAGGATCTCCCGCGTGATCAGCCACCAGAGCGTCTCGCCGCGCAGCTTCGCCGCCTCGATGTAGTCCATCACCACGATGTTGACGGCGACGGCGCGCGACAGGCGGTAGACGCGCGTGCTGTCCAGCACGGCGATCACGAGAATGAGCGTCACGACCTCGGTGCCGAAGATCGTGAGCAGCAGCAGGGCGAAGATCAGCTGCGGAATCGCCATCAGCACGTCGACCAGCCGGCTGAGGAGCTGGTCGACCCACCCGCCGACGGTGGCGGCGAGCAGCCCGAGCGCGCCGCCGAGCAGAAAGGTCAGCACGGTGGTCACGAAGGCGATGCCCACCGTGTTGCGCGCGCCGTAGACGATGCGGCTGAACAGGTCGCGCCCGAGCTGGTCGCCGCCGAGCAGCATGCGGTCGTCCGGAGGCGCGAAGGCGCCGCCGACGATCTGGCTCTCGCCGAAAGGCGCGATGGCCGGCGCGAACACGGCCGTCACGATGTAGGCGAGGATGGTCAGCAACCCGAAGCTCGCGGTCAGCGGCGCCGAGCGGATGGCGCGCGCGGCGTCGCGCGGCAGCACCGCCGCGAGGAACGCGCGGAAGCTGTAGGCGAGCCCGACGGCCGCGGCGCCGAGCGCGACCACCAGCGTGATCCAGCGCAGCGCGGCGCCGCCCCAGACGATGCCCGCGAAGGCCGATACCACGAGCAGCAGGAAGGCCCCGACCAGCGCCTCGCGCCGCCCCGACCACGCCGCGAGCGACGACGCGCCGATCAGCGCCCCGAAATAGCCGATCGCGAAGGGGCTCACGGGCGCGCCCTCATGTCTTGGGCCGTCGCAGGCGCGGGTTGGAGAGAATCGCGAGGACGTCGGCCGAGAGGTTCAGCAGCACGTAGGTTGCGGCGAAGATCAGGCAGCACGCCTGCACCACCGGAAAGTCGCGCCGCGACACGCTGTCGACCAGAAGCTGGCCCACGCCCGGATAGACGAACACCACCTCCACCAGCACGACGCCGGTGATGAGATAGGCGAGGTTGATCGCGACGACGTTGATGATCGGCGCCAGCGCGTTCGGCAGGGCGTGGCGCAGGATGACGATGGCGGGGGGCATGCCCTTCAGTCGCGCCATCTCGATGTAGGGAGAGGCGAGCAGGTTGATGATCGCCGCCCGCGTCATGCGCATCATGTGAGCGGTCACGACCAGCGTCAGAGTCAGCGCCGGCAGCATGGTCCGGTACAGTCGGTCGCCGAAGCTCATCGTCGGGTTGATGTTGGAGATCGACGGGAACACCGGGTTCTGCACGGCGAGGAACAGGATGAGGATGTAGCCGAGGAAGAACTCCGGGCTCGAGATCGACGTGAGCGTCGCGACGTTCGCCGTGCGGTCGAAGGTCGTGCCGCGCCAGAGCGCCGCCATCACCCCGAGCCCGATCGAGAGCGGCACGGCGATGGCCGCCGCGACGCTCGCGAGAAAGAGCGTGTTGAGAAGCCGCGGCCCGATCATGTCCGCGACCGGGCGACGGTTCGCCATCGAGACGCCGAACTCGCCCTGCGCGGCGCCGACGAGCCAGTCGACGTATCGCAGCACCGCCGGACGATCGAGCCCCATTTCGCGCCGGAGCGCGGCCAGCGCGTCGGGCGTCGCCGTCTGCCCGAGGACCTGCTGGGCGATGTCGCCCGGCAAGGCCTCGACGGCGCCGAAGATCAGGAGAGACACGGCGAACAGCGTCAGGATGCCGAGGCCCAGACGCTTTGCGAGAAGCGACCAGACGCTCACGACCCCGTCCTCACTGTTATGATGCTCTTCGGAACCTGCGACATTACGTTCGACTTTACCCCCCGACCGCCGGCGCGCAACCGTTAACCGTCGGTCGCGCGCCCCTGTCGCGCAGCGCGGATTCGTCCTTGCGCCGCGTCGCGGCCCCGGCGTTGATGTGCGTCGATCGAAACAGCGGAGAGCGCCATGCGGACCGAAGCCGGCCAGCCGAAGCAGACGCCCGTGCGGCTCGCGGACTACGCGCCGCCGGCCTGGCTCGTCGACGACGTGACGCTGACCTTCGACCTGAAGCCGAAGGGAACCCGCGTCGCGGCCCGCATCGCCTTCCGCCGCAACCCGGCGCGCGAGGGCCGGCACGACCTGCGCCTCGACGGCCGCAAGCTCGGTTTCGTGTCGGCGACGATCGACGGGGCCGACCCCGGCGACGCCCTGACCGCCGACGCGGAAGGGCTGACGGTGCGCGCCGACGCGCTGCCCGACGCCTTCGTCTGGGAGGCGGTCACCGAGATCGACCCCGAGGACAACAAGGCGCTGGAGGGTCTGTATCTCTCCAAGGGCATGTTCTGCACCCAGTGCGAGGCGCAGGGCTTCCGCAAGATCACCTGGTTCCCCGACCGCCCCGACGTCATGGCGCGCTACACGGTCCGCATCGAGGCGGACAAGGCGTCGTGCCCCGTGCTGCTGTCGAACGGCGATCCGGTGGAGCAGGGCGACCTGTCCGACGGGCGCCATTACGCCGTCTGGCGCGACCCGCACCGCAAGCCCGCCTACCTGTTCGCGCTCGTCGCCGGCGACCTGCGCGCGACCACGACGCCGTTCCGCACGGCCTCGGGGCGCGCGGTGACGCTGGGGGTCTGGGTGCGGCCCGGCGACGAGGCGCGGACCCATTACGCCCTCGACGCGCTGGTGCGCTCGATGCGCTGGGACGAGCGCGTCTACGGGCGCGAATACGACCTCGACGTGTTCAACATCGTCGCCGTGGACGACTTCAACATGGGGGCGATGGAGAACAAGGGGCTGAACATCTTCAACTCGAAATATGTTCTGGCCAGCCCCGAGACGGCGACCGACCGCGACTACGAACTGATCGAGAGCATCATCGCCCACGAGTATTTCCACAACTGGACCGGCAACCGCATCACCTGCCGCGACTGGTTCCAGCTCTGTCTCAAGGAGGGGCTGACGGTCTATCGCGACCAGGAGTTCACGTCGGACGAACGCTCGGCGGCGGTGAAGCGGATCGACGACGTCAAGCGCCTGCGCGCCGCCCAGTTCCGCGAGGACGACGGGCCGCTCGCCCATCCGGTGCGGCCCGAGGCGTACGTCGAGATCAACAACTTCTACACCGCGACGGTCTACGAGAAGGGCGCCGAGGTCATCGGCATGCTGAAGACGCTCGTCGGGTCAGAGGGTTATCGCAAGGCGCTCGACCTCTACTTCGAGCGCCATGACGGCGAGGCGTGCACCATCGAGGACTTCCGCCGCTGCTTCGAGGACGCGACGGGGCGCGACCTCACGCAGTTCGCGCGCTGGTGGAGCCAGTCCGGCACGCCGCGGCTCGCGGTCTCGGAGGCGTGGGACGCGGCGGCGGGGCGGTTCTCGCTCACCTTCCGCCAGTCGACGCCGCCGACGCCGGGGCAGCCGGAAAAGGCGCCGTTCGTGATTCCGGTCGCCGTCGGCCTTCTCGGCCCGAACGGCGACGACCTGCTGCCGGAGGGGACGCGCGTCATCGAACTCGACGGGCCGGAGAAGACCGTCACCTTCGACGGGCTCGGGTCGCGGCCCGTGCCGTCGCTGCTCCGCGGCTTCTCCGCGCCGGTGCGGCTGGAGCGGGAGACCAGCGACGCCGAGCGCGCCTTCCTGCTCGCCCATGACAGCGACCCGTTCAACAAGTGGGAGGCGGGGCGCGCCTACGCGCTCGACGTGGCGCTGCGGTTGGTGAAGGACGGCGAGCCCGATTCCGCGTTCATCGACGCGCTCGGCGCGATGGCAGGCGACGAGACGCTGGATCCGGCGTTCCGCGCCCTGGCGCTTGAACTCCCCGGCGAGGACGAACTGGCGCGAGAGACAGCCGCGCGCGGCGAACCGGCGGACCCGGAGGCGATCCATGCGGCGCGCGAGCGGTTGCAGCGCGCCGTCGCCGAAAGACTGGAGCCGCTGCTGCGCGCGCTCTACGCCACGATGGCCGTGCCCGGGGCTTACGCGCCGGACGCCGAGGCCGCGGGCAAGCGGGCGCTGCGCAACCGCGCGCTCGCCTACCTGACGGCGCTGGGGACGCCCGAGGCCTTCGCGCGCGCCCGCGCGCAGTTCGACCGGGCCGACAACATGTCGGAGCAGGCCCCGGCGCTCACCGCGCTGGTCCACGCCGGCGCGCCGGAGGCCGAGGCGGCGCTGGCGGCGTTCCACGCGCGCTGGAAGGACGACCCGCTGGTGGTCGACAAGTGGCTCGCCATCCAGGCGACGGCGCCGACGGCCGACGCGCTCGACCGGGTGAAGGCGCTGACGGCGCACCCCGCGTTCGACTGGCTCAACCCCAACCGCTTCCGCGCGCTGATCGGCGCTTTCGCCGCGGCCAACCCCTCGCGCTTCCACGCCGCCGACGGCGCTGGCTACGCCTTCGTCGCCGACTGGCTGATCCGGCTCGATCCGCGCAACCCGCAGACGACCGCGCGCCTCGCGGGCTGCTTCGAGACCTGGCGCCGTTACGACGCCGGCCGGCAGGCGCTGATGCGCGCGGCGCTGGAGCGGATCGCGGCGACCGAGGGTCTGTCGAAGGACACGGGCGACATCGTGGGGCGCATTCTGGCGGCGTGATTGCCGCGCTCCGCGCAGGGCGGTAAAGCGACGGCATGACAGCCATCGACGCCTCCCTCGCGCCCGCGGACGACAGCGCGGCGAAACGCAACGTCGCCGTGCTCGTGGCCGCGCAGGCGCTGCTCGGCGCGCAGATGCCCGTCTTGTTCATCCTCGGCGGGCTGTCGGGGGCGGTGCTGACGCCGAACCCGGCGCTCTCGACGCTGCCGATCTCGATGGTCGTCATCGTCTCGATGTTCGCCGCGCCAGTCCTGTCGGCGATCATGGGGCGGGAAGGGCGGCGGACCGGGTTCGTCATCGGGGCGCTCTTCGGCGGGATCGGCGCGCTGCTCGCCACGGCGGCGCTGATCGAAGGCTCGTTCGCCCTGCTGGTGGTCGCGATGGGGTTCAGCGGCGTCTACATGGCGGCGCAGGGCTTCTACCGCTTCGCCGCGGCCGACGAAGCGTCGCCCGCCTTCCGACCCAAGGCGATCTCCTACGTGATGGCGGGCGGGCTGCTGTCGGCGGTCCTCGGCCCCGAGATCGTCAAGGCGACGCGGGACTGGCTGGCGCCCGTGCCCTTCGCCGGCGCCTACGCGACCGTCGCCGCGGTGAACTTCGCGGGGATGACCGTCTTCGCCTTTCTGCGCGCGCCCCGGCCGGCGCCGCTCGCCCACGGCGAAAGCTCGGGGCGGCCCTTGCGCGAGATCGTGCGCGAGCCGCGCGTGGCGGTAGCGATGATCTGCGCCATGGTCTCCTACGCGCTGATGAACCTCGTCATGACCTCGACGCCGCTCGCCATCGTCGCCTGCGGCTTCGACCCCGACGACGCCGCCGGCGTCGTGCAGGCGCATGTGCTGGCGATGTTCGCGCCCTCCTTCGTCACCGGCCATCTGATCGCGCGCTTCGGCGTGGAGCGGATCATCGGCGTCGGGCTGGTGCTTCTCGCCGCCTGCGCCGGCGTCGCGCTGATGGGCGTGGAGCTCGATCATTTCTACGTCGCGCTGATCCTGCTCGGCGTCGGCTGGAACTTCGGCTTCGTCGGCGCGACGACGATGCTGAACAGCGCACACACCGCGGCCGAGCGGTCGAAGGTTCAAGGGCTGAACGACTTTCTGGTGTTCGGGCTGGTTTCCGTCGGCAGCCTGAGCTCCGGCGCGCTGATGAGCCAGATGGGGTGGGAGGCGGTCAACCTGGCCATGGCGCCCTTCCTCGCCTTCGCCGCCGCCGCGCTGATCTACCTGGCCCTGGCGCCGAAGCGACGCCCCGCCTGAGGCGCCTGGGCGATCGGCGCGCACCGCGCCGCGACGACGGTCGACCCGCGAAACGCTTTCGCATCCTGCGTCGAACACACATATTCAGGGTCGACGGGGAGGACGCGGCGATGCGCATGGAACAGGTGATGTCCAGCTTTCGCGACCTGTGCGACCATCCGCTCGCATGGGCGCTTCTGGCGGCTGCGGCGCTCAAGGCGATCGCCTCCACGGTGCACTATCTTCGCTGCCCGATGATGCGGTGCGGGGAATTTCCGCCGCCCGAGCTCGCCCGCCGGCTGGTCGAGGCGCCGCTGCTGCATTCGCCGCGGTTTCTGCTCACGATGACGCTCGGCCTCGCGCTGTCGATCGGCGGGCTCTACACGCTGGCCCACCCGGGCTACGGGGCCTTCGCCCTCGCCGCCATCGTGGTCGGCGTGTTCATCATGGTGGTCGAGCCGTCCCAGCTCTCGATCGACGAGAACCGGCTGCGCGTCGCGGCGGCGCAGACGCGCGACCACGAGCACGAGGCGCTGGCGCTGGACAGGCTTCGGGGCGCGCACCTCGAGCGCATCGGCCTCGAATGGATGCTGACCGCCGCGCTCGGGGTGATGGTCTGGCTCTACTGAGCCGGCCCGGTCCGCCGCTCACCAAGACGGGACGCCGCTTTTCCGACGGGAAACGTCGATCCGCGGCCGTGGCGCCGGCCGTTCGCGTCCTATCAAGGCGCGTCACGCCTTCCGGAGCGCCCCATGGACGACAAGCCGGCCCCTGAAAGCGATGCGGTCGGCGCCGCGGTCGCATCGGATGACGTGCTCGTCATCTTCACGCCGTCCGGCAAGCGCGGCCGCGTCGCGCGCGGCACGCCCGTGCTGACGGCGGCCCGGCAGCTCGGCGTCGATCTCGACTCGGTCTGCGGCGGCCGGGGCATCTGCTCGAAATGTCAGGTGGCGCCGGCGTTCGGCGCGTTTCCCAAACACGGCCTCACGGCGCGCGCCGAAGCCTTGTCGCCGTGGAACGACGTCGAGCAGCGCTACGCCGACAAGCGGGGGATGGCGGATGGGCGCCGGCTCGGCTGTCAGGCGCGGCTGATGGGCGACATGGTCATCGACGTCCCGCCCGAGAGCCAGACGCACCGGCAGGTGATCCGCAAGGATCTCGACGCCGCCCCGATCACGCTCGACCCGCTGACCCGCCTCCACTACGTCGAGGTGGCGGAGCCCGACATGCACGAGCCGACAGGCGATTTCGAGCGCCTCTCGGCCGCGCTGGCGACGCAATGGGGCGTCGAGGGCGCGACCGTCGGCCTGTCGACGCTGCAGGCGCTTCAGCCGGCCCTGCGCGCCGGCGGCTGGGCGGCGACCGTGGCGGTGCACCGCGCCCCGGAGGGACCGCGGGTGCTGCATGTCTGGCCGGGTTTTCACGAAGGCGCGATCCTCGGCGTCGCCTTCGATGTCGGCTCGACCACCATCGCGTGTCACCTCTGCGACCTCGGCACAGGCGCGGTGCTGGCCTCGGCAGGGCGGATGAACCCGCAGATCCGCTTCGGCGAAGACCTGATGTCGCGCGTGTCGTGGTCGATGATGAACCCCGACGGGGCCGCCGACATGACCCGCGCCGCGCGCGAGGCCGTGAACGATCTGATCGGAGAGGTCTGCGCCGCGGCGGGCGCGGCGCGCGACCAGGTGTTCGAGGCGGTGTTCGTCGGCAACCCGGTCATGCACCACCTGTTGCTGGGGATAGACCCGGTCGAGCTCGGCGGCGCGCCGTTCGCGCTTGCAGTCTCGGGGGCGCTTCGCCTGTCGGCGCGCGAAATCGGCGTCTCGGCCCATCCGGAGGCGCAGGTCTACGTCCTGCCCTGCATCGCCGGGCATGTCGGCGCCGACGCCGCGGCCGTGGCGCTCGCCGCCGCGCCGCACCGCGCCGACGCGCTGACGCTGGTGGTGGACGTGGGCACCAACGCCGAGATTCTGCTCGGCGACCGCGAGGGCGTGCTCGCCTGCTCCTCGCCGACCGGCCCCGCCTTCGAAGGCGCCCAGATCGCCAGCGGCCAGCGCGCGGCCCCCGGCGCCGTGGAACGCGTGCGCATCGACCCGGCGACCAGGGAGCCGCGCTTCCGCGTCATCGGCTGCGACCTGTGGTCGGACGAGCCGGGCTTCGCCGAGGCGGTGGGGCCGGGCGGCGTGACGGGGATCTGCGGCTCGGGGATCATCGAGGTTCTCGCCGAGATGCGCATCGCGGGGCTGCTCGACGCGGACGGGGTGATCGGGTCCGCCGAGCAGACCGGATCGGCGCGCTGCGTCCCCGACGGACGCACTCAGGCCTATGTGCTGTGGGAGGCGGCGGGGCGGCGCATCGCCGTCACCCAGAACGACGTGCGCGCGATCCAGCTCGCCAAGGCCGCGCTCTACGCCGGCGCGCGGCTGCTGATGGACGAGCGCGGGGTCGAGACGGTCGCGCGGGTGGTGCTCGCCGGCGCCTTCGGCGCGCACATCTCGCCGCTGCACGCGATGGTGCTCGGCATGATCCCGGATTGCCCGCTCGACCATGTGACGTCCGCCGGCAACGCGGCGGGGGCGGGGGCGCGGATGGCGCTGCTCGACGCCGGCTCGCGGACCGAGATCGAGGCGCTGGCGACGCGGATCGTCAAGGTCGAGACGGCCATCGAGCCGCGGTTTCAGGAGCACTTCGTCGCCGCCATGGCCTTGCCGCACAAGACGGCGGCCTTCCCGCATCTCGACGCCGTCGTCAGCCTGCCTGCGGTCGCCTTCAAGCCGGGGGCGGAGGCGTCGTCGCGGCGGCGCAGACGGGGCTGAGCAGCGCGGCCAGCGCCGCGGGATCGTCGAACGCCAGCCGCACCGGCAGGGCCATCACCTCCCGCCGGAAGGCGGGGGGCAGGCGCACGGCGTCCTTCTCGGTCGTCACCAGCATGGCGTCGGCCGCCCGCGCCTCGGCGGCGAGACGGCGGAGCAGCGCGGGGGCGTAGGTCGCGTGATCGGGGAAGGAGCGCGTCGCGCGGAGGTCGGCGCCGAGCGCGCGCAGGGTGGCGAAGAACTTCTCGGGGCGGCCGATGCCGGCGAAGGCGACCACCGGCGCGCCCTCCAGCGGCAGCCCTGTCGCCAAGGGCGTCAGCCGCGCGCGCAGGACCGGCTTATCCGACAGCGACGGCCACCGCGCCAGAGTCGCCGCGGCCTCGGCGTCGTCGCCGATCAGCACCACCGAATCGGCGCGGGCGAGGCCCTCCGCAATGGGCTCGCGCAGCGGACCGGCGGGAAACACGCGGCCGTTGCCGAAGCCCGCGCCCGCGTCCACCACCACGAGCGACAGGTCCTTGACCACGGAGGGGTTCTGGTGCCCGTCGTCGAGCACGACGACGCGGGCGCCGGCCGCCGCCGCCGCGGCGACCCCCGCGGCGCGGTCGCGCGCCACGAACGTGGGCGCGAAGGCGGCGAGCAGCAGCGGCTCGTCCCCGACGCGCGCCGCCGCGTCGGTCGCCGGATCGACGCGGTGCGGGCCGCGCTCGGTTCCGCCATGGCCGCGCGAGACGGCCGCCGCAGGCGCCCCGCGCTCGGCGAGCGCCGCGAGCAGCGCGATGGCGGTCGGCGTCTTGCCGGCGCCGCCGAGCGTGAGATTGCCGACGCAGATCACCGGCACGGGGCCGCGGAACGGGCGCGCCCGCGCGCGGCGCAGGGCGCCGCCGGCCCGCCAGAGCCACGACAGCGGCGTCAGCGCCGCCGCGAGCGGCCCTGCGGGGCGGTCCCAGAAGCCCGGCGGATGCATCACGGCGCGCCGATCAGCGCGAGCAGCGCCGCGCTCGCGCGTTCGGCCGGACCTTCGTCGGGGGCGAGGGCGGCGCGGCCGGCTGCGGCGCGGCGGGCGCCTTCTTCGGTGAGCGCGCCGTCGGGCTTGAGCGCGGCGCGCAACGCCTCGGCGATCCCGGCGCCATCGGCGACCCGCCATGCGGCGCCCTCCAGCGCCGCGTAGGCGGCGGCGAAGTTCGCCACCGCGCCGCCGTGCGCGAGAGCGACGCCCAGCGCCGACGGTTCGTAAGGGTTGTGCCCGCCGCGCGGCGCGAGGGAGCCGCCGAGGAAGGCGAACCGGGCGAGCCGATACCAAAGCCCCATCTCGCCCAGCGTATCGGCGACATGGACGTCGCCGCCCGGCGGATCGCCCGCGCTCCGACGCGTCCCGGAAAGGCCCCGCGCCGCCGTCAGCGCGACGATCTCGGGGCCACGCTCCGGGTGGCGCGGCGCGATGATCGTCAGCAGACCGGGCAGCGCCGACGCGGCGCGGGCGTGGGCGTCGAGCGCCGCCGCCTCCTCGCCGGGGTGCGTGCTGGCGGCCAGCCAGACGGGACGCGCGCCCACCGCGCGGCGCAGCGCGTCGAGCGCCGCGGGGTCGGCTTCGGGCGGCGGCGCGGCCGCCTTCAGCGCGCCGCCGACCGAGAGCCGGGCGGTGTCGGCGCCGAGACGCGCCAGACGCTCCGCCGTCGCCGCGTCCTGCGTCTGGATCAGCGCGAAACGGTCGAGCAGCGCTGCCGCCGAGCGCGGCGCCAGCGCCCAGCGCCGCGCGCTGCGCGCCGACACGCGCGCGTTCACCAGCGCCAGCGGTCCGCGCGCCGCCGCGGCGACCAAGGTCGCCGGCCACAGCTCGCTGTCGATCCGCGCCGACAGCGCCGGGCGCCACCAGTCGAGAAAGCGCCGCGCCCAGGGCGCGACGTCCAGCGGCGCGAACTGGTGGCGGGTGCGCGGGGGCAGCCGTTCGGCCAGCAGCGCGGCCGAGGCCCGCGTGCCGGTCGTGAGCAGGAACGACAGGTCTTCGCACGCGGCCCCCATCCGCGCCGCAAGCGCCGCCGCCGCGAGCCCCTCGCCGACGCTCGCCCCGTGCAGCCACACCAGCGCGCCGTCGGGCCGCGCGGCCGACGGGCGGCCCATGCGCTCGCCCAGCCGCGCCGGATCCTCCTTGCCGCGCGCGGCGCGACGCGCGAGCAGCAGGCGCGCGCCAGGCCCGGCGACCTCCGACAGCGTGAGATAGGCGGCGAGCGGGACCGGCGTCATGCCGGAGGATCGGGGTCGACGGGCGTCCGGCCGACCATGGCGTCGGCCTCGGCGGTGAGCGCGTTCAGCGCCGCCTCGATGGCGAGGCGATGGGCCTCGATCGCCTCCGCGTCGTCGCCCTCGGGCGGCGGGATCGGCGGACCGTAGAGCATCACGCCGGAGTCGAAGGGCAGGGGGATGAGAAAGCGGTCCCAGCTGCGCGCGAGCCTGCCGCGGCGCGTCGAGAAGACGATGGGCGCCACGGGCGCCCGGAAGCGCGCCGACAGCACGGCGACGCCCGGCTGCGCGCGCATGCGCGGCCCGCGGGGCCCGTCCGGCGTCACGGCGACGACATGCGATCCCGCCAGCGCCTCGGCCGCCGCCTGATAGGCGTCCGCGCCGCCCTTGCGCTTGCCCGGCTTGCGCGGGTCGGCGGACGAGCCGCGGATCGGCTCGATGCCGCAGCGTTCGGCGGTGGCGGCGATCAGCGCCCCGTCGCGGTTGTTCGAGATCATCGCGAAGGTGCGCCGCCCCTCGGCCCCCCAGAGCGGCGAGAAAAACAGGCGGCCATGCCAGAACGCGGCGATCACGGGGCCGCCGGTCGCCAGAACCGCGACGCGATGCGCGGTGCCGACGCGCCGCCAGCGCGTGGTGCGCCAGACGAACCTGATCCACGCGGCGGCAGCCCGCGCGACCACAGCGCGCAGGATTCTTGAATCGCGGGCGTTGCCCAGCCACGAAGCCCGTTTCGGGGCGCGCTTGCCGCGCACGGCGGAACGGCGGCCGCCGGCGCTCAGCCCATCTCCTCGGTGCGGCTCGTCTCCATCTCCTCGTCGCGCAGCCGGTGAAGGTGCGCGATGAAGAAGCGCATCTGCGCGTTGTCGACGGTCCGCTGCGCCGCCGACCGCCATGCCTCGAGCGCCGCCGCGTAGTTCGGATAGATCCCGACAACCTCGAGGTTCGAGGGATCGACGAACTCGGTGCCCTGCGGGTCCTTGAGCTCGCCGCCGAAGACGAGGTGCAGTCGGGTGGGCATCGGGCGCGCTCCGCTGGTCGGGGTTTCTCGGCTCGGGCGCAGCTATACGCAGGGGGGGCGGGGCGTCAACGCGCGCCCAGCCGCAGGGCCATCAGCGCCGCATGCAGCGCCGGGGGCGCGACGACGAGCCCCGGCGTCTTGGGGCGCGGCGCGTTGAAGCGATGCGGCGCGCCGTGGCCGTCGGTGACGACGCACCCCGCCTCCGCCGCGATCAGGGCGCCCGCGGCGACGTCCCACTCCCACGCGTCGGAAAAGCTCAGCGTCGCGTCCACGCGCCCCTCCGCCACGAGGCAGAAGCGGTGGACCAGAGACGGGCGGAAGCCGCGGCGGACGGGCGGCGCGCCGCCGGGCCAGTGGCGCGGCTCAAGCTGCGCGGCGCCGGCAAGGACCTCCGCGCCGCCCACCGTCTCCCGCGCCGAGGGGCGGATCGGCGCGCCGTCGCGCGTGGCGCCGAGGCCCGCCGCCGCCTGATAGAGCTTGCGTTCGACCGGAAACCACGCCGCCGCAGCCACCGGACGCCCGGCCTCCACCACCGTCGCCGCCACGCACCAGCCGCCTGTCCCCGCGATGAAGGCCCGGGTGCCGTCGATGGGGTCGACGATGAAGATCCGCTCATGGCCGAGCCGCGCCGCGTCGTCGGGCGTCTCCTCCGAGAGCCAGCCGTAGCCGGGGCGCGCGGCGGACAGGGTGCGCTTCAGCAGGGCGTCCGCGGCGAGGTCGGCTTCGGTCACGGGGCCGGCGCCCTCGGGCTTGTCCCACTGCTTCGCGCGACCGAAGAACGCCATGGCCGCGTCGCCGGCCGCCTGCGCGGCCTCGACCAGCAGCGCGAGGTCAGCCGCCGGCGACGACAAGGCCGTCCACCAGCAGCGTGGGCGCGGATGTCGACACATGCGGGTCCGGGTCGTCCGCCGCCACGATGCGCGGCAGGAAGTCGGGCAGGGAGCCCGCGATGGTGGCTTCGGTCACCGGATAGGCGAGCGCCCCGTTCTCGATCCAGAACCCGGACGCGCCGCGGCTGTAGGCCCCGGTCGTCGGGTTCACGCTCGACCCGATGAGCGACGTGACCAGAAGCCCGCGCGAGACGCCGGCGATCAGCGCGTCGCGGCTCTGCGCGCCGGGCGTCAGGCGGACGTTCGAGGCCCCGGGGCTCGGCGGCGCGCTCGTGCCGCGGCGGGCGTTCGCGGTGCTGGAGAGGCCAAGGCGGCGCGCGCTCGCGGTGTCGAGCAGCCAGCGCGCGAGCCGCCCGCCCTCCACGATCGGCGCGCGGCGGCAGGCGAAGCCTTCGCCGTCGAACGGGCGCGACGCCGGGCCGCGCGGGATCAGCGGGTCTTCGACCAGATCGGCCCAGTCGGGCAGAACAGCCGCGCCCATGCGGCCCAGCAGCCAGCTCGACCCGCGCGCGACGGACGCGCCGTTCGCCGCGGCGAGCAGATGCCCGATGAGCGACGGCGCGACCCGGCGGTCGAAGATCACCGGAACCGGGCCGGTCGGCGGCTTGCGCGGCCCGAGGCGCGCGGCGGCGCGCTCGCCGGCGCGGCGGCCGATCTCGGCGGGATCGGGCAGATCGGCGACGAAGCGGCGCGCGGCGTAGTCGTAATCGCTCTCCATCCCGAGCCCCGTGCCGGCGATGGCCGAGACCGAGACCGAAAAGGAGGTTCGCGCATAGCCGCCGCGGAAGCCGTTCGAGGCGGCGAGCGCCATCGCGCCGCGGCTCCACCCGGCCGAGGCGCTTTCGACCTGAGAGACGCCTGCGACCGCGAGCGCCGCCGCCTCGGCTTCGAGCGCCTGCGCCTGCAACGTGGCGGGGCAGGGCGGCTCGGCGGGATCCGCCATTTCGAGCGTCGCGGGGTCGACGGACGCGCCGAGTTCGGCGGCGTCGGGCAGGCCGCACCACGGGTCCTCCGGCGCCTCGCGCGCCATGGCGACGGCGCGCTCGGCGAGGATCCGCAGGGTCTCGGGGCGCGGGTCGGAGGCCGAGACGCAGGCCTGGCGCCGGCCCACGAAGGCGCGCAGCCCGAAGTCCACGCTCTCCGAGCGCTCCGCCTCCTCCAGCGCGCCGCCGCGGACGGCGACGCCGGTCTCCGCGGACGAGAGGGCGACGGCGTCGGCGGCGTCGGCGCCGGCGCGACGGGCTTCGGCGACCAGCAGGTCGGCGAGGGCGGCGAGATCGGTCATGGACAATCCGTGCAAGGTCGACGCGGAGCCTAGCGGCTTGGCGTGCCGCGTCCAGCCTTCACGCGGCGAAAGCGGCGTCAGCCGACGCGAGGAGGCGCGGCAGGACGGCGGGTTCGGCCGCCGCGAGGTTCTTTTCCGTCTCGCCGATGTAGTCGCGCGTCAGCGGCGCGGCGTCCCGCTCACGGCCGAGCTGGAACTGCGCCACGCACGAGGCGCCGTAGCGGAAGGCGCCTTCGCAGGCGGCGAGGTAGAACTCCCACATGCGCTTGAAGCGGTCGTCGTAGCCGGGCAGCCTGTCGCGCGCGGCGAGGAAGTTCGCCCGCCATGCGCGCAGGGTCTCCGCGTAGTGGACCCGCCAGATCTCCACGTCGAGCGGCCATAGCCCGCTCTTCTCGACGGCGGCGAAGGTCTCCGACAGCGCCGGGGAGTAGCCGCCCGGGAAGATGTGCTTGCGGATGAACGGGCCGGTCACGCCGGGCGGCGCCTTGGTGACGATGGAGTGGATCAGCGCCAGCCCGCGCGGCCCCAGCCGGTCGCGGACCGCGAGGAAATAGTCGGGCAGGCAGCCCACGCCGACATGCTCCATCATGCCGACGGACACGACGCGGTCGAAGGTCTCCGTCACCTCGCGGTAGTCGCGAAGCTCGAAGCGGACGCGGGTCGCGAGGCCGGCCGCTTCGGCGCGCGCCACGGCCGCCTTGTGCTGCTCGGCGGCCAGGGTGACCCCGGTCACCTCCACGTCGCAGAGCGCCGCGAGATAGAGCGCCATGCCGCCCCATCCGCAACCGATGTCGAGCACCCGCATGCCCGGCTCCAGCCGCAGCTTGGCGGCGATCCGGCGCTTCTTCGCGGTCTGCGCCGCCTCCAGCGTATCGACGCCCTCGGGCCAGTAGCCGCAGGAGTATTGCAGGTCGCGGTCGAGCATCAGCCGGTAGAGGTCGTTGCCGATGTCGTAATGCGCCTCCGCGTTGCGCCGGGCGCGCGTCACGGTGTTGTAGGTCAGCATGCGCCGGCCGCTCCGCGCGATCCCGCGCCAGAAAATCTGGCTCGGGGTCAGGTCGAAGCTGCGCTTGTTGACGAAGAAGACTTCGAGGAGGGCGTAGACGTCGCCTTCCTCCATCACCAATCCGCCGTCCATGAACGCCTCGCCCGCGTTCAGTTCGGGATTGAGGAAGATGCGCCAGTCGAACGCGCGATCGGTGATGCGGATGGCGGCGGACGGGCCGTCGCCATCGCCGAAGACGTGAACCTCGCCGTCGGGTCCGGTCACCTTCAGGCGGCCTTTCCGCACGGCGCGGCCGAGCAGCTTGGGCAGAAATCGCATCGCGCCCCCCAGCGCACCGCGACCGATGCGCAAGCATGCGGCGTCCGCGCCGCCCCGTCCATGCGGTTTCGCGGCGGCGCGGCGCGCCCCGGTCAGCCGAGCGTGTCGAGATCCGCGATGAAGCGGTCGATGTCGCCGCCGCGCCGCTCGACCATGCCGGAGAACTCCTCGCGCTGCGTGATCGAGAGGGACACGCCCTCGGCGACGATGTCGACGAGAATCGGCTGGCCGTCCTTCTCGTTCACCAGCCACTCCACTTCGAACGGCTGTTCGCCGGGCGAGCGCAGGACGCTGCGCACCAGCACGCCGCGCCGGCCGACATCCTGCGAGCCGGTGATGGTGACGGTCTGGCCGTTGTAGTCGCCGAGACGGTTCGTGTAGGCCCGCGCGGCGTAGCGCTCGAAGGCCTCGATGAACGCCTCCCGCTGCGCGTCGGTCATCTCGCGCCAGTTCCGGCCCATGGTGAACCGGCCGATCTCTGCGAGCGCGGTCGTGCGGCGGAAAAGGGCGAGGAACTCCTCGACCCGCGTGTCCTGCGCCGTCGCGCGGCTCAGGATGTCGATCAGGTCGTCGACGAGCTGGGCCACGAAGGCCTCGGCGTCCGACGGCGACACCGCGGCGCGCGCGGCGATGGGCGGCAGCGCGGCGAAGGCGGCGGCGGCGGCGAGGAACTGTCGGCGGTCGCTGTGCATGGCTCGGGTCTCCGTTTCAATCGAGGCGCGGCCCGTCATTCGCCGAAGATATCGGGCAGGCTTTCAGGGTCGACCAGATCGCGGTCGCGCAGACGGCGCCGGAGATTCTGCACCGTCGCCGCCCTGACGGTCACATAGCTGTCCTCGGTCTCGTACAAAACCTCGTCGATGAGTTCGAAGTTGCGGCTCCTCACATCCACGACAGGCACGGCGACGCGGGCGACCTCTCCCGCGGCGCCGCCGGGAACGCGCAGGAAGTTGAACGGGTCGATGGCGAAATCGAACAAGCGACCGAAACCGTCGCGCACGGTCGTGGGGCCGAGCAGAGGCAGGACCACGAACGCCCCCTCCTCGGCGCCGGCGCGCGCCAGCGTTATCCCGCCGTCGTTCGGGTCGTAGGGCAGACCGAATTCGGTGGCGGGGTCGAGCAGGCCGCCGGCGCCCACCAGAGTGTTCACGGCGAAGCGGCCGACGGTCGAGAGCCCGCGCTCGAATTCGCCCTGCAACACGTCGTTCACCGCGATGACCGGGAGCCGGAGATGCTCGACGAAATTGCTGATGAGGAACTGGAAAAGATCAGGCGTCGCCTCGCGGTACACGAAAGAAACCGGCCGCACGAGGACGACATCGAGCCCCTTGTTGAACTCGTGGATCTCGCGATTCGTCCGCTCCCATGGGTCGGCGATCAACGCGCCCTCAGGCGCCGGCGTCGCGCACCCGGCGACCCCCGCAACGCACGCAATCCCGAACAGCACGCGCCGCATGTGTGGCTCCCCCGCTTGGCGCCCGGAAATCAGACCGCTCCGTCGCAATCCATTAGCGCCGGAGCAAGCCGCCGGGAAGCGCCTGCGGTCGATGATGCAGGGTCCCCGCTCGATCGTGTTGACAGCGCGACGCTTCGCCGGGACCTTGCTGGCGTAAATCTTGAAGGAGGACCGCCATGCCCGGCGTCATCGAAGCCCGCCTCGCCGAACTGGGCGAGACCTTGCCGGCGGCGCCAGCGCCCGCGGCCAACTACGTCCCCTGGGTGCGCAGCGGCGCGCTGGTCTTCGTCTCCGGCCAGATCTCGCAGGGGCCGGACGGGATGATCTGCGGCATCGTCGGCGAGAACATGAGCGTCGAGGACGGCGCGGCCGCCGCGAAGACTTGCGCCCTGTCGCTGCTGGCGCAGGTCAAGGCGGCCTGCGACGGCGATCTCGACAGGGTGACCCGGGTCGTGAAGCTGACGGGCTTCGTCAACAGCACGATCGACTTCACCGACGAGCCGATGGTGATCAACGGCTGCTCGGATTTCCTCGTCGCGGTGTTCGGCGAGAAGGGGCGGCACGCCCGGACCGCCGTCAGCGCGTCGCTGCCGTTCGGCGTCGCGGTCGAAGTCGAAGGCATCTTCGAGGCGCCGTGACCGCGCCGCCGTCTCCTGCGCCGCCGTCTCCTGCGCTGCCGTCGGCCTTCCTCGGTCCGCCGATCGCCCATCGCGGTCTGCACGATCGGCGGGGGGGACGTATCGAAAACTCGCGCGCGGCGGTCGCGGCCGCCGTCGCGGCGGGATACGGCGTCGAGATCGACGTGCAGGCGTCGGCGGACGGCGAAGCCATGGTGTTTCACGACTCCGGGCTGTCGCGCCTCACGGACGAGTCGGGGCCGCTCTGCGAACGCCGCGCCGACGACCTCGGCCGAATCGGGCTGAAGGGGGCCGACGAGACGATCCCGACGCTCTCCGAGATTCTCGCCGTCGTCGGCGGGCGCGTCGCCCTGCTGATCGAGGTGAAGGATCAGGGCGGCCGTCTCGACGACACCGGCGTCGGGCCGCTGGAGGCGCGTGTGGCCGCGCTGCTCACGGGGTATCATGGCCCGGTGGCGCTGATGTCGTTCAACCCGGCGTCGGTCGCCGCCTGCGCGACGACGGCGGCGGGCGTGCCGCGGGGCCTCGTGGCGTGCTCGGCGTCCGGCTTCGAGGGCGTCGGCCTCACGCGCGCGCGGCGCGCCGCGCTTGCGGCGCTGGCCGACTACGCCGCCGTCGGCGCGAGCTTCGTCTCCTACAGCCATCGCGCCCTGCCGACGCCCGAGACCGCGCGGCTGCGCGCCGGCGGCGCGCCGGTGCTGTGCTGGACCGTGCGCTCGGCGGCGCAGGAGGCGGCCGCGCGCCGCCACGCCGACAACGTGACCTTCGAGGGCTATCCGGCGGCGATCCGCGGTTGACGGCAGGGTCGCCTGCGCCATCCTGACGCGTGGAGGTGCGCGCCATGCCCGACGGTTCATCCCGCGAGTCGATAACCATCACGGCGCTGGCCGACCTGTCGGCTATCGCCGCCGAAGACTGGGATTCCTGCGCCTGCCCCGAAACGGCGGACGGCGGTCGCCCCTACGATCCGTTCTCCACCCACCGCTTCCTCCGCGCGCTGGAGGAGAGCGGGTCGGTCGGGCCGGGAACCGGCTGGGGGCCCCGCCACCTGCGCGCGGCGAACGGGGCAGGGCGGCTGCTCGGCGTGGCGCCGCTTTATCTGAAGTCGCACAGCCAGGGCGAATACGTGTTCGACCACGCCTGGGCGAACGCGTGGGAGCGCGCCGGCGGGCGCTATTATCCGAAGCTCCAGGGCGCGATCCCCTTCACGCCGGCCACCGGCCGACGCCTCCTCGTGCACCCCGCCGCGGAGCGCGACGTGGTCGAGGCGGCTTTGGTGCAAGGCGCGATGGAGATGGCGGCGCGCGCTGGCCTGTCGTCGCTCCACCTCACTTTCTGCAGCGAAGGCGAATGGCGCCGCGGCGGCGCGCTCGGCCTTCTGCAACGGCAGGACCAGCAGTTCCACTGGGAGAATCGCGGTTACGCCGATTTCGACGGCTTCCTCGGCGACCTCGCCAGCCGCAAGCGCAAGCAGCTCCGCAAGGAGCGCGAGACGGCGGTCGGCGGCGGCGTCGAGATCGTGCGGTTGACCGGCGACGCGCTCGAGCCCGCGCACTGGGACGCCTTCTGGCGCTTCTACCAGGACACCGGGATGCGCAAGTGGGGCCGGCCTTACCTGACGCGCGCCTTCTTCGATCTCGCGCAGGAGCGGCTGCGCGACGACATCCTGCTCGTGCTGTGCCGGCGGGCGGGCCGGTGGATCGCCGGGGCGCTGAACTTCATCGGGCGCGACACCCTGTTCGGCCGCTACTGGGGCGCGGTGGAGGATCACCCCTGCCTGCACTTCGAAGCCTGCTACTATCAGGCGATCGAGGCGGCGATCGAGATGCGTCTGTCCCGCGTCGAGGCCGGCGCGCAGGGCGGCCACAAGCTCGCCCGCGGCTACATGCCGACGCCGACCTACAGCCTGCACTGGATCGGCGATCCGGGTTTCCGCCGCGCCGTCGCCGACTACCTCGCGCGCGAGCGCAACGCCGTGGCCGAGGAGATCGAGTTCCTGCTCGATCGCGGGCCGTTCAGAAAGGGAGACTGATGGCCGAGAGACTGACCCCCGAGGCGCGCCGCGCCGTGCTGCCGGCGCTCGCCGAAACCGGCTGGGGCGCGGTGGAGGGCCGGGAGGCGATCCGCAAGGTTTTCGTCTTCAGGAACTTCGTCGAGGCGTTCGGCTTCATGAGCCGCGCGGCCCTGTGGGCGGAGAAGCTCGACCACCACCCCGAGTGGTTCAACGTCTACAAGACCGTCGACGTGACGCTCGCCACCCACGACGCCGGCGGGCTGACCGACCTCGACGTGAAACTCGCCAAGCGCATGGACGCTCTGGCCGACGGCGCGACGGCGGGCGACGCAGGATCGATGGCGGCGCTGCTCTGAGGCGCGATCAGCCGTCGAGCGCTTCGCGCAACACGGCCAGGAAGCGGTCCACCTCCACCGCCTCCGTCGCCCAGGAGCAGACGAGGCGGCAGCCGCCGATCCGGTCGTCCGGCCCCTCCAGCGTCTCCGCGGCGGGCCAGGGGTAGTAGCGCGCGCCGGCCGCCGCGAGCGCGCGGTGGCCGCGCAGCGGAAAGCGCGGGAACAGCATGTTCGCCTCGACCGGGTGCGGCAGCGTCACGCCGTCGATCGCCGCGAGGCCCGCGGCGAGCCGGTCGGCCATGGCGTTGGCGTGGGCGGCGAGGCGCAGCCACAGGCCGTTGGCCAGATACGCCTCCATCTGCGCCGCCATGAACCGCATCTTCGACCAGAGATGACCGCCGCGCTTGCGGCGCAGTTCGAACTCCCACGCTTTCGCGGGGTCGAACAGGATCACCGCCTCGGCGGCGATCGCGCCGTTCTTGGTCGCGCCGAGGCAGAGGACGTCCACGCCCGCCCGCCACGTCAGGTCCGCCGGCGCGCAGCCGAGGCGGGCGACCGCGTTGGCGAAGCGCGTGCCGTCCATGTGGACAGGCAACCCCGCGGCCTTCGCGAGCCCGGTCAACCGCGCGATTTCGTCGGGGGTGTAGACGGCGCCGTATTCGGTGGCCTGCGTCAGCGAGAGCGCGCCCGGCTGCACATGATGGACGCCCCGCGCCGCGCGGTTGAGCGCCGCCTCCAGCGCAACCGGGTCGATCCGACCGTGCGGCCCGTCGTGCAGCGCGAGTTTCGCGCCGCCGGTGAAGAACTCGGGCGCGCCGCACTCGTCGACTTCGACATGGGCCTCGCGGTGGCAGTGCACGGCGGTCCACGGCGCGGTCAGCGTCGCCAGCGCGAGCGCGTTCGCCGCTGTCCCCGTCGAGACGAGATGCACCGTCGCCTCGCGCTCGAACACCTCCGCCACCAGCGCCGAGAGCCGCCGCGAGGCGTCGTCCGCGCCGTAGGGCATGGCCGCGCCGGCGTTGGCGTCGGCGATCGCCTGCATGATTTCGGGCGCGCACGGCGCGACGTTGTCGGATGAGAAGATCATCGGAGCCTCCGGCGGCGCAGGTCAGCAGAGGCCCGGAATCACATGGTCCTCGTAGTCCTCTTCATGGACGTCGTATTCCGGCACCGTCCAGCCCCGCACGGAGACGCCGGCGGCGTGCACCGACTCGGGGTCGCCGGAGACCAGCGGGTGCCAGTCGGGCAGGGGCTTGCCTTCCGCGAGCAGACGATAGGCGCAGGTCCGGGGCATCCACGCGGCCGCGTCCTCGATGCTGTCGGGGGTCAGGCGCAGGCAGCCGGGCACCAGCGCCGTGCGCAGCGAGTAGGCGCCGCACCGGCAGGTGGCGCTGTCGAACAGCCGGCAGGCGATTCGCGTATAGGCGACCGCGCCGTCGTCCTCGTCCTCGAGCTTCAGCAGGCAGCAGCGACCGCAGCCGTCGCAGAGCGACTCCCACTCCGCCTCCGTCATCTCGCGAAGGCTTTTGCGCCTCCAGAAGTCGCGTTTCGGCTCGTTCATCGCCATCCGCATCCCTGCGGGGAAAACCTCGCGTATCATGCACGCAGCGCTTTAAGGTATCACACGCGCCGGGGATTTACGACGAAAGGACGAAGGACGTGCGCTGGATCGTGATCCTCTGCGGTTTCATCGCCGCGCTGTCGGGCGCCGCCGTCGCGCAACCGTTCGCCGAGGCGTATCGGCCCGCCGAACCGCCTGTCGCCGCGCCGACGGGCGTCGCGCGCACCGCGACAGGTCGCGCGCTGCGCATCGCGGATCGCCTTGAGCCCCCTGCGATGCTGGTCCTCTGGGCCGAGTGGTGTCCGGTGTGCCGGGCGGAGCTGCCGGAGATCGCCGCCGCCGCGCGCCGGGCGGGCGTCGGGCTGGTGCTGCTCTCCGTCGATACGCGCGAGGATGCGGAAGCCCGCACCGCGGCCTTCCTGGGGGCGCACGGGATGGCGGACGGGGAGGCTCTGTTCGACGACGCGCTCTCCCTCGCCCGGGCGCTCGGCGTCACCGGCATTCCCCACGTCGCGCTCATCGACGGAACGGGGCGCGTCGTCGGCCGCGTCTCGGGGCGGATGGACTGGCGTGATCCCGCGTTCGACGCCTACGTTCATGAGGTTCTCGCGGCGGACTGAGCCGGCGCGCGCGAGAGCGTCTCGGCGATGACGCGGATCAGCCGGTTCGGCTCGAAAGGCTTCGGAAGAATCTCGTCGACCCCGGCGCCGCGGAAGGCCGATATCGCCGTGTCCAGGGTCTCAGCGGTGAGCGCGATGATCGGCGTCGGGCTTCGGCCTGCGGCGCGCTCCATGCGCCGGATCTCCTGCGTCGCCTCTATGCCGCCGAGGCGCGGCATGCGGCTGTCCATCAGCACGAGATCGAACCGCCCTTCCTGGAAGCGCTCGATCGCCTCACGCCCGTCCCGCGCGATCACGACCTCGACGTTCAGCGGCGTCAGCAACAGTTCGAGCACGCGCTGGTTCGCCGTCGTGTCCTCCGCGGCGAGGATGCGGGGCGCACGCGCCGTCAGGCTCGCACGCGCCGCGGCGTTCTCCTCCTCGCGCTGGAGGGCGGCCAGCTCCGGCTGCTCGGCGGCCGAGGCCTCGAAGGTCGACTCGAAGAAGAAGGTCGATCCTTCGCCGAGCGCGCTCTCGACCCACAATCGGCCGCCCATCATGGCGGCGAGCTGCTTGGAGATGGCGAGGCCGAGACCCGTGCCGCCGAACTCGGCGGCGGTGCGGCTGTCCGCCTGCCGGTAGCTCTCGAAAATGCGGCCGATCGTGTCCTGCGACATACCGAGACCGGTGTCCGACACCGAGATGCGCGCCCGTATCCGCTGACGCTCATCAGGCGGGTCGACGGCCCATGCGATCTCGATCCGGCCCTCGCTCGTGAACTTGACCGCGTTCGACACGAGATTGAACAGCAGCTGGCGCAGCCGCCCGGCGTCGCCGCGCAGGCGAATGTCCATCGCCTGCCCGCGGGTCGTGAGCGCGACGCCGTTGGCCGCCGCCCGCCGGGCGAACAGACGCTCGGCCGTCGTGCACAACTCGCCAAGCCGGAAGTCGCTGATGTCGAGGGTCATCGCGCCGGCTTCGATCTTCGAGAGATCGAGCACGTTGTTGACGAGTTGCAGCAGCGACGCGCCGGCCTCGTTCAACGCGGTCAGGATGTCCGCCTGCTCGGGGTTCAGCGGCGTCTCCGCCAGCGCTTCGGCGAGCCCGATCATGCCGGCGAGCGGCGTGCGGATCTCGTGGCTCATATGCGCGACGTATTCCTTGGCGGCCGCGTCGCTCGGCTCGTCGGTCACGTCCAGCAGATAGCTGACGAACGCCTCGGGCTCTCCGGTCGCATCGCGCAGGATTCGCGTGCGGTCGTGGATTCGCCGCGTCTCGCCGGCGGGCGTGATCAGTCGATAGCTCAAGGTGAGCGCCTCGTCGCCCCGCGACGCGGCGACGCCGATGCGTTCGAAGACGCCGGGATTGTCCTGCTCGTGGATCAGATCGGCGTATTCTATGGCCCCCGACAGGAGCTCCGCCGCGGGATGGCCCACGATCCGCTCGAGATTGGCCGTCGCGAGGACGACGCGCCATCCTTGGTCGCGCCGCCACTCCAGCACGCCGACGGGCCCATGCTCGAACACGTCGCTCAGGCGTGCGTCTACCGATGGCGCATAGGGCTTCCTCACGGCCTGTCTCCGTCGCGCCTCTTCAACATCGGCTGCGCCATATCACCGCGGCGACTCCTGCAATTTCGTGAAGAACCAAGTCTTTTCAGTCCGACGGGCCCCGCGGGAAGGCGGCGAGCGCAATGCGGCCCAGCGGCGTCTCCGGCGCGTGCCGGGCGACGGCGAACGCCATCGGAGCCCCGGTCGCTGCGAGCAGCGTGAGCACGTCGATGGCAGTGAGCCCGAATCCGACGAAAAACGCCACCAAAATCGCCGAGGCGACCATCAAGGCCGCGTCGACGACGTTCGAACAGGCGATGAACCGGGCGCGCCGCGCCGCCGGGCTCGCCGTCTGCAGCACCGCGTTGAGCGGCGTCACGTAAAGGCCGGCGCAGGCCGCGAGCAGGGTGAAGTCGAGCAGGATGCGCCAGGCCGCGGGCTCCGAGAAGAAGCGCGCCCGGTCGAACAGCTCGCCCGGGATCGGGGCCGGGGCGGCGCGGGTCGCGAACCAAAGCTCAACCGAGATGATCGCGATGCCGAGCGCCCCGACCGGCGGCAGCTTCACCGAGATAAGCCCGCGGCTCAGCCGCTCGGTCGCCACCGCCCCGAGCGCCACGCCGACGGAGAAGGCGGTCAGCAGGACGGTCAACACGCCTTCGTCGGCGCCGAGCGCCTGCTTCACATAGGCCGGCAGCAACGCGAGGAACGTCGCGCCGAGAAACCAGAACCAGGAGATCGCGAGGATGGCGCGAAACGCCCGTCGCTCGCGCCGGCAAGCTGCGATCAAGCGCCAGATCGCCCGCGGAAACACCGGATCGACCGGCTCCGCCGGCCCGAGCGGCGGCGCGGGCGGCGCGAACAGCGACGCGACGAAGCCCACGATCGCGACACCCACGACCAGCGCGGACACGACGGCGACGCCGCGGTCGGTGAGGATCAGCTCATTGCCGGCGATCGCGCCGAATATGATGGCGAGGAAGGTGAACGCCTGCACCAGACCGTTGCCGCCCAGCAGTTCGGACGGTTTCAGCCATTGCGGCAGCACCGAATACTTGATGGGCGCGAAGATCGCCGACTGCGTGCCCATCATGAACAGCACGAAATAGAGGAAGATCACGTTCTGGAGATGAAAGCCGACGACGGCGAGCGCCATCACCACGATCTCCCAGAACTTGACGAATTTCATCATTGTCGCCTTGTCGACGCGGTCGGCGATTTGACCGGCGGTCGGCGTGAAGATGGCGAACGGCAGGATGAACAGCCCGGACGCGATGACGCCGAGCATCTCGAGCGGCATGTCGAGATCGGCGGCGAGCCGGAAGGTGATCAGCGCGACGAACGCCTTCTGGTAGGTCTGGTCGTTGAACGCGCCGAGGAACTGCACGAGGAACAGCGGCAGGAAGCGTCGGCTGCCGAGCAGGGCGAACTGGTTGCTGGCCGGCGCTTTGTCCACGCGTCAGGTCTCGACGGACACGCGGCGCGCGTCGGCGTGGCGGCGCTCGGCGGCGGCGAGATCCGCGCCGACGGCGTGTTCGCGGATCAGGCGCATGGAGGCCGTCTCGATACGCTCTTCGACTTCGCGCATGAACGTCTCCTGATCGAGCCCCGGCGGAATGGGCTCGAGAAACTCCAGCGCCCCCGCGGCGCCGACGCGCTTGGCCCAGTCGCGACGCGGCCAGATCGCCCCGAGCGACAGGGCGACCGGCGTCGCCACGCAGCCCGTCGCCGCGTAGATCCGGCCCGCGCCGGACTTGTACCGCTCGCGCGCCCCAAGGCTCATCAGCGTCGCTTCCGGATAGATAAGCACGGGACGGCCGGCTTCCAGCGCCTCCCGCGCGCCTTCAACGACGGCCTGCGTGCGCCCTTGCGGCCCGTTGTCGACCGACACCGCGATGTAGTCGAGCGCGGCGATGATCGGGCCGACGAAGGGATACCGCTCCAGCTCCTGCATCACCACGGCGCGGAAGTGCGGAAACAGCGCATAGAGCAGGATCGCGTCGAGTTCGGACTGGTGCTTGGAGACGATGAGCTGCGGCCCGCCTGGGGGCAGGCGCTCGCGTCCGCGCACCTCGATGCGCCCTTTCAGGACGACGCGCACGGCGCCGAGCACCCGCCGCGTCCACCACGCGATGACGGCGCGGACGGCAGCCGGGCGCCCGAGCTTCGCGGGGACCCAGGCGACCATCGCGCACAGGAAGGCGAAGCTGTAGAACCAGAGGTTGAAGACGAGGATCCGCATCTCAGGCGGGCAGGGCGGCCAGACGGCGGCGCGCCTCGGCGCTGTCCTGCGCCATGCGGCCGACCAGCGCCTCGACCGTCTCGAAGGCAAGCTCGGGCCGGATGAAGCTGACCAGCGCCACCGAGAGCCGCGCGCCGTAGAGGTCGCCCGCGAAATCGAACAGGCAGGTCTCGAGGTTCGGCTCGTTGACCCCGAACATCGGCCGCACCCCGAGCGAGGCGACGCCGTCGTAGACGCCCGCGTGCGGCCCGTCGAGCACGTCGACGCGCACCGCGTAGACCCCGAACCGTGGCGGCATCAGCCCGGCGAGCGCCATGTTGGCGGTGGGATAGCCGAGGGTGCGGCCGCGCTTGTCGCCGTGGAGCACCGGCCCTTCGATCCGGTGCCAGTGGCCGAGCATCCGGGCGGCGTCCTCGGGGCGCCCGTCGGCGAGGGCGGCGCGGATCGCGCTCGACGACATCGGCTCGGTCTCGCCGGCCAGAAGATCGACGACGCTGACGCCGAAGCCGAGGCGGGCCCCCTGTTCGCGCAAGGTTTCGGCCGTGCCGGCGCGGCCCTTGCCGAAGCAGAAATCCGCGCCGACGGCGACATGCGCGAGGCCGAAGCCGCGCGCCAGCACGTCTTCGCAGAAGGCCGCCGGCGTCAGCGCCGCGAGGGCGGCGTCGAAGCCGAGCAGGAACAGCCGCTCGACGCCCATCTTCTCGAGGCGGCGCGCCTTGGTTTCGGCGTCGGTCAACTGGAACGGCGGCGCGTCGGGGTTGAAAAAGCGGCGCGGGTGCGGGTCGAACGTCACGACGGCGAGCGGCGCTTCGGGCTGGGCCGCGCGCGCGACGTCGATCACGTGCCGGTGCCCGAGATGAACCCCGTCGAAGTTGCCGAGCGCCGCCGTCGCGCCCCGGTCCTCCGGCAGCGTCGCCTCGACCCCGCGGATGATGCGCATCTGGCCCCTTCGCGACCCGCAAGATCGCGCCTGATCGTGAAAGTTCATGGTCTTGTCAGGGAAGGGGTATCGCGCAGGCGGCGCGGCTGTTCAAGGCCGCGCCACGGCGCGCCGTCGCATGGGAGGCAGGGTCAATCGAACTTGGCGGAGGGCGCCAGCACCATCGCCTCGCCCTTCAGAACCGGCTTGCCCTCGACCGTGCACACGCAGTCGAGGGTCACGCGCCGCCGGCCGTAGTCGATGTCGGCGACCGTGACGGTCGCCTCCACGAGATCGCCGATCCGCACCGGGGCGAGAAAGGTGAGAGACTGCTTCATGTAGATCGTGCCGTGACCCGGCAACTGCTCGCCGATCACCGCCGAGATCAGCGAGGCGGTCAGCATGCCGTGGGCGATGCGGCCGCCGAAAATGGTGTCGCGCGCATAGTCCTCGTCGAAGTGGACCGGGTTGCGGTCGCCCGAGATGCGGCCGAACATCTCGATGTCGACGTCCTCCACGACCTTGCGCAAGCCCCGCGACATGCCGACCGCGATGTCCTCGATGCAGATCGTGCCGCGCTTGATCTCGCCGAAAGCCTCGGAATCCAACATGCGCCCCTCCTGCCGCGTATGCGAAAAGATTTGCCATGTTGCGGCTGCACAATCAAGAGGCGCGGCAACTTTTTGTCGCCGCAAGACCCACGCCCAGAAGAATGTTGCGCCCCGGATATTTCCTTGCGAGGCGCTCGCGCCCGGCGCCGCCGCTCAGAGCGCGATCCGCTCCATCACCGCCGGCGCAGCCACCGGCGTCGGCGCGATCATGGCCGCGAAGGCGTCGGCCGACTGCGCGAGCAGCGGGAAGGTCTTGTAATGGCTCGGCACCACCGCGTTGAAGGAAAAGAACTTGCGGCAGGCGAAGGCGGCGCGGGCGGCGTCCATCGTGAAGTGGCCGCCGATGGGCAGGATCGCGACCTTGGGGTGGTGCAGCTCCTGGATCAGCGCCATGTCCGAATGCACGTCGGTGTCGCCGGCCACATAGAGGGTCTCGCCGCCGGCCGAGATGACGAAGCCCGCTTCGCCGCCGGTGTAGACCGGCTTGCCGTCGACGGTGGCGGACGAGGAGTGGACCGCGTTCACCATCGTCACCGAGACGCTCCCGATCGTCACCGTGCCGCCCTTGTTGAAACCGACGCCCTCGATCTCCTCCGTCGCCGTCAGCCACGACACCAGGTCGTAGATGCCGTAGATCGGCGCCGAGGCGGCCCGCGCCGCCTCGGCGGCCGACGCGATGTGGTCGAAATGGCCGTGGGTGAGGAGAATCGCGGTGACGCCCGCGACCGCCTCGTCGAACCGCGCTTCGTCGAACGACGGATTGCCCCGCAGCCACGGGTCGAGCAGCAGGACCTCGCCGCCGATCTCGATGCGAAAGCTCGCGTGGCCGAGCCAGGTGAGGTGCATGGCGCGCTCCTGTCGTTTGACCATGTGCGATCCTGCGAAGCCGCGCGGCGCGGCGCAAGCCTTTGCGGCGCTGCGCCGAACGGCTACATGCGCCACGCCGGGGCAGGGAGGCCATGATGGACTGGACGGCGCAGGTCAACATCTACTGCGAGCGCCTGGGGCCGGGCCTGTTCGCCGAGCCGCTGAACGCGGTCACCAACGCGGCCTTCTTCGTCGCGGCGTGGCTCGGGTGGCGGTCCGCGAAGGCGGCGGGCCGGCTCGACGGGCCGATGTGGACGCTGATCGCGCTGACGACGGCCGTGGGCGTCGGCTCGACGCTGTTCCACACCTTCGCGACCCGGTGGGCGGGCGTGGCGGACGTCGTGCCCATCCTGCTGTTCATCGTCACCTATCTCGGTTTCGCCGTCTGGCGTTTCTTCGGCGCGCGGGGCGGCGAGGCGCTGGCGGTCGCGCTCGCCTTCCCGTTCTTCGCCGGCGGCTTCCGCTCGGCCGCGGCCGCGGCGCTGCCGCCTGCGTTCAATCCGGCCATCGGCTACATGCCGGCGCTGCTCGCCCTCGTCGTCTCCGGCGTCCTGCTGCTCGTCCGGCGGCGGGCGGCGGGATGGTGGCTGCTCGGGGCGGGGGTGGCGTTCACCGCGTCGCTGACGTTCCGCTCGCTCGACCAGCGGCTATGCGACACGTTTCCGATGGGCACGCATTTCCTTTGGCACATCCTGAACGGCGTGGTGCTCGGCGCGCTGCTGCTCGCCTGGGTGCGCCACGGCGCGCGGCCGGTTGCGGCGCGGGCGGCGGCGGCGTAAGGCGGGCGTGGCGACAGGAGGCGGGCATGGCGGTCGACAGGGACGTGACGCGGCGGGTGGCGCATCTGGCGCGCATCCGCGTCGAGGAGGACCAGCTCGACGCGCTTGCGACGGAGCTCTCGCGCATTCTCGCCTTCGCCGAACAACTCGCCGAAGTCGACGTCGAGGGCGTCGAGCCGATGACCTCGGTGACGCCGATGCGCCTGAAGCGCCGCGCCGACGTGGTGACCGACGGGAACATCCGCGACAAGGTGCTGGCGAACGCGCCCGAGACCCGCGAAGGCTTTTTCGTCGTCCCCAAGGTCGTCGAGTAGTCAGCGCCGGCCGACGAACACCGCCTGGCCCAGAAAGGCGTCGCTCGCGACCTGCTCGACCGTGAACCGCGCCGCCTCATCGAGGGTGATCGCGGTGAGCCTCAGGTCCGGCGACACGGCGACATGCGTCTCGAGAGGCGCGTCGCCGGGTTTCGCGGCGAACGGGGCAGGGCGGACGATCACCCAGTCGAGCCCGCTCGCGCGGATCAGCGCCTCCTGCCGCTCCTTGTCCGCGTAGCGCCGGCGCGTGAACAGCGGGAAGATCACGCGGTCGTAGAACCACCCGCCGTGGCCGCGCGTCTCGCCCGCGCCGACGCCGGTCACCGCGACCAGCCGGCGGACGCCGTGCCTCGCCATCGCGGCGATCACGCCGCGCGTGGCGTCGGAGAACAGCGTGGTCGGGCCGATCCGGTCGACGCCGAGCGCAAAGACGACCGCGTCGCAGCCGGCGACGATCTCCGCCATCCGCGGCGCGTCCGTCGGGTCGGCGACCATGACCTCCACACCTTCCGCGGGGGCGATGCGCGCCGCGTCGCGCGTCTGCGCCCGCACTGTCCAGCCATGCGCGCACGCCTCCGCGACGATCCGTCGGCCGAGCCGACCGCTGGCGCCCAGAACAAGAACCTTCATCCCCCGGTATCCCTCCCGACCCCTCGCTTGCGGCCGCGCGCGCCCGTCGCTACACCGCGGGCGACCCGCGCCGGAGGCCCGCGATGACCGACCTGAACACGCTCACCATCGCCGAGGCCCGCGACGGCCTGCGCGCCCGCCGGTTCTCCGCGGTCGAGCTCACCGAAGCCTGCCTCGCCGCCATCGACCGCGCGGACGCCCTTAACGCCGTCACCACAAAGACGCACGACCGCGCGCGCGCCATGGCCGCCGCCGCCGACGCCCGACTCGCCGCCGGCGACGCGCCCGATCTTTGCGGCGTCCCCATCGGCGTCAAAGACCTGTTCTGCACCGAGGGCGTCCGCAGCCAGGCGGCGTCCGACATCCTGCGGGACTTCCTGCCGCCCTATGAGTCCACCGTCACCGCGAAGCTCTGGGCCGAGGGCGCGGTGATGGCGGCCAAGCTCAACATGGACGAGTTCGCCATGGGGTCGAGCAACGAGACCTCGTGCTACGGCCCGGTCGCCTCGCCGTGGCGCCGGCCCGGCGACAACCGCCCGCTGACGCCCGGCGGCTCGTCCGGCGGCTCGGCGGCGGCGGTGGCGGCGGACCTCTGCCTCGGCGCGGTCGGCACCGACACCGGCGGCTCGATCCGGCAACCTGCGGCCTTCACCGGCATCGTCGGGATCAAGCCGACCTACGGGCGCTGCTCGCGCTGGGGGATCGTCGCCTTCGCCTCGTCGCTCGACCAGGCGGGACCGATGACGAAGACCGTCCGCGACGCGGCCATCATGCTGAAGGCGATGAGCGGCGAGGACCCGAAGGACAGCACGTCGGCGCCTCTGGAGGTTCCCGACTTCGAGGCCGCCCTGACCGGCGACGTGCGCGGCCGGCGCATCGGCGTGCCGAAGGAGTACCGGCTCGACGGCATGCCGCCGGAGATCGAAGCGCTCTGGGAGAAGGGGCGCGCGATGCTGGCCGACGCCGGCGCCGAGATCGTGGAGATCTCGCTCCCGCACACGAAGTACGCGCTGCCGGCCTACTACATCATCGCGCCGGCCGAAGCGTCCTCGAACCTCGCGCGCTACGACGGCGTGCGCTACGGCCTGCGCGCCGATCTCAAGGGCTCGGAGGGCGTGACGGACCTCTACGAGCGCACGCGCGCGGAGGGCTTCGGCGCGGAGGTGCGCCGGCGCGTCATGATCGGCGCCTACGTGCTCTCGGCCGGCTACTACGACGCCTATTACCTGCGCGCGCAGAAGGTGCGGACGCTGATCAAGCGCGACTTCGAGCAGGCGTTCGAGGCCGGCGTCGACGCCATCCTGACCCCGGCGACGCCGTCCGCAGCCTTCGCCCTCGGCGAGATCGGCGGCGACGATCCGGTGAAGATGTATCTCAACGACGTGTTCACGGTGACGGTGAACCTCGCCGGCCTGCCGGCGATCTCCGTGCCGGCCGGTCTCTCGGCGGAGGGGCTGCCGCTCGGCCTGCAGCTGATCGGCAAGCCGTGGGGCGAGGCGGCGCTCCTGAACGACGCGACGGCCATCGAGCGGGCGGCGGCTTTCGTCGCGCGGCCGGACCGCTGGTGGTGAGGGACTGACGGGGTTTGCGTGGCGGCGCGCGCCTGCGGACGGCGCTTCGTGTGACGCGAAA